>JAZKZF010000073.1:0-35233 GCA_045612525.1 Paludibacteraceae bacterium | reverse complement strand
TTCCGGTTTGTGGCCAGACATAGAAAATGCAAGTTATGGTGACGTTAACTTGACTCTCTCTGAAGATGTAGTTGCTCAGTACTATCAAGATGGTACCGTTGATGTATTTGAGGGTACTTTCCTCGGCGATGACAACAACCTTTATATCCTTGTACTCTGTTCTGAGGCACCTGCAACCGCTCTTGACAACGTAGATACTACCGTTGCTCCAACTAAGGTTATTAACAATGGTCAATTGATCATCATCCGCAACGGCGTTCAATACAACGCTCAAGGTGCAGTGGTAAAGTAAGAAGTAAGACCGCGCTAAAGCGCTGTTAGAAGTTAGACCGCTTTACTGTTAGACCGCCACAATATGGCTGTTAGAACATAGAAAACGGACTAATACATACCTAAAATGGGCTTCCTCAACATAGAGGGAGCCTATTTTGTTTGTTTTGGAACGTCGTGTGTAAAAAAAAGTATGCTTTTGATGTAAAAATATAACTTTCATTTGGAAGTTCCAGTTTTTTTCTCTACCTTTGCGATTGATTAATAAGTTATTAACTAAAATTTATCTTTTTATGAAAAAAATCTTCACGTTATTCGCTACCTTGGCGATGGTAATGTCAATGAGCGCAAAACAAGTATCTGTAGCTGCTGAACCAGAGTATGAGGTTTACGAGGATGAGATAACCAACATGCAATTTGATCTTGAGAATATGCGTATCATAGGTGGTCCAAGTGCTTCATTTGATGTAGAAGTGATTCTTTGTCTTGGAGAAGAGAATCTAACTGATGCTACATTTAAACTATCTCCTGAAAGTTCTGTAGTCATTCAAGGAACGGGTGCAACTTTTATCGAAGGGTATGCTTACGAAATTGATATTAATGCGCCAACTGCAAAGGCTGTAGTTAAAGTGCAGTGGAATGATATGTATCTAGAGTTTCATTTGTCAATGTCTGTTGCTCCCATGGAGGCAACAGTAGTGGTTGTAGAGAATGCGACAATAGAAATCGATACAATCCCTTTGTTTGATGATGTAGTTGACTATGCGTTGACTATGACAGGAGAATGGACAGATGCAGAGGGTTTGGTTTACCCTGTATTAGTGGAGATCCCAGTTTATTATCCAGAGGCAACTGAGCCAACTGAGATTCCATCTACTGTAACTGTAGGTAGCTGGGATGAAAGCGCAAACTGGCTCGGTTTCGGCGAGGGTACGTTGACCATTACTACCGTTGATGGTGTAATTACCGCTACTGGTGTTGTTGAGAATTCAGGGACAGGTGTAGCTATTGATATCACCATCTCTGGTGAGATAATGAAGACGAGTCTGGAAAATGTTAATGTAACTGTAATCCCTATTAAGATGATTCAGAATGGTCAATTGATAATTAAGCATGGCCATATAGACTATAATGCTAATGGAGCTGTGGTGAAATGATAGGTGTGTTCGTTATGTTAATAGTAAAAAAATAATTTATATGAAAAAGATATTTACGCTAATTGTATTGTCTGTAGTAGCTATAGCAATGCTGGCTGTACCACAAACGTCTCTTCCGCTCTTAACACAAGCAGTAAGTGATGATGTGCAAGCAACAGTTGCCTCTATGCCTGCGATGGCGCAATTAAAGCAGCATGTAACCAAACACGTACTCCGCCCTATGCAGATGGACGTGATAGAAGAGCAAACCGATAACTTAGCCACGCTCCCCCTGCGAAAAGCGCAAACTGAGACTATCACGCTCAATGGAGACGGATTTCTGGTTGGACCAGAATACGAAGCAGAGACTTGCGAATGGTATATTGCTTTGGAGGCGCAAGGATACACCTTTCGCCTTTGTTGGTATGGTTCTGCTGATACCTATTGTGGGCAATTTACGATGGATGATATTAGTAATGAATGGACCTGGGGTTGGTATCAATCTGCAACATTATTCTATGAGATTTATTTGAGCGACATCGAAATGACGATCTCAGAGAAAGCGACGGGTGAGTATATGAATGAGATTATCTTGGACGCAACAATTACTGACACCGAAGATAATGTATATGTTTTACATGCGGTACATACGATGTATACACCTAAAGCAACAGAGGAAAGTGTGATTGATAATGCCCGCTTGACAGTTGGTGCGGGAAATTTTGTACTGGAAGGAAACAATGCTGACTTGGATGTGAAGTTGACAGTTAACTCTGCATATATTGATGGTGTTTATACCCAAAAGGATTTGGATATGAATGCTACAAAGATCGTGTACAAAGGTGTAGAGCAACAGTTGTTGCAAGCCGACTTGCAGGTGCAAAGTGGTAGTTTGGAGAATGGAGCTATGGGGTATCTTGTGAATTTATCGTTCTACAACCAAGATACTGTGTATCACACCGTAGCAATGCCCTCTGGATTACCTATACCTAAAGATACAATTCGTATATCATGTACTAATTTAGAGATCAATGAGTCGATGGCGAGCCAAGGTATGATTTTTGTATTGGGCTCTTCCACAGAATACGATGTGATGGCTACCTATGAGGCCTGGCAACTTGAAGCTGGTGTGTATAGCAATGTCTATGTAGCACTATCAGATATGGTGACCTGGGCAATGGTGGAGTCTATTCGTGCAGAACTCAATCTTAAAGAGACTTCTACTGGTTGGGAAGTACTATTAGAAGCGTATTGCAATGATTATAACTACTATTGCATTGATATGAAGTACGTGGTACCAGAGCCGACTGACACAGTAAAGATTGCCTTTAACGAGTCGGCTATCGCCACTTATCAGCCTTATAATCAGCATATGTTGCAACTCCTGAATTTTGGCAACGATTATGAGGCATCTATCACCATTTTTGATGTACAACTGGGTGATACTTTCACCATGGAGAATGTGTATATGGATTATAGTGGTATCAACAAGACGAATGAATATATGGTTGATATCGCAGACATTACAGGTACGCTCAACCAATATGGTGATACTACAGTAATCAAGGCTAGTGTGATTAGTTTTGATGCGGTATTATACGACGTGACATGGTGGTATGCCGCCCCCAATCCTGTAGATACAGTGGAAGTAGAAATGCCTATTGAGTTTATCAATTCTATGGCAGAAGGTTACTACACGTTGGCAGCTTTCACCCCAGACTCTGCGTGGTATATCTCTTTGTCTCCAATCACTCAGGAGGTGGCAGGTACATATGTTAACGATGGTTTGTTTGGCAAATTTGGGACAGCTGGCGGGGCGTATGATTTCTACGGAGGTAATAGCTTCGTTCGTGCAAAAGATGGTGAGCGCCTTCATACAGTAGAGAAGGGCACGTTGGAGGTGAAGGTGGCTACGGATGGTACTATCAGAGCTGAAGCCAAAGTGATTTGCACCAATGCCATCTATTATCACCTAAAGATGAGTTCGGCATACAATAATCATTTAGAATATGATGAACCATTCCTTGAGGTGGATCGCACCTATACAACGATGGATAATGTGCAGATTGAGAATAAGATAGATGAGTCGGGTTATGTATATCTATGTATTACCGCTGCGGATAATACGGATCAAGCTGCGTTCTTCTTCTTTGCAGAAGAGACCGACCCTGACATCATCATTCCAGAAGGTGTATATCCTATTGATGATTCTCAAGAATATGGGACAGTGATGGCAAATCCTGGTGTACAAGGCGCAGTATGGCCATCGTTCTATGCAATGCTGGCTGAAGATGGTAGTTTGGCAACTCCATTATGGTTGTTGGTAGGTGGAACCGTAGAAGTAAGCAAGAATAGCGCAGGCGAGGTGTATATGGAAGTTAATGCGATTAACTCATACGAAGTGCCCGTGCATATTGTATATGACGGTGCAGCGACAGGCGTGCAGGATATTATTACTTCTCAAGCGAAACCAATCAAATATATCAGGAATAGTCAGTTGATTATTCAGAAAGATGGTGTAGAGTATAATGCTCAAGGTGCAGTTGTGAAATAATCAACCTACTCAGATAGAAAAAATAGGCTTCCTCGTATCGAGGGAGTCTGTTTTTTGTACAATGGCAATAAAAAACTAAAAACAATTTACAAAAATAAAAAATACACTAAAACGTTTGCATATTCCAAAAAAAAGTAGTACTTTTGCTGCGATATTGCTCTACATAAAAGCTTTATGTTGCAGCATGTCTATTTAATATTTTAGGCAATAATAAATAACAATTACATGAAACAATTTACACTATTACTTAGTGCTTTACTTATCTCTATGGTGAGTTTTGCTGGAAAAACTACTGCAGTTGTTACTGCAGGCGCTAATGCAAGCTATACGAGTGGAAAAATCCTTACAGTCACTGGACTTTCTGCAGAAGAAGTAGGAATCGAAGGAACGCTTACATTGGTCGTTTATGGTTGGGATAATACTGGTGGTGCTGCTACTGGATATGCTGCCACGCTGCAGTTGGCGGGTGAACAAACTGCCTCTTGCGATGAGGGATTGATGATTACCAAAAATCAAGACATCATTACAATCACAGGCACCATGTTGGGTGATTCATATGACTATCAATTGGATGTACAAGTTGGTCCCAAGAAAGCTGCGACCATTCAACTAGTAAGCGATAATATGGAAGTGGCTCCAGATGTATGGGAGCCATCTGACCTTAAGTTGACCGCTTTTGTGCAAGGTTATGCCATCGATATTACTCTCTTTAATGGTATGCAGAAGTTATATGCAACCTACGATGCAGCATCTTTGTTCGTAACGATTAACAATACTGCTGTGGACTTGGTAGAAAATACCTCTGCTGTATTCTCTCAAGAGGGAGATTTGGCTAAGTTTGAAGCATCTTTCGTATATGGAATAGACACCCTTGCTCTTACGCTTATGGGCGAACCATATGTAGATCCAATTAATATTCAACCTGTTGATATAGTTCAATACACCATCTACGAGGCATATATTGGTAAAATGAGCGGTTTTAATACCGTGTCAGCTAAGAATGATGCGATTGAGATAAAGATTCAAGTGCCTAATGGCAACTGGCTGAATGGTGTAGATGAGAGCAACTTCTCCTATGGCTCGTTCGTGAAAGTAGCGGGTAACAAACTAACTATCCTGCGTGGTGAGTTGAAGGTGGTGGAGTACGAGGACATCAAGACAGCCACCATAGGTGTTCTTTGCTCTGATCATGTGTGGTATGATATCACCGCTACTACCGCAGATGAGGTACAAGCTGCAGTAGAGAATATCTCAACCCATATTGCACCTTGTAAGATAATAGAGAATGGTCAATTGGTGATTATGAAGGATGGTATGAAGTACAACGTTGCAGGTATGAAATTCTAATCCAGGTCGCAGCGTCGTCAAAGAAAATAGTAATAGATATAAAATAATAATAAAGTAAATAATAAACAGAATATTCATCTTATGAAAAAGATTTTTACATTTTTTACCGCATTAACATTGGTGCTGTCAATGACTGCACAAACAACTAATTATGAAATCATTCCTGTAGAGATGAGCAACCTTGTTGTGACAACTATGGATGGATTTGAACTGCTAGAAGCATCATACCCTGATATGGGTCTCTCTGTAACCCTTGGCGTTTATCCTGATGGAACACTACGCGAGGGTAGCAATGTGACACACGGTCTGCGTAGTCTGCCTATCGTAGAGGGGGCTATCAACAAAACATTCAACGAGGAGATTGCTTCTAACGTCTATTCCGGTTTGATTGTAGTAGATATGAAAGAGGAAGAAGCTACCGAGTCCGTTCTGATGGGTATCCAACTGACTATGTTTGCAGGCACTGTGAAGATGACTGATTTCACTATCAACAATGCAACAGCTGAAATGGATGGCGCAACCTTGAAGGTTACAGCCAGATGGGATGGATTTCCCGTATTGTTAACCATCAACGGCTATCGTGGTCCTGCCCATACCCAGTATGAGGGGCCACAAGTGAGTGAGTTGACTATCGGTGATGCTGAATATCAAAAGGATTATGCTATTGCCACGAGCGTAAAAGTGGTGGCAGAAGGCGAGGCCATGACCATTACAGGTGTTTATACCAGCTATGGAACGGGTGCAGTCTACAATGTGACCGTAAAAACCAATGTGGTATCAACGGCAGTAGAAAATATCAGCGTAAAAACCAAAGCTACTAAGATCATAAGAAATGGTCAACTGGTAATCTGCAAAGATGGCGTGGAATACCATGTAGCAGGTGGTAGTTTGTAATTATATATAACTCAACAAAATGAAGATAATTATGAAATCTATTTTAACGCTTATCTTTGCGAGCATGATGGCCCTCGCAAGTTTTGGACAAGATGTTATCGAAATCACCTTCAATAGTTTTGATGAAGACCCTTCTTACACACCTGCTGATACAACTATTAGTCGTCGTACAGGTGAAACAATAATAACGCCCGCTAACTGGCTGGTGAAGTTGGAACACGATACATACCGATTCTCTTTTAACTTCTACGGCGAAGATCTCGTGGGCACATATTCATTGGGTGAAGGCAACTTCTTGGAAGATTATACATTGGGCTATGACAAGCAAGTACAGCCATATGCTGAGAGAATTAATTTTCAATCCTGTGTCTTAACCATCACAGAGACCCGTCCAAGTGCTACCATTACCCGCTACCTTTTGGAAGCAAATATCGTAGATACAAATGATAAGCACTATTTGGTAACAGCAAGTCACGATATCTTGACCGCCACCGAAGTGGTTGAGGCAGCAATTCTCGATGCACAAATCACACCTACTGACTATGGCTTTATGATTACAGCCAAAGATACGGACGAAGAGTTGGACATCCAATTAGCTATCGATTGGGATTTTGGTATTACTGGCAGTTTTACTAGCAAACTCGTTAATGAAGAGCTCACTGCTATCACACACAATGGCACTACCTTTGACCCACAAGAATTGGAAATGACTATCACCTTTGCTGAGAACTTGAGTACAGGAAAGCCAGGTTATATCATCCCAAGTCTGCAATTCTTGAGCCCAGATGTAGTAGCATACAACTTGCATTTGGAAGCACCTATCATTGCAACCGAAACAGTAGAAATCACATGCTTTAACTTAGCATGGGATGAGTCACAAAAAAGCGAATCAACCATCATGTTTGAGGCTTCTAATGGCACCTACACTGTATTTGGTACGCTAGGTGCTGCATCTATTAAAGCCGGCGAGTACAATGGCGAGAAAGTAAGTCTAGAACTAACAGAAACCGCTACAGGAGCAAGCATCACACCACTGACAAGCACCTTGACGGTTGCAGGTAACAAACTGAAGGGGTTCACCGTAACGGCAGAGGTGCTGGGGCATGATCATAAAGTATATAACTTGTATTTAAGCTCCCAGGATGAGACTCCTTCCAACATAGATAATGTAGAAGTGAAGAAAGCAACCCGGAAAATGATAGTAAATGGCCAATTGATTATCATGAAGGATGG
Source organism: Paludibacteraceae bacterium (assembly GCA_045612525.1). Classification (GTDB taxonomy): domain Bacteria; phylum Bacteroidota; class Bacteroidia; order Bacteroidales; family Paludibacteraceae; genus Colicola. Next base: position 27,799 of record JAZKZF010000073.1, on the reverse strand, counting down.
TGCAAAATACAACTCCATGGGCCAAATGATTAAGTAATATAAATACAACATAAGATATGAAAAAGATTTTTACAATACTTGCGGCTTTTGTAGTGACAATTGCTTTGCACGCACAAACAACAACCTTAGATCTAGTGTCTAAAAATCTTCAAGCAATCGAAGAAGCTGGTGACCTATATATGGTTGGCGACGCAGAAGACAAAAGCTGGATCCTCGAAGTCCTTATCGAAGATTATAATGGCTACGGTACTTATGATGATATCATTGGTATCTACACCGATGCAACTGGCGAACATGATGTCATCGGATCGGGAACATATAGTTACGACGAAGAACTCAAATCTAACAAATTTGTAGGCACCCTGCACACAGAAGACAACGCATTGGTGCTGAACGTATTGATGTATTACCTTGATGACCGAGTAGCTACACCAATAGCTATAACAGGTGCTACTTTCGAATACAGCGGCGATAGTCCTCTCTATATCCACGGCATCTGGAAAGATGGCGAGACAGAGCACACCATCATGTTTGAGTGCATGGAAGGTTTGCTCATTGATAAAACTTATATTGAGGTACAAATGCTAATCGATGGAGGTCCTATGCAAGGTGGGTCTTTTGCGCAATCTAAAGACGCTATCATCACTAAAAATGGCGATGTGTTGACTTTGAAGGGACAATTTGAACGCTATGCCGATGGCACATTGTTTGATGTAACCGTCACCAACAATGTTGTAGAATCTGGCACTGAAAACACCATAGTAATCGTAAACGCTGTAAAAATGATTATCGACGGCCAATTGTTCATCCGCAAAAATGGCAATGATTATAATGCTGCTGGTGCAATAGTCAAATAATAACACACAATAACTTATTTTATGAAAAAAATTTTAACCTTTATTTTGCTCGCATGCATGTCCGTAGCATCTATTGCACAGGCGACAAGCATGCAACTTGACCTAAGATCGCTCATGGAAAAAGAGCGCTTGGGCAATGCCATGCAGACCCTTCAGGAGCACCCAGCGCGCAAAATAGTTGCCCAAAAAGCAGCACCTGCACAACTGGCAACCACCAAGAAAGCTGTTCAAAAAGCTCCTGCACACAACGAGATGGACACCACAGAAGTTTACTTTACTAGCTTCTATGAAGATCCTTACTACTTCCCTATTGACACTGTAGTAGGTCGCAACGGCGACACCGTGGTAACAGGTGGTGATTGGTATTTCGTACTCAGTAATGAACGCTATCAATTTATCTTTGACATCTATGGTGGTACCCCAGATAATATGGCGGGCCACTATACTGAGAAGGATTTGGACATCATGTTCTCATGGTGCGCAATTCCTGTTGCCAATGGTCAAACTAGCTACTACGAGACTTGTGATCTGAATATCCAATCAGAAAAAACGGGTAGCAAAATAAAATACATCGTAGAAGCTACTGTTGTAACAACCTTGGGTGTGGGAGGTGAAGTGAATGGCGCGTTCAAACTTTATGCTGAGCACGAAGTGGTTGTCGCTAACCAACGCTGGGATGTGGCTTTGCTCAACTGCCAAGTGGTTCCAGACGATGATCAATTCCGTATCACGGGCGCTGATGACACCATTGCTGTAGAAATGACCATCTTCAGTGATTTCGGAGTTGAGGGTTACTATACCCACAAATCCATTGATCCAGATGTGAGCCATATCATACATCGAGGCGAACAAAAAGACATCATGGAGATGGAAGGCATCATCTTCAGTTCTCCTATGGTGACTGGCGGTGTAGCATATGTATTTATGACTGAGGTCTTGACCACCGATACCCTCTTCTACAATATTGCCATGGAGGCACCAATCATCCCTACAGATACCGTAGAAGTAGTTTGCCATAATATGGCTATTGATGATAGTGGCGCTACTACGCAAGCTACCATCACCATCTCAGCAAGCAACAACCAATACTCCATCTTGGCAGGATACAATGACACTGAACTCATGACCCCTGCTATCTATAGCGGCGAAAGAGCAATGGTATATCTCACCGAGTTGGCAACCGAAAAGGAGATCTCTGCCCTTGATTGTAGTATTGAAATCGATGGCAATCGCCTGAAAGGCTACACCGTACACATTGAAATGCTTGGCAACGATCATAAGTACTATGTAATGGACTTGGCATACAACATCCCAACTCCAGTAAAAACTGTCACTTTGGACTTCCCTAACTCCTCTAAATCTATGTATTATGTAGATGACCTTGGCTTGGAAGAATTGCAATTAGCCAACTACAACGAGGAGTATTCCGTAGCATTCGACATCCTCTACATTAACCAAATCATGGGCGGTGAATTTACTCTGACCGACTTGTGGGAAGAGCAAACCTTCATCGTACATCATAATGACGAGGAAGACTATTATGTACCGATTGCTAAAGTGGATGGCAAAATCGAACAAAAGAAAGAAGTAACCTATTTGGAAGCAACAGTCATTGGTTTCGACTCTGTGCAATATGACATCAAGATGTTTTATGCAGTACCAACTCCAACGGAAACTATTACCTACACATTTGATGGATTAGGTGATGATGAAGTAATCTTTACTAACGCATTGCCACAAGGCATTTTCATTCTCGAAGCAATGAGTGCAGATGGCAATATGTTAGCAAATGTACAAGTTAACCGCATCGAGACTGAAAGCATCGAAGGCACATTCTACAATGACGGTCTCTTTAGTCACAATGACTTCTACTCATACAACACCTTTGTTGCTGTCTTCAATGAGGAAACAGAGGAATATGATGAGTATTATTTGCAAAAAGGTGATTTAAAGGTTACCATAGATGAAGAGCGAATCATCACTGCAGTAGCTACATTCATCTGCGACGATGCTAAGCAGTACAACCTCACATTCAAAACTCCATACCAACGCGCACACCTTCCATACGATACCGAAGAAGGTGAAGTGAACTACACTTACGAAGCAGATAGCTATGCTACTGTACAAGATTGGATTGAAGGCTACGGCTTGATCTACTTGGAATTGGTTCCTGCTGATTTCGCCAATGTGTCTGCATTCTATTTCGCAGCTACTGAGATGGATCCTGAGATTGGTATTCCTGCAGGAGTATATCCAATCAACTATACTTTTGAACCAGGTACTGTGATTGAGAGTAAGGGTATTGCGATGGACGGATATCCGCTTGAGTCATACTTCTGCACATTGCAAGTAGAAGAAGATGAGAATGGCGAAATGGCTCTGTATTACGATGAGTTGTACTGCATGGTGGATGGAACGGTCACAGTAGATAAACTCGATGGTGGTATCATGCACCTTGAAGTTGATGCTGTGAACTCATACGACCAGCCTATCAAACTCAGCTACACAGGTCCTGTAAACACTGGTGTAGAAGACGTGATAACACCAGACTCTGTAGGCGTGAAGAAAGTGCTAATCAACGGCCAAATGTATATCATCCGTAATGGAGTAACTTACACCGCAACCGGAGCTAAGTTATAATCCATAGCGTAATCTAACAATAAAATGGGTGTGTCAGTTGACACACCCATTTCTTTTATCTCAAATCAATAGCTTGAATGATTCTTTACCAATTATTCTTGATACAAAATAGCAGCTGTTTGAGGAGCTACCAGCACGCTGCCCTTTACTACTGCAGTATTAGTTGCAGGGCACTTGCCTTCAGCGCAAGCATAGTTAAACTCGCCCTCTGGCAATGTTACCTTAACAGCCTTGGTCTGACCATTCAACACTACCACAATCGTCTTCCAGGTATCACCCACTGCAGCTCCATTCAATTGGTAAGCTACCGCACCTTCAGCAACAGGCAAGAAATGTAGGTTGGCACGAACTAAATCTGCATCACCCATATGGAATGCTGGGTGTGCCTTACGCAAAGCAATTAGCCCTTGATAATAGCGGAAGAGGTCGATGTTCTCAGCTTTGAGTGACCAGTCGATAGCGTTGATATCATCAGGACTGCAGTAGGAGTTATGCACACCTTTCTTGTCGCGTGCAATCTCCTCGCCACACCAAAGGAATGGCATGCCTTGTGAGGTTAATACCGCTGTTTGTGCCAACTTGCTGAGCTTTTGCAACTCGCCTGGGCGAAGTTTTTTGTTGGCTTTGAGGCGGTCGGTGAGCATCATATCATCGTGGCAAGAGACGTAACTGATACATTGAGTAGGTTGTGCTGTCCATGCTTGTTGAGAGTAGTTGACTTTTTGCATATCCACCTCAGGATGAGCGATACAACCTACTAGACCAAACTTAATACTCTCCTCGTGTCCTTTTTCGCCAATGAGGAATGCACCACGGTTGTTATCAGAGAATGGACCGCGCAATGCATCACGCATGTCGTCGCAGAAAGCACCAATACCAGGTAACTTCAGCATGTTGGCTTTCATACAGAGAGAATCACCATTGTAGAGAGGACCACCTGCAGCCCAACCCTCACCGTAGAGGAGAAGTGATGGATCGATGCTATCCATCATAGCTCGAACTTGGTTCATGGTCTCTACATCGTGGATACCCATAAGGTCGAAACGGAAACCGTCCATGTGGTATTCTTCAATCCAATAGCGGCAAGACTCGATGATGTATTTGCGCATCATTGGGCGTTCGCTAGCCGTCTCGTTGCCACAGCCAGAAGCGTTGCCCAAATCGCCATTCTCGTGAAGACGATAGAAGTAGTCAGGTGCTGTTTGAGTAAAGTTGCTGTTCTCCACGTTGAAGGTGTGGTTGTACACCACGTCTAAGATTACACGGATACCGGCTTTGTGAAGCGCTTGAATCATTTGCTTCATCTCACGGATACGGGTAGCTGGGTCATAAGGGTTGGTGCTATAACCACCATCAGGAGCATTGTAGTTGATAGGGTCATAACCCCAGTTGTATTTATTATCACTCAAACGGGTCTCATCTACTGAACCATAGTCGTATGAAGGAAGAATTTGTACGTGTGTTACCCCCAATTCCACAAGGTGGTCAATACCCGTAGCCAAGCCCTCGGCTGTCTTTGTACCATGCTCTGTCCATTGTACAAATTTGCCTTTGTTGGTAACACCAGAGGTGGCGTGGATAGACATGTCACGGTGGTGCATTTCGTAGATAATCGCATCTTTGGCACCAGCAAATGCTGGACGTACATCTTCGTTCCAACCTTCAGGATTGGTGGTTGCGAGGTCGATGATAGCTGCGCGGCGACCATTCACGCCCACGGCCTTAGCGAAGATACCAGGTGTCTCATGGAGTGTCCAACGAGAGGATGGTTCTACGATTTGGAACGTGTAGAATTGGCCATTGAGGTCTCCCTTTACAGTCTTGGTCCAACTACCGTCTTTTTGGCGGCACATGGTGAGGGTTTGTAAGGGTTCGGTGGTAGTAGCATCTGTGTAGAGATTGAGGTACACAGAGTCGGCGTTAGGACTCCAAACAGAGAAAGTGGTTTTCTCAGGAGAATAGGTCATTTCTGTGAGTGAACCCTGCTTTACAGGGTAATCGTTGACGCTCTCGTAATGAGGCTTCTTAGCACAGCAGCCCATCAGTGTGGCTGCAAGAGTAATCATAATAAGTACTTTTTTCATGTTTATTGGATTAATTTTCACTTAATGCTAATTTATAAATATCGGCTTTTTCGATCCGCTCTTGTGCATATGCCTTGGTTACCTCGAAGGTTTTTTTGCGGCTCTTGGAGGATGGCAAGTCAAACATCACATCCATCATGACTGTTTCCATCAAGCCACGCAACCCGCGTGCACCTAATTTGTTTTCCAAAGCCTTGTCAACTACATAGTCCAGCATATCATCTGCAAAACTTAATTGATATCCGTCCATCTCTAGCAGTTTCTTATATTGCTTTGTGATCGCATTGTTAGGTTCTGTGAGGATGTTGCGAAGTGCTTGCTTATCGAGCGGTTTGAGATAAGTCAAGATAGGCAGACGGCCAATGATTTCGGGGATGAGACCAAAGGACTTGAGGTCTTGTGGAGCCACGTATTGCAAGAGGTTGTTCTTGTCAATGGTCTTGGCTTTCTTTTGTGCATCAAAGCCCACTACTTGGGTATTCATGCGTTGTGCAATTTTGCGTTCGATGCCATCGAATGCTCCTCCGCAAATGAATAGGATATTGCGTGTATCAACATGGATAAACTCTTGCTCAGGGTGTTTGCGGCCGCCTTGAGGTGGCACATTGACTATAGATCCCTCAAGGAGTTTGAGTAATCCTTGCTGTACGCCCTCGCCTGAAACATCGCGCGTGATGGAAGGGTTTTCGCTCTTGCGAGCAATCTTATCTACCTCGTCGATGAAGACGATGCCGCGTTGTGCTTTTTGCAGGTCATAGTCGGCATCTTGCAATAGACGCACGAGTAGTGACTCCACGTCTTCGCCCACGTATCCTGCTTCGGTCAATGCCGTAGCGTCGACAATAGCAAATGGAACCTTCAGCAGTTTAGCTATTGTGCGAGCGAGTAATGTCTTACCAGTACCTGTAGAACCAACCAATAAGATATTGCTTTTTTCGATCTCTACGCCGTCATCACTCTTTGGTTGAAGCACTCGCTTATAGTGGTTGTATACAGCTACAGACAGGTAGCGTTTTGCTTCGTCTTGACCAATCACGTATTGATCAAGGAAGGCCTTGATATCAGCAGGTTTAGGCAATGTTTCTAGTTCAAGTCCTTCTATTTCTGTGTTTTGTGTTTTCTGCATTTGCAGTTCCATGATCATCTTGTGTCCTGTCTCGATACACTCGTGGCAGATATAGACGCCTGGAAGATCTGCGCGAAAGAGATCCTTCATCTCTCGTCCGCAGAAGGCACATTTCTCTGTTTTCTTATTCGCCATTCTTATAGATTTCTAAACTCCTAAATTACTTCTTTGAATACACCTTATCAATCATTCCGTACTCCAAAGCTTCTTGTGCTTTCATCCAATAGTCGCGGTCAGCATCTTGGCGAATCTTCTCCATGGTTTGACCAGAGTGGTCGGATATGATTTGATAGAGTTCGTCTTTGAGTTTGAGGATCTCACGTGCTGTGATTTCGATGTCGGATGCTTGTCCTTGGATGCCACCTAATGGTTGGTGTATCATCACACGGCTATGTGGTAATGCAGCTCGCATACCTTTTTCTCCTGCCACGAGTAGCACAGCGCCCATAGAGGCGGCCATACCAGTACAAATAGTAGCCACGCGTGAAGAAATGAACTGCATGGTGTCATAAATGCCTAAACCTGCATATACACTACCACCAGGAGTGTTGAGGTAGATGTTGATGTCTCGCTCAGAATCTACGGAGTCGAGGTATAGGAGTTGTGCTTGGATGACATTGGCAGTATAGTCATTGACCTCTGTGCCGAGGAAAATAATACGATCCATCATTAGACGTGAGAAGACGTCCATTTGGGTAACGTTGAGTTGGCGTTCCTCCAAGATGGATGGGCTGATGTAGCTCGCAGAGGCATTCATGGTTTTCTCCACGTGCATTGAGTTCATGCCTTTGTCAACGGCAAATTTCAAAAAATCATTCATAGTTTTATAAATAGTTAGTAGTTATTGTCCATTAATAGTATTAACCTACAGAACCTTCGAGGCTGACTTGTAGGAGTTTTTGTGCTTCGACAGCGAACTCCATTGGGAGTTTGTCCATCACTTCTTTGGCATATCCATTGACAATCAATCCGACTGCATCTTCGATGCCGATGCCACGTTGTTGGCAATAGAAGAGTTGGTCTTCGCTAATCTTGCTGGTTGTAGCTTCGTGTTCGATGATGGCTGTTGGGTTTTGGATGCGCATGGTAGGGAAGGTGTGTGCTCCGCATTTATCGCCAAGGAGCAGGCTATCGCATTGGCTATAGTTGCGCACGTTGTCGGCATTTGGCATGACGCGTACAAGGCCGCGGTAGGCATTTTGACTCTTACCGGCGGATATACCTTTGCTAATAATACGCGAGCGCGTGTTCTTGCCGATGTGTATCATCTTGGTGCCAGTGTCGGCTTGCTGGTAGTTGTTGGTGACGGCAACGGAGTAGAACTCAGCGCTGGAGTTGTCGCCTTTGAGTATGCAACTAGGGTATTTCCATGTGATGGCAGATCCTGTTTCGACTTGTGTCCAACTAAGGCGAGCATTTTCGTGGGTGATACCACGTTTGGTGACAAAGTTGTAGATGCCGCCTTTGCCGTCCTTGTCGCCAGGGTACCAGTTTTGTACGGTGGAGTATTTGACTTCGGCATCTTTGTGCACAACAATCTCTACGATGGCAGCGTGGAGTTGGTTTTCATCGCGCATAGGTGCAGTACATCCCTCAAGGTAGCTGAGGTATGCTCCTTCGTCGGCAACGAGGAGTGTACGTTCGAACTGCCCCGTATTGCCCGCATTGATGCGGAAGTAGGTGCTGAGCTCCATTGGGCATCGTACGCCCTTGGGGATATAGACGAAGGATCCGTCGGAGAATACTGCTGAGTTGAGTGCAGCATAGTAGTTGTCGTTGGCAGGTACTACGGACCCTAGGTATTGTTGTACTAACTCAGGATATTCCTGTACCGCTTCGGAGATGGAGCAGAAGATGATACCTTTCTCGGCAAGCGTTTCGCGGAAGGTGGTTTTGACAGAAACGGAGTCCATAACTGCATCTACCGCCATGTTGCCCGCGAGTGCGGCTCGCTCTTCGAGCGGAATACCCAGTTTGTCGAAGGTTTTCATGAGTTCAGGGTCAATCTCTTTGTTTTCGTCGCCTGTATGGGTTTTAGGGGCGGCATAGTATGAGATGGCCTGAAAATCAATGGGTGGGATATTGAGATGTGCCCAAGTAGGGATGGGCATTGTTAACCATTTTTGGAATGCCTTAAGGCGGAACTGGAGCAACCATTCGGGTTCGTGCTTTTTGGCAGAAATGAGGCGGATGACCTCCTCGTTTAAGCCCACAGGAATGATGTCGGTTTCGACGTTAGTTGTGAAACCGTACTTATATTCTTGTGTGGTGATTTGTTCAATATCTTTCATATTCACAATCAAATTAGACCTATCAGAGAGTCTGATAAATCAGAACTATGAGATGGGTCGAGTAATAAAAAAAGCCGCTTTTTCAAGCGGCTTTTGAGAGGTACCTGGCGGATTCGAACCGCCGTCCCCGGTTTTGCAGACCGATCCCTAACCGCTCGGGCAAGGTACCAAACTTGCGAATTGCGACTGCAAAGGTAGTACTTTTTTTTGGATTGACCAAATATTTTTGCGATTTTAGTTAAAAATATGAACTTTTATTGTAAAATTCTTGCGTATATGCAAAAAAAACACTACTTTTGCACCCGATTTTGAGCCGCGATGGTGGAATCGGTAGACACGAAGGACTTAAAATCCTTTGGCCAGTGATGGCTGTGCGGGTTCAAGTCCCGCTCGCGGTACAAATGAAAAAGAAAGACGCTTGACATGAAAATGTTGGGCGTTTTTTTTGATGGCTATCATAATAGACTTGCAAGTTTAGAGGCAAAGTAGTGGGAAAGTATTCGATAGTCATGACTTAGTAATGGTATGGTAAGCGGAATCACCAAGCAATCACTAATTAATAACTAACTAATCACTAACTAATCACTAAGAGTTGAAAGTAAAATGAAAGGAATTCAACAAGGTAAATATCCGTGGGTGCTGCTATTTATCAGCATGATTTTGTGTTTATCGCCCATATTTCGTAGTAAACATGTTGATGAGTTGCGAGATATAGACGTGAATGGTGTGAATATCGTGTATCAGATAAAAGGTGAAAAAGATGCAAAGCCCGTGATTTTGCTGCATGGAAATGGTGGGGAGCATGATCATTTGAGTGTGATGGTGGATCAGTTGGACTCGGCAGGTTATCTGGTGTTAGCGTTGGATTCGCGTGGTCAAGGGGCGAATGCACCATTGTCGGAATATCACTATGTGGATATGGCAGAGGATGTGTATGCGTTGATAGAAGAATTGGGGTTGGAGCATCCAGCTGTTTTTGGATGGAGTGATGGAGGGAATGTGGCATTGCAGTTGGAGGTGTTGCATCCTGGTACGTTGGGAGCGATTGTGACGAGCGGTGCAAATATATTCCCAGAGGGAGTAGAGGCGAGTTTCTGGGCCGAGTTTTCAAAGCAGAAAGAGAGTGATTCGATAGCTCCGTTGGTGAGAATGATGCTGTATGAGCCTCAAATGAGTTTTGAGGATATGAAAAAAGTGGCCTGTCCGGCATTGATTGTGGCAGGTGAGTATGACCTTATAGATACGGCGCATACGTGTGCGATAGCAGCAAATATCCCTCGAGGAAGGGTTATGTTTTTGCCAGGAGAGGACCATGGTTCGCATGTGTATAAAAATGCGAAGATGGGTGAAGTGCTATTGGAGTATTTTAAAGAGATTGGTTATTAAGGAGTTAGATATCCGTTGAGGATCTTTCGGAGGTTGGTGAGACTATGTTCGTCTTTTGGGTGTACCCGATTGGTGAGCAATACGAGTGCACGTTTAGCTTCGGGTAGGATGGTAATGGATGTGCCCGTATAACCTGTGTGGCGGCAGCTGGGTGTGCGTGTACCGATTGAGGTGGTGACGCTATCGGTCCAGAGTCCTGCATTGCATCCGTTGGTGCGCGTTTCTGTGGGTAGATTCATGAACCAAATGGCCCATTGTGCTACTTCGGTGGCAGTGGCATATAGCCCCGCATTTCCAGATATACCTTGCATCATGATTTGTGCGAGCGGATCGTGTACAATTCCTCTTAGGCATCCGTCTTCGAGGCACTCGGTGGGTGCGATGCGATAGAGGAGCGAATCGTTTGGTAACCAGCCCATTGTGGGTAGGTTGAGATTGCTGTAGTGCGTTTGACGGAGGTAGGAATTGATGTCGGTGCCTACAATGTTTTCGACAACTCTTTGTAGTGAGATGAAGTTGAGGCAAGAGTAGCGGTATTTTTCTCCGACAGCTGATGGACGATAGCAACGGGCGATGGTGTCAATCATGAAGTCGGAAATGGATATGTCGGTATCAGGATGTCGATCGTGGTAAATTTTTTCGAGTCGTTTGGCGGTCATGTATGCAGGTAGGCCTGAATAGTGTGTCATGAGATGGTGAATTTGTACATCAGGGTGGTACTGTGGTATGTATTTACAGACCAAATCCTGGATAGATAGTTTGCCTTCTGCGCAAAGCAGGAGTGCTGCGGTGCCAGCCCCTAGTGGTTTGCTGACGGATGCGAGGTCGAAGATGGTGTTGGTGGTCATAGGTTCGACTTCGGGGCAGATGGCTCGGTTGCCGTAGGCTTGTAGGTATGTGATTTCTCCATTTTCGACTACGCATAGGACGGCTCCAGGCATGATGGTGTCTGTGATAGCATTCATAATTGCCTGATCTGCACTATCTTTAGGGAAGATAGGGTTAGCGAAACTGCTGGTGGATAGCAGTAGGAGTTCGCATAGGAAAATGAGTGTGAGAATTGTATTTTTCATATGTCAGATTGTATATTTTTGTGCAAAGATACAACATTTTTTGCATATGTCAAAATAAATTATTACCTTTGTAGCGAAATTTGCATAGATTACTCATTATGGGCAAAAAAGGAATTGTAGGTTTGGGATTGCTCCTTATGGTAAGTGCGATGGTATATTCGCAAGATACTATTCGTGTGCTGTGCATAGGTAATAGTTTTTCGTGGGATGCGGTGGAACAAGAATTAGCGCCGCTGTGTGAGGCAGGCAATCAACCGATTGTAATAGGTAATCTGTATTATGGTGGGTGTTCTTTGGAACAACATTATACATTTTTGATGAAAGACACCGCTGCTTATAGTTTTCGCTATATAGAGAAAGGTGTGCGTACGGAGATAAATGGCTATTCGTTGCGCCGGGCATTGCGGTTGATGAGGTGGGATTATATCTCATTGCAGCAAGCAAGTCACGATAGTGGCATACAGGCATCCTACGAGCCTTATTTGGGGGCATTGCTTGACACGGTAGGCGTTTATCAGCCAGAGGCGAAGTTGTGTTGGATGCAGACGTGGTCTTATTCGCAAGATGCAAGTCACCCAGCTTTTCCTCGTTATGAAAGTAATCAGCAGGTGATGGATGATAGCATTCGTTTGGCTACACAGGCGTTGTGTTTGCGTTATCCGGAATTGATATTGATTCCTTGTGGAGAGGCGATAAGTATGGCCCGTAGGACCAAATTGGGGGATAGCCTTTGTCGCGATGGATATCACCTGAATTATGTATATGGCAGGTACACGGCATCTTGCGTATGGTATGAAATGTTGACGGGTAAAGATTGTCGTCGCAATCCTTATAAGCATGCAGGAATGACTATGCAGCAAAAGCGTTTGACACAGCGGTCGGCGCATAAAGCATTGAAAAGCAAATAATTAACAATAATAAAAAGTAAGAACTATGACAATTAATGATTACAAATTCGCTGGAAAGAAAGCGATTGTTCGCGTGGACTTTAATGTGCCCTTGAACGAGAACGGCCAAATCACAGACGACACCCGTATTCGCGGTGCGTTGCCAACCTTGAAACATATCCTCGAAGAGGGTGGTGCGCTTATCATCATGAGCCATATGGGTAAACCAAAGGGTAAAGTGGTTGCTAAATATAGCTTGAAGCAAATCGTTGACGCTGTAAGCGCTGCACTCGGTACTCCAGTACAATTTGCAGAGGACTGCGCTAAGGCAGCAGAGCAAGCTGCAGCGTTGAAGGCAGGTGAGGTACTTCTTCTTGAAAACCTCCGTTACTATCCAGAAGAGGAAGGTAAACCAGTAGGTATTGACAAAGAGGATCCTGCATACGAAGAAGCTAAGAAAGCGATGAAGGCAAGCCAAAAAGAGTTTGCTAAGACTTTGGCAAGCTATGCAGACTGCTATGTAAACGACGCGTTTGGTACTGCTCACCGCAAGCATGCTTCTACTGCTGTGATCGCTGACTATTTTGATGCAGACAACAAGATGCTCGGATATCTCATGGAGAAAGAGGTAGAGGCAGTGGATAACATCCTCAAGAACATCAAGCGTCCTTTCACCGCTATCATGGGTGGAAGTAAGGTTTCTACCAAGATTGGTATCATCGAGAACCTCATGGATAAGGTGGATAATCTTATTCTTTGCGGTGGTATGACCTATACTTTTGCCAAAGCAAATGGTGGTGAGATTGGTAAGTCAATCTGCGAGAACGACAAATTGGAACTCGCTCTTGATATCATTGCTCAAGCTAAGGCAAAAGGTGTTAATCTCGTATTGGCAACCGACTGCGTAGCTGCTGATGACTTCTGCAACGATGCTAATACCCAAGTATGCCCAAGCAATGCTATCCCAGAGGGTTGGGAAGGTGTGGACGCTGGTCCAGAGAGCCGCAAAGCATTTGCTGCAGCCATTGAGGGTGCAAAGACGATCCTTTGGAATGGTCCTGCAGGTGTGTTTGAGTTTGATAACTTTGCTGCGGGTAGCAAGGCAATCGCAGAGGCAATTGCAAAGGCAACTGATGATGGTGCTTATAGTTTGATTGGTGGTGGTGATAGCGTAGCATGTGTGAACAAGTTCGGCATGGCTGACCGCGTAAGTTATATCTCTACTGGTGGTGGTGCATTGCTCGAGGCTATCGAGGGTAAAGTACTCCCAGGTGTAGCAGCAATCAAAGGATAATAAGTATGGAAATTTCAGGTAAGATTATACAAGTATTGCCAGAGCAAGGTGGCGTAAGCAAGACCTCTGGCAAGGAGTGGAAGCTCCAAGCATATGTACTTGAGACTCAAGAGCAATATCCTCGTAAGGTGCATTTTGAGGTATTTGGTGAGGATCGTATCAAAGCTAACCCTTGCCAATTGGATGACATTGTGACAGTAAGTTTCGATATTGAAAGTCGCGAATTTAATGGTCGTTGGTATACCTCTATTCGTGCTTGGAAAATTCAGCAAGGAGTGGTAGAAGCAGAAGTGGGTGCTGCTCCAGTGGCTGAACCAACTCCAGTGGCAGCTCCACAAGCAAATGTAGCCACCTTTGATGCTGCAGCAGGTGTGGATGAAACAACTGATTTGCCATTCTAATGCGTAGTTGGGTAGGATGGATAATAGGCTTATGTCTTCTTGCGGGTGGCGCAACTGTATGTGCCATCCGTTGGGAAGCATGGTTTGGTAATCCGTCTGAGCCAGAATATACTGAATCGATTATTGCGCATCGGTTCATTACGTTTGATAATGACAGTGTGTCTGACGCTTTGCAGCGCGACACATTGTCATTTCTGCTTTTAGGCGATATTCACAACTCGCTTTCCAATAGTGATATGCAGCTTCTCTCGGAGCGCCATCCTGACATTCAATTTTGGGCACAGATGGGTGATTGGATGGAGCGTCCATATCTTTGTTACGAGCAGATGATGTATAAATCGCTGTTGGGTATGCGACTCGATTCGTTACCTGTCATAGCAACTCCTGGTAACCACGAATATCTTAAAGGTGTGGTAAAAACCTTGCCTAACCATTGGAAAACTATATTTCCGAATCCTCTGAATGGTCCTGCTAGATTCTTGGGTACGACCTACTATGTGGATTTCCCATATATGCGAGTGATAGTGATAGATACGGATGGTTTGCATCGTGTATCGGACTATACTCAAGTTGCATTTTGGTTGAAGAATACGCTACGTGATGCAGGTAAGAAATTTACGGTGGTGATGATGCACCACCCTGTATATAGTACTGCTGAAGGAAGAAACAATCCACTAGTTTGGTTGGCTTTTCATAGCGCTATGCGCGAAGCTGACGTGGTGTTCGCTGGACACGACCATAACTATGCTCGCCGTACAGAGTACTATAAAGCTCGCTTTTGGAAGAAGGAGGAACCAACTATCTTTATCGGTACTAATGCTTCCACTAAGAAGTATCCTGTGAAAGAAAACCATACGTATGAGGCATCGTATGTAGACGGGCCTGTATACGAGTATATCTTCGTTACTCCAACCGCGCTAAACATCTCTACTTATAATCTCTATTCAGGTGATGTGATAGACGAGGTAGAGATAATTCGCTGAATAAGCATTTAGTTAAATACTTCGATGAGCACGTCCAATGATTTGGGTGGTCGGAAGTCTTCGATATGTTGCTCGTAGTAGGCAATAAGAAAGCGCAGGCGTTGTTGGCGTTCATTGCGTGAAGTAGGAGCGATAAACCAATCTGGATGCACAGTTTCATCAATTCCAATGCCTAAATAGGTAGCATACTCCATTAGGAAATGAAGATGTAGATTGCTAATCTCAGCATCTTGGTCAAGGTGTTGGATTATGTGGCATAACCAATCATGAAGTGGTTGGTCGCTCATGGGATGGCGGAGGGTGGTAACAAGCACTTCTGCAATAAACATTGCCACACATTGACGTTGGATATCGGTAGACAAACGTTGTGGAGTATAACTTAGTGAGACAGATGACAATGTGCCCATTTGTGCAGGTGCATTGTTACGGCGAGTAGAAGTGAAATCAATGATAGACAAGGGGCGAAATAGTCCTTTCCACTTATTGCCATACGTAACAAACTGCAATCGTCCGTGTTCGGCAGTGTAGAGATGGACTATACTACCCGTATCGGAATAGCGCGTGGTATGTAAGACAATAGCAGAAGGCATGGTTAGGTGGTCGACTTTTGTATTTCTGCCTTTCTTGCGAAATAACCAATGGTGAACATGGGGATGATGTCCGTGAATGGGAGAGCTTCTTCAGCAAAGGTAAGAGCAGCACCTAAGGTACCTGTTTTTCCGCCAAAGAGCCAATAAAATAGAAATGCAGATAGTGGTGCCCACACGGTGTCAATCCATTCTCCCCAACCAGGAATAAAATAGGAAACTATACCCACTAGATCAAGCAGGATACAACACCAAAGTTGAGGCAATTTATTTTGGTTATTCGTTTTCATTATGTTCTTTTTGATTCGTAGTATTGTACGCAGCCACGATATGTTTGACTAGGTGGTGGCGAACAATGTCCCTTTGGTTGAATTCTACGATAGAGATACCTCGAATATCTTTCAATCGCTCAATGGCATCTTTTAAGCCCGACTTTTGACTTGCTGGTAAATCAATTTGCGTCATATCGCCTGTGATGATCATTTTGCCATTTATACCTAGCCGAGTAAGGAACATTTTTAGTTGCGCAGTTGTAGTATTCTGCGCTTCATCTAAAATAACGATTGCGTCTGCGAGCGTGCGCCCACGCATGAAGGCAAGTGGAGCAATTTGTATGATACCACGCTCCATATATTCGTTGAGTTTTGCCCCAGGAATCATATCTTGGAGCGCATCGTAGAGCGGTTGTAGGTATGGATCAATCTTCTCCTTCATGTCACCAGGTAAGAAACCCAATTTTTCTCCCGCCTCTACAGCCGGTCGGGAAAGGATGATACGTTTTACTTCTCGGTTTTTGAGTGCGCGAACTGCCAAAGCGATGGCGGTATAAGTCTTGCCGCTACCTGCAGGACCGATTGCAAACAACAAGTCATTGTCCTCATATGCATCAACTAATCGCTGTTGGTTGGCGCTGCGCGCTACAATAGATTTGCCATTGACGCCATGAAGAATAAGATTATCTTGCAAAAATTCATTGGGTTGCTCACCGTGTACTAATTGCAGAATATGTTCTTCTGTAAGGGTGTTATTCTTGATACAAAACGCTTCACACTTGCGCAAATTCTGCTCAAAGCGTGTGATAGCAGGCTGGGAACCTATGACTTTGACCTGATAGCCACGCGCCACTACACGAACATCAGGATGTTGGTTTTTTAAGCAAAGGATATTGATATTATTCACGCCATAGAAGGTGGCGGTGTCTAGAGCTTCTTTAAGTTCGATGATTACTTCCATTTTATAGATTTTAGAAGTTTAGGAGTTTAGAGTATGTTGGTATTGCAGGTAAAAATTGATATTGTTTTTCTAGCACTTGTGCTACGATAGATCTCTGGCCATTGCAGAGCATTAGATAAGGTACTTGCAATTGTCGATTATAGATAGCGGCTTGATCAAAAACCTCCTGCGTGAGTGGCACAGTAGGAGCTTTAAATTCCAGGAGCATCAATGGTTGCATCTGCTGGTTATACACAATGGCATCACAACGCTTTTTCAATCCTGCTACTTCAATAGGTATTTCTACTCCTATCAATCCGTGTGGAAAGCCATATTCATCTTCTAATAGTTGCAAAGTTGTCTGACGCACCAGTTCCTCTGGCGTGAGGCGGACATATTTCCGCCTCCACGCACAAAGAACATATTGTTTGCCGTTTTGGGTTCGTATATTCATACTTTAGATCGCTGCGCTGTTAGACATTAGACCACTGCGTTGTTAGAGGTTAGACTCTCGGAATCACTCAGCGCAAAGCGCGGTCTAACAGAACTTCTAACAGCCCATAGGGCGGTCTTATTTCTGCCAGTTGTCTTTGAGCGACGCTGTGCGATTGAAGACGAGTTTCTCGCTAGTTGTGTCAGGATCAACCACGAAGTAACCATGCTTGAGGAATTGATAGTTGTTGCACTTAGCAATACCATCTACCACCTCAGGTGTGTGCATTTCAGCCTTCAATGCGCCCTCGATCTTGCAGTTAACCACTTTCAAGCTATCTGGGTTGAGCAAGTCACGGAAGTCACCCTCCTCAGCAGATGGGTTCTCGCATGCAAAGAGACGATCGTACAAACGAACCTCAGCATCTACACAAGAGTCACACTCTACCCAATTGATAGTAGATTTGGTCTTGCGGTTGCCGCCTTCGGTACCAGACTTGGAGTCTGGGTCATAGGTTGCATATACGGTGGTGATATTGCCCTCAGCATCCTTCTCGCAACCAGTTGCTTGGATGATATAAGCCGCTTTCAAACGAACCTCACGGCCACCAGGACTCAATCGGAAGAACTTCTTATCGCTCTCCTCTTGGAAGTCACCACGCTCGATATAGAGCTCCTTAGCGAACTTCATCTCGCGGGTGCCAAGCTCTGGATGTCCGTCGATATTCTCAGCAACGATGGTCTCGCCCTCACCCTCGTAGTTAGTGATTACGAGTTTCACAGGATCAAAGATAGCACATACACGAGGAGCAGTCTCCTTCAATGTCTCGCGAACAGTATGCTCGAGCAAGCCAAGATCAATCATACCTTCTACTTTGGTGTAACCAATCTTATCAATGAAAGCACGAATTGCCTCTGGGGTATAACCACGACGGCGAAGACCGCATACAGTAGGCATACGAGGATCATCCCAACCACTAACAAGACCTTCTTTGACGAGTTGGAGCATTTTGCGCTTCGACATCACAGTATAAGTGATATTCAGGCGGTTGAACTCATATTGTCGTGGGCGATAGTCGCCTGTAATGAATTGGTCGATATAGTAGTCGTATAATGGACGGTGCACCACAAACTCCAGTGTACAGATGGAGTGTGTCACGCCCTCAAAGTAGTCAGACTGACCGTGTGCAAAGTCATACATTGGATATACATTCCATGTACGACCGGTGCGGTGGTGAGGGTGGGTGGTAATGATGCGGTACATGATAGGATCACGGAAGTGCATGTTAGGATTAGCCATGTCAATTTTCGCACGGAGTACCATCTTACCATCCTCAATCTCGCCATTTTGCATAGCTTGGAAGAGACGAAGGTTCTCATCAATAGGGCGATCGCGATAGGGCGATGCTACACCTGGTTCAGTAGGTGTACCCTTTTGCTCGGCAATTTGCTCTGCAGTTTGTTCGTCGATATATGCTTTGCCTTGCTTGATGAACTCAATGGCTAGGTCATAGAGTTGCTGGAAATAGTCGGAAGCATAGTAGATATTGCCCCACTTGAAACCTAACCAAGCAATGTCTTGTTGGATAGAGTCCACATATTCCACATCTTCTTTTACGGGGTTAGTATCATCAAAACGAAGGTTGCAAACGCCGTTGTATTTCTCCGCAATACCGAAGTCCATGCAGATAGCTTTGACGTGACCGATATGCAAATAGCCGTTTGGCTCTGGCGGGAAACGCGTCTGAATACGTCCGTCGTTTTTACCTTCTTGTAAATCTTTTTCTACGATTTGCTCAATAAAATTGAGACTTCTTTCTTCCATTTCCATACATTAAACTGAAAACTGAAAGGTGAAAACTGAAAACTATTTTCAACTTCAGTTTTTTATTATTAGTTATTATTCAATTTTGTCGTTTGAACACTTGAGGTAATAATTGCTATTATTTCCTTAAGGTCATTGTTTAGAGAATCAAATATCTCAATATCAATTATTTCGCTCTCATATAGAAGTTCTAACCAATATTGTGTCTCGTCAGCTTCTTTAAGAGCAATTAATAATTTGTTTATAAAATCTGCTTTACTTTGTGCATTTTTTCTCTCTCGTGTATTTGCACCTATACTTGTACCTGAACGGAGAATTTGTTTTGAAAGGATAAACTCTCTTTTCTCCTCTTGTAAAAACCGTGAAAACTTAACAATACGGACAGCAAAAGCTTTCGTCTTGGAATCTACTATATTTCCCATACTACTTTTCAGTTTTCACCTTTCAGTTTTCAGTTGTATCCTCTCACGATGCCTCGTGGTGAACCTTTGATAAACTCAAGGATTAGGTCACGCTCTGCGCTTTGTGGCAAGGTATTCTCCACTTGCTCTACCGCTTGGCTCACATTCAAACCAGAGAGGTATACCAGGCGATAGGTGTTTTGAATAGCCGTAATCTGTTCTTGGGTGAACGCACGGCGATTGAGTCCTACGGAGTTGATACCGCAATAAGAGATTGGTTCGCGAGCAGCAATGATATATGGAGGCACATCCTTGTTGATCTTCGAGCCACCTTGGATCATTACATGTGCACCGATATGACTGAACTGGTGAACGAGGCTGCCGCCACCAATGATTGCCCAATCGTCGACTACTACCTCACCAGCGAGTTGAGTAGCGTTGGACATGATGATATGGTCGTGCAAAAGGCAGTCGTGTGCTACGTGGCAATATGCCATAATGAGGCAATGATTACCGACAACAGTTTTTCCCTTGCTAGCAGTTCCGCGATGGATAGTTACGAACTCGCGGATAGTGGTGTTGTCACCAATGATAGCATATGTTTTTTCGCCTTTGTATTTGAGGTCTTGTGGATCGCCACCGATAACTGCACCTGCATACACATGGCAATTCTTACCGATACGTGTACCGCTGTAGATGGTCACATTGTTATCTATCACAGTACCTTCGCCGATCTCTACATCGTCATAGATGCAAGAGAAAGCACCAACAGTCACAGTTGGATGAAGCTTTGCTTCAGGATGAATGTAGTTCATATTTTTTCAGTTTTCTGTTTTTACTTTTCCGCTACAATCTTGTTGCGTAAGCGCTTTGCGCATTGCGTGTTAAAGGTATGACCAGGTCGGAGGGCGGCAATCTTGCCTTGAATACGACAACCTACAAGCGACATATCGCCAATGAGGTCGAGCAACTTATGACGAGCGGGCTCATTGGGGTAGTTCAGTGGACTAAGATAACCCAGTTTGTTGGCATCTAATCGTGGTTGCCCTAATTTGTCGGTCATATAATCTAGTCCCTCTTGGGTCATGGGTGTCTCATAGATTACGAGGGCATTCTGCAGGTCTCCACCTTTGATCAGTCCCATGCGCAATAGTGGTTCTATCTCGCGCACAAAGCAGAAGGTGCGTGCAGCGGAGAGCTCGCGTTTATAGTCGGCAAGGTCATGAATTTCAGCTGATTGTTCACGCAATATACCACTTTTATCATAGGCGATTGTTACCCCAGCTTCGTAGTGTTCACAGGGTTGAATGACCATCTTGTTTCCTCGCTCGGAGATGTACTCGATGGGCTCGGTAACAACGAACACTTTTTGTTCGGCATCTTGCTCTTGCAGGCCCACTTTTTCGATGGATTGGATATAATATTTCGCACTACCATCAAGAATCGGCATCTCCGGTCCATCCACTTCGATAAGGCAGTTATCCACGCCCATGGCGTAGAGGGCAGATAGCGCATGCTCTACCGTGGATACTTTCCACGCACCACGTTCGAGTACGGTACCACGTTCTGTGGCAGTCACATAGTCAGCAATGGCTTCGTAGGTAGGTCGTCCTTCGAGGTCAGTGCGACAAATACGAATACCCGTATTCTCCTCTGCAGGAAGGAATGTCGCATGGATATATAATCCAGTATGCAATCCTTTACTTTCAAAGGAAAAGGGGGATTGTAGTGTATGTTGTTTCATAATCTAAATGTTGCAATTTTGTTTAAAAAATGGCTTAAACGCCTATTTACATAAATTACGGTGCAAAATTACAAAAAAAAAAGCAAATACGCAAGTAATGTCCCGTAATTTGCAGAATTATTTTCCTACTCCGATTCCGAACAACACGTTGTTTTGTGTGATAAAGTGTAGTTTGTTCTTTCTTAAAACATGCTGAAGGTCTTTTGTTTAACATCAGCGCAACATCAGCGTAATATGTGCTGATATTGCGCTGATATTTCCTCGCTTTCTGTTTTTTAGAATGCGACTGTAAACGATTAACTTGGTGTTATTGTTGATGTTTGAATTTTACCGAATAGTCGAGAATTAAATTTTCTTCTCTAATTCTTGCAGGCGTTTCATGATGTCAGGCAATTGCTTGAATCCTACTACACTTCGGCGCCAGTTCATGGCGTCGATGATCGGAGAACCCTGGTACATGCCCGGTTTCTTGACATGGTTAGCAATACCCGATTGTGCGCCAAAGACACAGTTGTCCGCAATCGTGATATGGCCTGCTACGCCTACCTGACCTGCCAAGATACAATGACTGCCTACTTTGGTGGAACCTGCTACACCAACTTGAGCACACATGAAAGTGCTTTCGCCTATTTCCACATTGTGTGCCACTTGCACGAGGTTGTCGAGTTTAGCATTGCGGCGGATAATTGTAGAACCCATCATGGCACGATCGACGGTGGTGTTAGCTCCAATCTCTACATCGTCTTCGATGATGACATTGCCAATCTGCGGGAGTTTTTGGTTTATGCCCTTTGCATCGGGTTCGAAGCCAAATCCATCGCTACCTATAACTACGCCTGCGTGAAGGATACAATCCTGACCGATGATGCAGTTGTAATACACCTTCACGCCCGAGTAGAGGATGGTGTTATCACCAATCTTTACATTGTCGCCGATGTAGGTGTGTGGGTAGATTTGTACGCCTTTGCCGAGCCGCACATTCTTGCCAATGTAGGCAAATGCACCGATATATGCATCTTCGGGTATAGCAACACCTTCGCTAATGAAACATGGTTGCTCAATGCCCTGCTTGGCAGGGTTCATGGCTTTTGCCACGAGAGCAAGCAATTGTCCCATCGCAGCACGTGCATTCTCTACGCGGATAATTGTGGCTTGTGTATCACCTTCAAAAGGTATAGAGTCTGTCATGAGTACGACAGAAGCGTTGGTAGAAGGCAAATGAGTAATATATTTTGCATCGCAAAGAAAAGTGAGTTGTCCTTCTTTTGCCGTTTCAATAGAACCGACATCTGAGACTTTGCGATTGGCATCTCCTGTGATTTTGCCGCCAAGCAGCATGGCTATTTGTTGTGCAGAAAATTCCATAATCTTATTTTAGATGAAATAGATAAATCTTTTGTGGTTTATATGTCAAAGTTTCCATGTTAAGCATCTCTGATGCTTCAGCGATATCACGTACCGAACCGTCTTTGTGGAGAATATCAATAGCTTCGCCTTTCTCGCTATAGGTATTTGAGGTAGAGACATGTTCTACAAAGAAGTACTCCGCCTCCTCTTTGCTCACACCAAAACGTGCTACATACTCATTGCGCAACGTCTCTTGCTCTTCCTTTGTAAGTGACGATTCTAATAATTTTCCTTTAAACAATTGACGATTGGTAAAGCACTCACATAATACACTTAAGACCTTGTCTCCGCTATTTGTCCATACTTTAATCGCTGACAGCAAGTCAGAATCATCTAATGCTGCATACCATTTTAGCAGATCTTTGGTATTTGCAGCACCTAGCAAGAAATACTTTAGTGCTGGCGATGCAAATAGTTCTGCGTTGCTATTAACCAATTGTTTAGCTCTAGTGAGGATCTTGATGAGTAATTGTTCGGCAGCAACACTAGTATGGTGGAGGTAAACTTGCCAATACATCAAACGACGTGCCACGAGGAATTTCTCTACCGAGTATATGCCTTTGGCTTCCACCACCAAGCGTCCGTCCTTTACATTCATCATCTTAAGGATGCGTGCGCTAGCCACACTGCCTTCTGTTACTCCGCAGAAAAATGAGTCGCGGCAGAGGTAGTCAAGGCGATCCACATCCAATTGAGAAGATATGAGCTGATGAAGAAAATGTTTTTCGTATTCGTCTTTGAAAATATGGATAGCCAAATTCATGATAGATGCTGCTTCTGCTCGTTCCTTAGGTAATGCAATCAGGCTAGAGGAGAACCAATCACGAATTTCATACATCATCATCAAGCTAATATCCTCGTGGTTCATGCCACTGGGTAACATGCCTGCTTCTTCAAAAATGTGCGAAAAGGGTCCGTGTCCAACGTCGTGAAGAAGGATGGCAGCCATAGCCGCGGTGGCTTCTTGTTCGGTAATCTCAATGCCTTTCTCTCGGAGGGATGTGATGGCTTCGTGCATGAGGTGCATTGCACCCAATGAATGGAGGAATCGACTATGCATGGCCCCAGGATAGACAAAGAAGCTTAATCCTAATTGACGAATGCGATTGAGTCTTTGTACATATGGATGTTGCAGTATTTGAAAAAGCACACCATCTGGTATGCTGAGAAAACCAAATACAGGGTCATTGATGATTTTGCGTGTCTTAGTCATAGATTTATTCTCTACTGAGTTACAAAATAATGTGCAAAGGTACGGAAAAAATCACATGCATGCAAATTTATTGGTAAAAAAGTTTGTGGATACTTGCGTATGTCTGTTTTTTTTTGTAACTTTGCACCGAAAATCATGTATATAGCAATTTCAGGAAATATTGGTGCGGGTAAGACAACATTGACGAAGATGTTGGCCAAGTATTATGGATGGGAACCTCGCTTTGAATCGGTGAGTTTCAATCCGTACTTGGAGGATTATTATACCGATATTGAACGTTGGTCATTTGCAGTAGAAACATATTTTTTGAAAGAGCGTTTCAAGGACATGCTCCGCATCAATGAGGTAGGCCACACAGTGGTGCAGGATCGAAGTATCTTTGAGGGAGTGTATGTGTTTGTGACCAATAATTATAAGCGTGGCGACTTGTCTGAGCGCGATTACCAGACATACATGGAGTTGTTTGAGCACATGAAGCGCTTGATGAAGTTGCCCGACCTGATGATCTACCTGCGAAAATCAGTGCCATCGCTGATAGCGCAAATCCAGAAGCGAGGCAGAGATTATGAGAAGACGATGCAGTTGGATTATCTACGTGATTTGAATGAGCGATACGAAGACTTTATCTTCAATCAATACGAAGGCCGAGTGCTGGTGATAGAGAGCGACGGATTGGATTTTGAGAGCAACCCAGAGGATTTTCGTAAGATTGTGAATAAGATTGATGCGGAGTTGTTTGGATTGTTCTCGGCAGAGAACTTCTAGATTCTAACAGCGAAGCGGTCTAACAGCCAAAGGCGGTCTAATATCTGACAGTAAAACGGTCTAAAATTAAGAATTATGCATATAGCAGTAGCAGGAAATATTGGTTGCGGCAAAACGACGCTGACCAACATGCTCGCCAAACATTATGGTTGGGAGCCACGATTTGAGAGTGTGGAGTTTAATCCGTACCTCGAGGACTTCTATGCGGATATGAGCCGCTGGTCATTCAACTTGCAAGTGTATTTCTTGAACAAACGCTTCAAGGATGTGGTGGACATCTCCAAAGAGGATAAATATATCATCCAAGATCGCACCATCTATGAGGATGCGCGTATCTTTGCGCCCAACCTGCACCGTCAAGGGTATATGTCCGACCGCGACTTTGATAACTACCGCGACTTGTTCGACCTAATGATGTCGCTGGTGAAGATGCCAGACCTTATGATTTATATTCGCAGCACTATCCCAAACTTGGTTGCACAAATTCAGAAACGCGGTCGCGCGTATGAAGCAAGCATGCGTATTGACTATTTACAAGGTCTGAATGAGCTATACGAGAACTGGATTGCAGATTACAAGGGCAAGTTACTTATTGTAGATGGCGATACAATAAAATTTGGCAACAATCCCGAAGACTTTCGCCACATCACAGATAGGATAGATGCAGAATTGTTCGGTTTGTTCCCGTTTGAGGGTAGTGCTGAGCACGGCAAAGAAATAAAATAGCCCACCACCTAAGCCTCCCCTCCAAGGGGAGGTTTGTGTATATGATAAGGAGATTTTTGGATTATATTGCGATAGAAAAACGCTACTCGCCACGCACCGTGAAAGAGTACGGGGATGATCTGCGAGCATGGTGCGAGTTTCTAGGATGGACAATAGAGGACTTTGATCCAAAAGAGTTAGATGCTGGGGATGTAAAGGCGTGGATGATGCATATGTTGGATGCGGGGCAGTCGCCGCGCAGTGTGAAGAGACGATTGTCGGCCGTGAAGAGTTTATACCGATTTTTGCTCGGACTAGGACTCGTAAAGGTGAATATCGCGCGGACAGTGATTGTGCCCAAAGCCGATAAGCCGCTACCCATCTTCTTCCGAGAGAGCGAAATGGAGGCGTTCAAGGAGCAAAACAAGGTGCCTAATTATGAAGAGGGGATGGACAAAGAGGATTGGCTGGAGGCAATGCGAGATTATCTATTAGTAGAAATACTCTACCAAACAGGTATGCGCCGAGCAGAGTTGGCAGCATTGGAGGATAAGGATGTAGATGTGCCAGGACGAAAGATTAGGGTGTTTGGAAAGCGCAGAAAAGAGCGGATCGTACCGATTGGTGAGCAGCTGGCAAAGCTAATAGAGGATTACTTGCTAGTAAAACAAGAGGTGTTGGAAGGAAACAATAACATTGGCACGTTTCTTGTACGAAAAAAAAGAAATGGCGAATGGGTACCATTTGGAGCCGCAGGAATATATAATATAGTTCGCGCGCGTATGGGAGATGTAAGTACGCTAAAGAAACATTCTCCACACGTATTGAGGCATACCTTTGCGACAACAATGTTGAACAACGGGGCAGACATACGTACCATACAAACCATATTAGGACATTCTAGTTTAGAGGCAACACAAGTATATACCCACACAACCTTCGAACAGGTGAAGCAAGCATATGATGCAGCGCACCCGAGAAGAAAGAAGAAAGAATAGGGTTTTGGGGCAGTGGTTGGTAGATAACTCCTAAACTTCTGAACCCCTAAACATCTAAACTAAATAATATCAACTTAACCAATTAAAAAAGGAGGACTTATGAAACTGAACGTAAAAGCTGTGAACTTTGAGATGGCTGAACGCCTCGAGAAACACATTGAGAAGAAAACTAAACGCTATGAGAAGTTGCTCCCAGAGTCCGCAGAGATGGAGATTCAAATGACAGTGGTGAAGCCCGAAACGAATCTTAACAAGGAAACGCACGTGCGCGTAGTGGGAGTAGGAGCAGAGTTGTTTGCGCAAAAAGTGTGCGATACATTTGAGGAGGGATTAGATGATTGCTTGGAGGCGATTGAGAAACAGTTGGAAAAACGTAAAGATAAATAAAAAGAATGAGAAAAATTGTGTTTGAGGGGCGAGTTTGCCCCTCTTTTTGTGAAAAAAGAAGATAAAAATGCATTTTTTTTGAAAAATATTTGGTCAGTTGAAAAAAAAGCAGTACTTTTGCACCGCTTTTCCGCCGACGTGTAAAAAGGTGTGGCAAAAAAGCGATAAAGACCCGCCTCTTTAGCTCAGTTGGCCAGAGCACGTGATTTGTAATCTCGGGGTCGTTGGTTCGAATCCGACAAGAGGCTCAAAAAAGTTGAACTTTGAAATAAACATTGGGAGTATTCCAGAGCGGCCAAATGGGGCAGACTGTAAATCTGCTGGTTTTCACCTTCGGTGGTTCGAATCCATCTGCTCCCACAAAAAAATAACCGTCGCGGAAGTCGTGGTTGATTCGCGGAAATAGCTCAGTCGATAGAGCACTAGCCTTCCAAGCTGGGGGTCGCGGGTTTGAGCCCCGTTTTCCGCTCAATTTTTATTTATACGCTCGTATTTTTCGAGCAGTGGCGAACAAGGGTTCGTGTTGCTGATGTAGCTCAGTGGTAGAGCGCATCCTTGGTAAGGATGAGGTCGCGGGTTCAACTCCCGCCATTAGCTCAAGACACATAATGCCGTGAGGTACTTCCGATAGATGGGAGTATTGCGGTGTGTAGAGAAAGAAAGTAATAAGATACATTAGTATTAACGTTAATAACTAAAAAATTATTCTAGAATTATGGCAAAAGAAAAATTTGACCGTTCGAAACCACACGTGAACATTGGTACAATTGGTCACGTTGATCACGGTAAAACTACTTTGACCGCAGCTATCACCACTGTATTGGCAGCTAAGGGTCTTTCTGAGCTCCGTTCATTCGACTCTATCGACAATGCTCCAGAGGAGAAAGAGCGTGGTATTACTATCAACACTGCACACGTTGAGTATCAAACTGCTAACCGTCACTACGCTCACGTTGACTGCCCTGGTCACGCTGACTACGTAAAGAACATGGTTACTGGTGCTGCTCAAATGGACGGCGCAATCATCGTAGTAGCTGCTACTGATGGTCCTATGCCTCAAACACGTGAGCACATCCTTTTGGCTCGTCAGGTGAACGTTCC
>JAZKZF010000072.1:0-31705 GCA_045612525.1 Paludibacteraceae bacterium | reverse complement strand
TGCTTTTGTCTCCTCTGCGAAGAGTACTTCGTAAGAAGGATTGTGTACGATCTCGGTTGTACCTACGATGCCGTACTGGGTCAAATCTAATTGTTTCATTGTTTAATTAAAAAGGTTATTTTGTTGTTTTTTTACTTAATTTCTTTGCAAATTTTGTGCCAATTGCCTATTGACGCAAATTTTATCGGGTACAAAATTACTACAAATTTTCGAAATATCAAAATTTTTGACAAAAATACCGCCATTTTGCATAATTGACTTTGCAAAAAATCGAAAAACATGCTGTAAAACATATTTTTAGCATAATATATTTGGTAGAGTTGAAAAAAAGCACTACCTTTGCATCGTGTTTTTCATGGTATTAGATTTAAGGTTAAGTAAGAGATTGGGTTGTCGAGAGGACAATCCTTCTTTTTTTTATATATCTCCTTACCTTTAACCCCTAACCTTTTGCCTTTAACCCTTAAAAATTTGCATATTTGCCAATTTTTCATTACCTTTGCACCGTGTATGGAAATGCGCTACGATAAAGAAGATTTGCAACACGCACTCGAAGTGCTTCGCAAAGGTGGAGTAATACTCTACCCTACTGATACAGTATGGGGTATTGGTTGTGATGCTACCAATGCCGATGCCGTTTCACGCGTATATGAGATAAAAAAGCGTGTGGATAGTAAAGCCATGTTGGTACTATTGGATGGTGCTGGTAAATTGCAAGGTTATATGCAACAAGTGCCAGAAACCGCATGGATTCTCCTTGAGGCAAACGAAGGCCAACGCCCCATGACCATTATCTACCCCAACGCCCGTAATCTCGCACCGAACCTATTGGCGGAAGATGGTAGTATAGGTATTCGCATTACCTCAGAGCCATTTACTAAAGCATTGTGCGAGCAACTTAGACGTCCTATCGTATCCACTTCTGCCAATTTTAGCGGAGAACCTGCAGCTAAGTTATTTCAAGATATAGCACCTGAACTACTTGAGCAAGTGGATTATGTTTGTCAATTTCGAAGAAATGACCATACGCCACAGCAACCATCATCTATTATTAAAATTGATGAAAAAGAACGTATAACGATTATCCGAGAATAATATGACATATTGGAATAGACGCAAAAAGCAACAACTATTATATATCTTCGTAGATATTCTTTCCTCGCTGTTAGTTTGGGGATGTTTTCTCATTTTTCGTTGGATGGTTTATGATGGTAGGGTATTTTCTGTCGATACGGTATTCATACCTATGTTTAATTTTTACACACCATTGATAGCTTACCCTATTGGCTGTATCATCATTTACTATCTTTCGGGGTATTATCTCCGTCCGTTGCGCAAACCCTACCTACGTGAGTTACTTCGCACGTTCATTTCTGCAGTTATCATTGCATTGGGTGCATTCTTCATCTTTATCATTGACGATCCAGTCACACAATATGAGCGCTATTTCATGTCACTGATTGTGTTGTTTGCATTGCAATTCTTGGGCAGTTACATTCCACGTTGGTTGGTTACTTTCATCTCACATAAATTGGATAGCGATACACCAAGGACTTACACTATCCACAACATGAAAGAGGTCGAACTCTTTGAACAAGCACACAGTATCGAACCATATGACGAGGTGATACTGGACTTAAACTCCAAGACGAAAGAGGATACGATCTACACACTAATCAATCGCCTCTACCCACTCAATGTAGAGATTTCTATTGTACCAAGCCTCTACGACATGCTCACTGGTGCTGCTATGATTGATGATGTGTCTGATCAACCTCTAATTCATATCACAGAACATAAAATGAGTGATACTGAACTTTGCATCAAACGAGCCTTCGATATCGCAGTGTCGGCTATTATGCTAGTACTATTGTTGCCACTATATCTCATACTAGCACTACTGGTTCGGGTATCTAGTGATGGACCTATATTTTATAGACAAGAGCGCATTGGATTACATGGATTGCCTTTTGAGATCATCAAATATCGAACCATGTGCCTACATGCCGAGAGTGCCACTCCACAACTTAGTGCAGACAACGACCCACGCATCACGAAAGTAGGTAGATGGATGAGAAAATATCGACTCGATGAACTGCCACAATTTTGGAACATCCTTCGAGGGGACATGTCTATTGTTGGACCAAGACCTGAACGTAGATATTTCATCAATCAAATTGAGGAAAAAGCTCCATACTATTGTATGATCTATAAGATTCGTCCCGGACTGACCAGTTGGGGACCTATCAAAGTAGGATACACCGACACGCTAGACAAGATGGTTAGACGACTCAATTATGACATTGTGTATATAGAGAATATGTCTATCAAACTAGATATTAAAATCATGTTTCACACCATAGGAGTGATCTTTAATGGAAAAGGAAAATAAAACATACGACCAAGCCATACAACGCATCGAGCAGATTGTCAATCAATTAGAACAATCCACAGCTCTTAGTATGGATGCTTACCAGGCACTTGCAAAGGAAGCTAAGCAATTACTAACCTTCTGCCAAGACCAACTCATGGATTGGGAAAAGAAAATGAACGACGTTATTCATAATTAAGCATGCGCACCTCTTTATTACGTATTATCGTATCAGTATATCTGTTCGCACTCGCTACAACACTATGCGCGGTAGAAAAAGACCATCGCCTCGACTGGTCTGTTTCGGCAGGTATCAATAGCAATTATATTTGGCGCGGACTCAACTGTGGCGGATTAAGTTTCCAAGCAGATGCCACCATAAGTTACGTAGGTCTTTTCGCTAATATGTGGTGGAATGTTGGTGCTACAGATTGGACTTTCCAACACCTCAACCCAGAAGTGGATATTACCATTGGATTTAGCCGATGGGGATTAAGTGTGTACTACATCCATATGTATTACTTTGATTGTTATGCAGATGGCACACGCTCACGCTTTTTTGACATGAACAACCATGCTCCTGGTGGAGGAGGCACTACCGGCGAGTGGCGCATTAAATATCGTATCAGCGATAAGTTGCCACTTAGCATATTATTGGCAAGTCGCACATTTGGACGAGACGGATATATAGACCAAGCAGGTAACCTACACCGTGCATATTCTACTTATATCGAGTTAGGGTATGACTTTGTATTGGGTGAGAACTGGCAATTAGATGCTCGTGTGGGTATAACCCCTGCAAAAAGTCTATACACCGCTTACCAAGGCAATTTTGCTGTTTGCCATATTGGACTGAACTTACAGAAATCATGGACATTCTCAACTACCTCTAGTATATCCCCTACCCTCACCACATTTGCTAACGTGATGCTCAATCCATATCAAGTAACCAAAGACAACCTCATCCTACCTATTGAGCAAGCGGGAAATCAGAAACTCAACATGAATATCGGCTGCCAAGTGGCGCTATAAACATTATACGTTCAACATGGGAAAACTAAATGCAGTATTGGTGGGACTTATTACCCCAAACCAAAACGAAGAACGAACAAAAGAATATTTGGACGAGTTAGCTTTTTTAGCCGACACCAACAACACCAACTGCGTCAAGCGTTTCGTTCAACGCCTTGACTATCCAAATACGTCCACTTATGTAGGCGAAGGCAAACTGCAAGAAATCAACGAATATATCCAACGCTTTGCAGACACCGATGATTTTATTGATATGGTCATCTTTGACGATGAATTATCACCTCGTCAGTTACGTAACATAGAAAAGGCACTGAATGCCCACAATCAAAATGAAATTAAGGATAATCATAAGCAGCCAGTACGTGTAATAGACCGCACAATCCTCATTCTGGAGATTTTCCTCCATCGTGCCCAAACATCCTATGCGAAAACGCAGGTGGAGATGGCACATCTCCAATACATGCTCCCTCGTTTGACCCGTATGTGGTCGCACCTTGACCGCCAACGCGGTGGTGGAACCACCAGCCGTGGTATGGGTGAAACACAAATTGAGGCGGATAAACGAATCATTGGTCAACGTATTGCTCTTCTTCGTGAGGAACTCAAAAAGATTGATCGCCAAATGGCTACCCAACGCCAAAACCGTGGTAAAATGGTGCGTGTAGCACTCGTGGGATACACCAACGTAGGCAAGTCCACCATCATGAATCTAATCAGTAAGTCTGAGGTCTTCGCAGAGAATAAACTCTTTGCTACCCTTGACACAACGGTCCGCAAGGTGACCATTGAGAATTTGCCATTCTTACTCTCCGATACAGTAGGGTTTATTCGCAAGTTACCTCACCATTTAGTAGAGTCATTCAAGTCCACGTTGGATGAAGTCCGAGAAGCTGATTTGCTTATCCACGTAGTGGATATATCTCACCCTAACTTTGAGGAACAATATGAGGTAGTGGAGCAAACTATCAACGAGTTACTCACCAAACAGACAGAAATCAAAGAAGCAGACCCTTGGTCAAAGAAACAAAAGACCAATAAGAAAACCGAGAAGACTGTTGCACAAATTCCTCGTATCGTGGTGTTTAACAAGATTGATGCCTTTACCTACACACCAAAAGAGGAGGATGATCTCACCCCAATAAAACGAGAAAACATTTCACTTGAGGAGTTGCAACGCACATGGATGTCTAAACTTCATGATGATTGCATCTTTATTTCTGCGCGTCAAAAAACGAATATTGATGAACTAAAATCCTTGTTCTATGATCGCATCAAAGCGATTCATATTCAACGCTATCCATACAACGACTTTTTGTTTCAACATTACGAATGATGCAATGGTTAAAACACCACGAACTCTGTATATGAATACTTATAACATCTTGGTTGTATACTATTCCTCAAGAAATAATACAATAAAACAAGCACTCGTCTGAGTGCTTGTTTTATTGTATTACATATGCCAATGATTATATCCTATTTCTTTGTGCTTAGCAAAAGATAAGAGACAATATCTTATTGTATAGTATCCAAAATCTTCAGCATCTTATTACCTAGTTCTGTTTTACGTTCAATATGCTCCAAGACGGCTTTGACAAAAGAATTCGATTCGAAATTACCCCTAACTTCCTCAAAATCCGCCTCCATCTGCTTGCGGTCGCCATCTACACCAAAACCAGTTTGGCTATTCAAATCAAACTCTTTGCGAGCGTCATTGTAAACCATCTTATCCAAAGCAACAACAGCAGCCTGCCACTCGCATATAGTCGATCGAATCTGCTGTAACGTCACTTGCTCCACACTACATCCCCATACTTGCTCTAATCGCTGCAAAGCCCAAGTCCATTCGTAGGAATAATAGTTTGCATGCATGTCGTTCAAACGCGACTCGATGGTTTGAATGGTATGATTGCCTTGCTCTATCTCATTCAATAGTGTTGTTACCGCATGCTTAGGTGCAATCATACCTGCCAAATCTACCCAATCTCCCAATCCAATCTCGCTATCTGGACGCAATACGGCACGTACATCCTCCATCGTACGAAGCGTATGGTGCTCCAAACGACTGATCAGACTATTACCCAAGAACTTTTGAATACCAATCCGATATAACTCACGACCATGTCTAAGCGAAGAATTGCGAATTTTACAGTTTTTATACCCATAGACATCTGTATTCTCACCACTAATAGCACACAACTCGTCTAAGATCTCCGCACCACGCCACATTTTCTGTACCGTATATGGACTAAGAAGATTAAAATTAATTTGATCCAACTTGTGAGGGTCTTTTCGATTATCACGTTTAGGCCACTTCTGGGCATCACGAATTGTGCCTACGGTACGGAGGTTGGCACCAGGTACAAGATAACTATCTGCGTTATTTTCTATGAGATACGAGAAGGGTAGATCCGAAGTGTCGGCATGGTGAGTATGACGACCCATCACGAGAGAAAAAGCACCAATCTTACTTGGCCATAGCAAGTAACTATCACTCGTTGTCTTGGCTCCACGTTCAGCAATACCTTGGTGAATAGGACCAAGTTTATACATATGGTTGGACTGGTTGCTGCCCGAACCTGCATTTAAAAACGAAAACATACCAGCAATCAGCAAGGTTGACTTGTGGTGCGTAACCGTATATGGCCCTGCGAAGATTGCACATGCTTCACCGTGCATTCCCTGACAGTTGCTAAAAAACAACGACTCGCTCGCCGAATAATGCTTGTCAAACACACAGCCCTGTCCTACAAAACACTTGTCTACCAACGTAGAATCGTCAATTTTAACACCTGAGCAAACGATGAAATCAGAACACTTGACACCACTACCCAAGCGGACTGGGGCATATAGATTGGAGTTGACAGAACCATTCTTGAGACGGCTGACACCTATCAACTCTGCATAATCACCGATCTTCACATTTTTGATACTACCGCAATTGATAATGCGAACATGATTACCAATCTCGCCCATCTCAGCAGTTTGACTATCCGCATAAGCATCAATCAGCAACTCCAATTGACGAATCATCATAGGACGATGTCGATACAACGTTAGAATATACGCAAGACTAGCCGATAGGTGGTCAAAAATAGGAATCTCTCGTCCTCCACCCTCATTCATCACCGGTACACGCACGCCATTGCCAAAAGCGGTGCGTCCATCTACGAGAATAGCGTTTACATTTTCTATACATGTATTATGACCTATACGATAGTTTGCTATGTAATTATGCACATTATATAGTCGCACATCATCGCCGACCTCACAGTTGTGCAGCGTGGCATGATAAATACCTGCATGTACCTTCAAACCACCAGGCAAGATAGTCTCGCTCATAAAAAGTCCCAAGCGATTATGTCCTGAGAAATGGGCATCTTGAATATATTGTGTGTCAAAATTCTCTGCTACCTCAATCGCCTGCCAGTCAGTTGCCGTACAACCTTGGTTTTGCAACAATGTAATCTCATTGGATGTTAAAAGTCTGTATCCCATCGTGATAATTATTATCTAATATTAATGAGCTTGTAACCAATTATTCCCTACGCCACAATCAGCTATCAGCGGCACAGTTAGATGAACCACATTCTGCATCTCATCAACAACTATCTCACGTACCTTATCAACCTCATCGATTGGGACGTTGAAATTCAATTCATCATGAACCTGCATGATCATTTGTGCCTTCAATCCCTCATTCCTTAAACGGTTATGAATGGTTACCATGGCCATCTTAATAATATCCGCAGCAGTACCTTGGATAGGCGAGTTGACCGCATTGCGCTCCGCAAAAGACCGTACCGTAGCATTGTGCGACAAAATATCAGGCAGATACCTTTTGCGCCCGAAGAGCGTAACGGCATATCCGTGTTCACGAGCAAACTGTTTCTGACGTTCGATATAATCGATTACCCCAGGAAAGGCCGCAAAATAGCCATCAATAAGCGCCTTAGCTTCGGCACGTGAGCAGTCGAGTTGTTGCGCTAAACCGAAGGCAGAAATACCATAGATAATGCCAAAATTGGCTGTTTTGGCCTGCCTACGTTGATCTTTGGTGACCTCCTCAATAGACACATTAAAAATCTTGGCAGCAGTAGCAGCATGAACATCTTGCCCCGTAATGAAGGCCTGCACCAAGTGGATATCCTGCGAGAAATGCGCCATCAAACGTAGTTCTATCTGCGAATAATCTGCAGAGAGGATAAGACAACCATCATCCGGAATAACCGCCTGGCGGATGAGTTGTCCACGCTCGCTGCGGATAGGCAGGTTCTGGAGGTTTGGGTTAGAAGAAGACAGGCGGCCTGTTGCCGTAACTGTTTGATTATATGTAGTATGGATTTTCCCTGTAGTAGAGTCTATATAGTTTGGAAGGGCAGTAATATACGTAGAAATAAGTTTCTTGAGTTCACGATAATCAAGTATCAAACCCACCACAGCATGCTTAGGTTTGAGTGCAAGTAGGACCTCTTCTGAGGTTGAATATTGACCTGTCTTTGACTTTTTCGCCTTGGCATCTAGATTGAGCTGGTCGAAGAGGACCTCACCTACTTGTTTGGGGGAATTGATATTGAAGGTTGTCCCCGCAGAAGTATATATCTGCTGCTCTAATGTCTGTAGTTGTTCATTGAGCTGAATCTCTGCCTGCTTAAGCATAGGCACATCGATACGCACACCCACTTGCTCCATCTCGCGAAGCACATTGGCGAGGGGGAGTTCTACCTCTTGGTAGAGATTCCATAGGGAGGGATCCGCCTTAATAGCATCCCATTGAATAGGTTGATTGGGATTATATGCCACCTCCGGATTGAGAAGATAGGATACTAATCTTGCTTCAGTATTGTCGGTTGGTGGTGTTTGCTCTTGCGTTTTCGTTGATGCAACTGACATATCAGCAAATAAGTCCAATGTTGCCTCCTCTACCTTTATTTTCTTTGGTGACTTTGCCTTTGAGTTAGCTCTCTCTATTGGCGCCTGCTTAAGCAGGGAGTTGAATTCCAATTCTCGGTATAGCGATATAAGTTTCTCCCAATCACGCTCTTGACAGACAAGCGCTTGCGCATTAAATTCTATAGGAACATCCGTTTTGATAGTCGCCAAGAAACGCGAGAATTGAATCTCCTTGACCTGCTCTTGCACCTTGCGTTGAAGCGCTCCCTTAAGTTGGTCAGTGTTGGCAAGAAGGTTGTCAATAGAGCCAAACTGTTGGAGAAGTTGTACGGCAGTCTTCTCTCCTACACCTTTACAACCAGGAATATTATCACTGCTATCACCCATTAGACCAAGTAAGTCTATAACTTGCAATTGTGATTGTAAACCATATTTTTCACACACATCCTGAGGTCCAAGTTTCTCAAAACCTCCTGTATGGCGAGGACGATACATGAAAATATGTTCGGTAACCAACTGACCATAATCCTTATCGGGAGTTGCCATGTATACCTCGAACCCATCACTCTCTGCCTTATGAGCAATTGTTCCTATCACATCATCAGCCTCGTAACCAGGAACTTCCAACACAGGAACATTCATAGCTTGAAGTATATGTTTGATGCGAGGGACTGCCCAACGAATATCCTCGGGGGTTTCTTGACGCTGCGCCTTGTATTGTTCAAAAGCTTCGTGACGGAATGTAGGTCCTGCAGGGTCAAACGCAACTGCAATATGAGTTGGTTTAAGGCGCTTGAGCAAGTCTTCAAAGGTAACAACGAAGCCAAAGATAGCGGATGTATTCTCGCCACGTGAATTCATGCGAGGAGCACGAATGAAGGCATAGTATGCACGATAAATCATCGCGTAGGCGTCTATGAGGAGAAGGGTTTTCATAATTTATGAATTATGATTTAGGAATTACCAATTAATTGGCTGTTGACCATGTTGTTGAAGATAGGTATTTGCTTGGGAGAAATGTCCACACCCGATGAAACCACGATATGCGCTAAGCGGACTTGGATGAACTGCAGTGAGAACAAGATGACGACGGCGATCAATGAATTGTCCTTTGCGTTGAGCGTAACTCCCCCAGAGCATAAAGACTATGTTAGAGCGATTCTTATTAAGTGCTTGTATCGCAGCATCAGTAAGTTCCTCCCATCCTTTTCCTTGGTGACTACCCGCACGATGCGCTTGTACTGTAAGCGTGGCATTGAGCAAAAGCACTCCCTGTTCTGCCCAATGTGTAAGGTCACCAGACGTTGGTATCGGTTTACCGAGATCACGACTCAGTTCTTTATAAATATTCACTAGCGAAGGTGGTACGGGTACCCCTTCTTGCACAGAGAAACAAAGTCCATGGGCTTGGTTGACATCATGATACGGGTCTTGACCAATAATCACCACACGTACTTTGTCAAATGGGCAAAGATCAAAGGCACGAAAAATCTGTCCTGCAGGGGGAAAGCATTGGGTCGTACGATAGGCTTGGCGCACAAAACTGGTGAGCAACTCGAAGTAAGGTTTGTCGAATTCGGGTTGCAAGACTTGGCGCCAACTCTCATCAATACGAACTTTCATGTCATTGTACGGCTATTTCGTAGTTATAACTACCTATTGGAAAAGCGTACTTCAGGTTAATCCTTGAGTACGAGCATAGCATCACCATAGTCACCAAATCGATACCCCGTTTTGACCGCCTCGTGATATGCTTTCATTACCACATCAATTCCAGCAAATGTAGCAACCATAATTAGTTGGGTAGAAAGTGGCATATAGAAATTCACGAAGAATGCATTCGCCACCGTAAAATCGTAGGGCGGATAGATAAACTTGTTGGTCCATCCCTCGTATGCCTTGATTTGTCCATTGGTACCTACCACATGCTCTAAAGCACGCATTACCTCAGTACCAATAGCACAAATACGTCGGCCGTTTTGCTGCGCACCATGCACAGCATCCACTACCGTTTGAGGAATGATAATTTGTTCACTTTCCACCTTGTGTTTCGAGAGATCCTCTACATCTACCGACTTGAAGTTACCCAAACCAACGTGAGATGTAAGTGTATAAGTTTCTACTCCACGTATTTCGAGGCGCTTGAGAAGATTCTTGGAGAAGTGCATACCAGCCGCAGGTGCAGCTACTGCACCTATCTTGTCAGCAAAGACAGTTTGATAGCGTTCGTTATCCATTTCATCTACTGGCAAATCTTCAAAAACTTCTTCGTATTGCTCCAAAGTCTCCTCGCTCATTGGGCGACGGATATATTTAGGTAATGGAGCATTACCCATTGCGTATAGATGTTGCACGAAATCATCTCCCTCATAATCTGTTAAGAAGCGCAAAGTACGACCTCGTGAAGTGGTATTGTCAATAACCTCAGCAACAATTGTTGCATCCTCATCAAAGAAGAGTTTGTTACCAATACGAATCTTACGAGCTGGATCAACTAGCACATCCCAATAACGATTTTCGTGGCTCAACTCACGCAACAAGAACACCTCGATATTAGCAAGCGTCTTCTCTTTTTGAGCATATAAGCGAGCGGGAAAGACCTTGGTATCATTAGCAACGAGTACATCTCCCTCTTCGAAATATGACGCCAAGTCATTCATCATCTTATGCTCAATTTGTCCTGTCTTAGCATGCAGTACTAGCAGACGTGCTTCATCACGAAAGCGACTTGGAAACTGAGCAATTTGCTCCTCTGGTAATTTGAATTTGAAGTTACTTAATTTCATTATCAATCAAATCTGTAAATTGTTCGAATGTTATACAATCATCCAGGCCAATATCCCCTACTCTTGTTCGGCGCAAAGCGATCAAGTGTGCACCACTATTTAAGCGTTGACCAATATCTCGTGCCAAGGCACGGATGTAGGTGCCTTTCGAACAAACAATACGCAATGTGAGTTGCATGGTTTGCTCATTAAAATCTTGTATTTCAATCTCATCTATGACGAGTAGTTTTGCTTTTAACTCTACTTCTTCCCCCTGACGAGCCAATTTGTATGCTCGTTTGCCATCCACTTTCACCGCCGAAAACATCGGAGGAACTTGCCACTGTTCTCCCTCGAAAGTGGGAATAACCTCATCAATTAATGCACGCGTGATATGTGCTGTGGGATAAGTAGCATCTATTTCTTTTTCTAGGTCGAAACTAGGTGTTGTAGCACCTAGTTGTAGAGTAGCCACATACTCCTTTTTATGTGCTTGCAATTGGTCGATGAGTTTAGTTTTTTTTCCCGTACACACTACCACCACCCCAGTAGCTAAAGGATCAAGTGTTCCTGAGTGACCAACTTTGAGTTTTTTTACACCTAACTTTTTACACAACAACCATCTTGCTTTACCTACCACGTCAAAACTAGTCCAACGATAGGGTTTGTCAAATGCTAATATCTCCCCCTCAACAAAGTTCATATACAATAGACAAAACACCTGCGCACAGGCAATAGATGGCGAAATAAATTAGTTTTTGACGACGGACTATATTGATCATAAACTTACATGCCAAACAACCAGAAGCGAATGCTGCCACAAAACCTACTACCATAGGAACTATACCCAAAGAACTAACGACCTCACCGCTCAAAAGATCTAATAATTCAAGGAAGGCTTCACCCAAAATAGGGATCAACACCATCAAAAAAGAAAACTTCGTGACACTCTCTTTCTTTACTCCACAAAGCAAACCTGTTGCGATAGTTGTTCCGCTACGACTTAGACCAGGTAATACTGCTATAGCCTGCGAAAGACCAATGATAATCGCATCTTTATAACCAACCTCATGGCCCAAGCCGGCACGACGTTTGCTCAACCATTCGCTGAAATAGAGTAATACAGCAGTGGTGCAGAGGCAGATACCTACAAGCAACAGGCCATTTCCAAAGAATGCCTCTACTTGCTCCTTGAAGAACATTCCTACAACAAAAACTGGAATCATAGAAACAAGGATCATGGCTACATAATTCTTATCCTCGTTCCATTGGGGAGTCGTAAATGTTCCTTTGAACAATTGAGCAACTTCTTTCCAAAGAATAACAAGTGTGGATAATACCGTAGCTGTATGTACCACAATAGCAAAAATTAGGTTTTCTTCCCCTGCTGTACCCAACAATGCTTGACCAATCTCAAGATGACCAGACGAAGAAACAGGTAAAAATTCAGTAAGTCCCTGAACAATACCTAAAATCAAGGCTTCAAACCAACTCATTTTTTACGAGGTTTATATAAAATTGCTACTATCATCACAACAAATCCAAACAAAGAAATCATAGGACCTACTGTGATACGACGAAAAGAAAAAATATCAGGATTGTATTCGGTAGCACCACTAGGTGCTCCTGTCATAAGCGCAAAACCAATTACAATCACAATCAATGCAATCGCGATTAATATGGCGTTGAGTTTAGGAAGATTAAATTTCATACATTTTACTTGTTTTCATTCGTATATATCGATTGGTTGCCGCTAATGAAGCAAAGAAAGTAATAAACCAACCTACAAATATTACTGCACCGATAATAATGGCTATATTCTGCTCTGTCAAAGCAAATAGTCGAATGCCCAAACGATCTGCAAAATAATAATACGTAGCCGCTAACATCAACAACGCGACACCTGCAGCCTCTATTCCCATTAGCATATTTCTGCGAATAAATGGCCATTTGATTACCCACGGAGTTGCACCTACCAAACGCATCGTATTAATTAAGAAACGTTTTGAATAAACCTGCAACTGAATGGTATTGCTAATCAAAACCAACGCTATTATCAATAAGGCCAACGCTACCGCCAATAATATTAACGAAGCTTCTTGTAAATTATTGTCTAATTGTTCTACGATATCCGCCTGATAGATCACTTGGTCCACATATGGTAGCGATATCAAGTTTTGCTCAATAACTCGGATACTATCTGTTTGCGCATACTCCGCCTGAAGATTCACCTCAAAAGCATCAGTCAATGGATTATACCCCAAAAACTTCTGGGGATCCTCGCCAAGATTATCAATATGTTCTTGCAATGCTTCTTCACGCGAGATGTAATCTACATCATTACAATATGGTGCAACACGCATCAAGTTCTCCAAACGCGCTACATCCTCCTGCGAAGCCATATCGTTAAGAACAATAGTCATTACTACATTCTCACGTACATGGCGCACCAACTCATGTGCAGACATGAGTACCACGCACTCCAATCCCACCAAGAACAATACCAACGATATTGAAATCGTTGTGGTGAAATACATATTGAATAAGCTACGACGTTTCATTATATAGCAGAAAGGGCAGGTTTATCAACCCGCCCAATACTTAATCTTAATACTCCCAGAGATCCTGTTCAGCACTAAGCAACTCCCATTCGATGCGGTTTTGTTCTTTCACGACCTCCTCTGGAGTTGTCGCATATTCGGGTATCAAACGATTGTATATATTGTTGGTTCCAACTACATACGACGTATACAACTTTTGTGCAAAAAATTCATCGAAAGTTACACGTTTTGTATCATTTCCATTAGGCATGATGTATTGTTGAGCCATAAATGGACGGAATGAATCAAATGGCACCCAAAATAGAATTTGTTGATACAAAGATTCCATGACAGTAGCATTATCACTTTGAATATTATCTGCATGCATAGGAGCTATCGCTAAAATCTTAGAATACATGCGTGAATAGTGTTTATCAAAGAACACAACTTCTTGAATCATGTATTTCAATTGATTCTTTGCAAATCGTGGGAATGCACCAGCATAAAATTCCACATTCTGTGTTGAATCCAATCGCAAGATACGCTCATATGCTCGAGTCTCTTCATCAGCATCAAAGTCGGTCAAGTTATACACATCCAAAAGTGAAAACACCTCTGCACCTACTCGCTTTGTATCAGCATTGAAGAATGGTCGAAGATCTCCATTATCGTCCTTTGCATATACAGGCATACTATCAGCAACTGCCATCAACATGACCTTGAGCAATGAATTATAGACAGGATCATTAGATTGTGGTGTGTACAACTGATAATTTTGCTTAAAACGCATATCTACAATACGATATACCACACGTGACCACACAATATCATCTGCTCGGTGAAATACAGTCACTAACGTATCCGCTGACTCTGCTAATTCTTGAGTTTCGATACGTACCAATCCCATATCATCAAAAAATGACTTAATTTGATGTTGAGCTTGAACTGTAGAGAGCCCCAAAAGTGCAACAATAACAAAAAATAATTTCTTCATAATCATATTTTATTTATAACTCAATAACAAGACTTCGTAGCGTTTGTTCACTTCCATTTTGACCTTTCGCTTTTATTGACATAATGGTAATGACACTGCCCAATTGCAGTTTGCTTATAGCATCCAACGCACGTTTATTAAACTGATTACCTTGTACAGATATTGAAGTACCAGAAGGTAGACGAACCTGGAAACTTACAATTTCAAACTTAGCCTGAACCAAACCTTCTGAGCCGTAAGATGCCACAAATTTATT
The DNA here is from genome assembly GCA_045612525.1 of Paludibacteraceae bacterium. Classification (GTDB taxonomy): domain Bacteria; phylum Bacteroidota; class Bacteroidia; order Bacteroidales; family Paludibacteraceae; genus Colicola. The sequence goes on along the minus strand of JAZKZF010000072.1, from coordinate 16,854 downwards.
CTTTGGATTTCTAAGTTTCACAAATGAAATCTTTCCCTCATCTACCAACGTACCATCAACCTCAAAGAATGCTGTTGGTCTTGGTAAGTGGCGCACGCGATATTCTTGAGAACCCATTGGCAACAAATTGCCATTCATCTTCGCATATACCTCTATAGTCAATCTATCTGGAGATGTTTTTAACGGAGTAATAACCCAAGAACCATTATTTTGTTTATCTATTGTAGCATGCGAGCATTTTACTTCTAACAAATCATTGCTTATACCTGGAACAGAAACTGAAAATGGATTTGCATACTCACGGAACATAATATTCAACTCCGTATTCGAAATAGTTGCAGCAGGCTCACCAACCGTGTATTCATCTTCAAATGGCAAATATTGCATCACACCTTGTTGATCCATGTAGCCAATTTGACCCTTTATTTTCTGCATTCCCACGCTATTTGCTACCACTTCATATATGCCATGGCTATTCAACCTCTGACCATTTACGTAATACTCCAATGCCTGAGTTGAGTCGATCGCTGCAAAAAGTATTTGTGCAGAATATTTTTGACCCTTCATTACATATTTTGCAGAAGGAATCACATGGGCACTGAATTTATTCACACGCAAATCAGTAGCATCAGTCTGAGTCAGCAAGTAACGCACAGCACGACCCTCACTATGGCGAATATCATTTTGCAACTTAGTCAACACTGCAATACATGCACACATCGGCATCTCATGGAAGAGACTTTCTTCCCAAGAGATGGAATCGCCACTCGTATTCGTTCCTCTAGGAGTAACAAACGTTTGTCTCAACTCTTTATCCAACGCAGGACTCTCTCCCGTAATGTCTATCATAAAATCACGATATGCAACAATCTTCTCTTTTAATTTTGCTGCATTACCTTCCTCTATGGCATATTGTTGAGGCACATTTGTATCATCCTGCTTCTTTACATCGCGAAGCGTCGCATTTTTCTTAGCATCCGAACCATCAGCAATTGCAACCATCTCGTCCTTGAATGTCTGTACATAATCATAAAACTCATCCGATGTCTGCTTTACCAACATGGCTTTATCATACCATGCCTGAGTCTTCTCTGCGTTTTGGTCCAATGCTACCTTAAATTGAGCATATGACTCATGATTACTTTCTTCCGTAGCAATGATGGTCGCATGCAAGCTGTCATCCACAGCCACATAGCCATTCAAAATTGCTGCACTGACGTTGAGCGCCAACATGGCGGTCAACACCAGGTACATCATACCAATCATTTTTTGTCTCGGGGTTTCCGGACAATTCTTCGCTCCACCCATACTATTTATAATAAGGTATTACGCGCGCGACATTACGACAACGCATTCAACATATTACCATATACTTTATTCAAATCAGCTACTTGATTAGCTAACTGTTTTGCCCCTGCAACATATGCCTCTTGACTCTTCAACGCATTGCCTGCAGCATCTGTCATTTGTTTAACAGAAGTTGTTAACGCCTCTACTTGTGCTGTTGCCCCTGTCACCTTCTCAGTTTGTGCTTTATATGCCTCTACTTGCTTTTGCAAGGTTTGCAATTGCAACTCATATACGGCATTCAAACTTGTCAAGTGCTTTGTTACGTCTGCCACTTTGGTCTCGTATTCTTTGGTACCCTTTGCTACATTTTGCATATCTTGAGTTACTTGTGCATATACAGAACCAAGTGCGTCACTCTTTTCGCTAATGGTCTTACCTGCACTAACAAACTGCTCCGCAGCCTCTGACGCAGCATCCAATTTAGTTGTCAATTTATTAGTCGCTGTTGCTACTGTACCCAATTCGCTCAACTGAGCAGCTGTCTTTGCCAAGTTACCTATTCCTGCTTTTAAAGACTCCAACTCCTTTTCATTCAAAGCTGGCACACTTGCGGAAGCACCACCACCTGCACCACCCATCAGCGTTGGACGTGGGCGAGACTCCAACTCTTTTAGCAATTCAGGATCAGTACCATATCCTAACAACTGTGGAAATACTTCATGCCAGTGAAACTCTGCATGAGGCTTATCCAAACAGCCAATCATAAAGAGCAATGCCTCTGTAACCATACCAGAAACCAACACAGCACTAGCACCTGGCCAGTGCATAATCTTAAACAACGCACCTACAATCACAACGGCCGCACCAATTGAGTATACCATACCTACCACTTTCTTTCCTTGATAGGAATCATACCAAAGCATGAATTTTGCCCACGCACCCATCTTCTCTGGATTATTTACTTTCTCTGACATAATCTTCTAATTTTATACGAACAAGTTTATAATTCTTAATTACCTATATACGAGCGAACACAACGGAAACCAATGTACGAACGACTCTCAAATTGATACTCATATGTTCGAACACCACATTGCAAATAGTAGCTCACATCCTTCCAACTACCACCCTTAACTACCTTACGCTTCAAAATATCTGGATCTTCTTTACGAGCATGATATGTGTATTGAGGATTCATGTCATGTACATTCACATTGGCCGTACTGCTATACGCTGAAGCTGTCCACTCAGCTACATTACCTGCCATATCATACAATCCAAAATCGTTAGGATAGAATTGCTTTACAGCCATGGTAGAAGCTCCCTTATCATCATAGTAAGAACCGCGATATGGCTTGAAGTTAGCCATGAAGCAACCCTCTGAATCACGAGCATACTTGTCACCCCATGGGTACATAGCCATCTTGCGTCCACCACGAGCCGCATATTCCCATTCTGCCTCTGTTGGCAAACGATATGCATTAGTCATCAAACCGCCAACATTCTGCAGCAAATTCGTGCGCCAATGACAAAAAGCATTCGCCTGCTCCCAAGTTACACCCACAACAGGATACTCTGCATAACCTGGCATACAAAAATAACCATGCAACAACGGTTCATTGTACGACATCTGGAAGTCGCGTGCCCATACCATGGTATCTGGATACACACAAATTATAGCATTGGTGAGAGCATCTTTTGGCTCACGCAAAGGACGCTCAATGGTCTTAGACAAAATAGCACCTTCCTCTACCCAGAAAGTATCTACTCGTGCAATCGCTCCCTCTGGATAAACACCGGTGGTCACATCAAAACGATTGGAGTTCTTCTTCACTTCGTCCACATTCATCCAACTATAATTATATCGAAGCATTGTTGTACGAAGCGCTCCACGACCATTGTCATAAAACATCTGACCCAACGCTTCTGCAGCAGGATCTTCTGAATCAAAACGACTCTCCCATGGGATTTTCTTACCCCAATTGATACGCGCTGGCATATCATCATCTTGATTTTCGTTTACAATGGCATACGACTCATCTTCTTCCATCAGCAGGGTATAAGCGATTGAGTCACGTACCCAATTCACAAATTGACGATATTCGTTGTTTGTAATCTCTGTTTCATCCATCCAAAATGCATGAACAGTTACCATCACGTTGTTGTCATCTTGCGTAAACACTGCCGATTGCGAATTTGAACCCATCATAAAAGAGCCCTTACGCATAAATACCATACCATAAGGATGTGCTTCTTCAAATTGTGAATTCTTAACTGCTCCGACCAACTCGCCTGCAGGTTGACCACAACCAACCATGCAACATGCAATAACTAAAATTGGCAATAATTTCAATAATTTCATATCTTGATTTCTTTATAAATATCTCACACTTTTGTATTTATTCGTTCGCTTGGGTTTCAACACATTAAAACCATACGCTAGGTATAATTCATGCGAACCATAACTCTCTTTCAACAAATTATTTGCAGGCATCTCATAAGTATATCCCAACTGCAATCCACTAATAATATCCACACCCAATATCACATTCACACTACCTGCTATTCGATATCCCAGACCAAAACGAAAACGCTCTCGCACTTGCGCCAACATGGTAATATTCACATCCCATGCCCTAAAATCTGTCTGCAACATCGCACTTGGCATCAACACCCAATCTTTATTCTTCAAACGCCAATTATATCCTCCGGCCGCATACAACGTACCTCGTACTCTAATCGACGACTTATCCGACCACTGCAAAGTTGGATTTGTCACGTGACCATAACTCACACCTGCCCACCAACTTGCTGATGAATAATACACACCCACTCCCAAATCAAACCCCATTCCAGAAGCCCCCTTCTCACTGCTTCCCGAACTATTCGGTACGGCCTCATCACTCCCTACGTGGTAATCATCATTTCCATCACCCAAATCCACACTATCCACAGCAAAACTCAAGTTCATAAAACCCAAATCAGCTCCTACACTCAGATACCCTTTACCCAATCGCAACTTGTATGCATAGCCCGCATACAAACTCTGATTAGAAAACAAACCAAACCTATCATTCACAAAACGCACACCTGCGCCGTGCATCGTTTTCCCAATCGTAAACGGCGAAGAAAACGAAAAATATGTTGTCATTGGTGCACCATCTATCCCTGTAAAATCCATACGATGGCTACCATATACACGCATCAACTCACCATCTCCTACCGCAGCAGGATTATAAGTCGCCTGCATAAACATGTATTGTCCTATTTGCGAATCATACTGCGCCCGCACAGCTACGCACAAGAGCAAAACTAAGCAAAGAACAACACAGCGTTTCAACATACCGCCTTACTTCCTTTCAACAAAGCATCAATACTCCTCTTCGTCAAAAAAGAAGTCTTCTTTTGTCGGATAATCAGGCCACAAATCCTCAATTGATTCATAAATCTCCTCATCATCCTCTATCTCTTGAAGGTTCTCTATCACCTCCATAGGAGCACCTGTACGCATAGCATAATCCAACAACTCATCTTTCGTTGCTGGCCATGGAGCATCCTCAATTTTCGTAGCTAATTCTAAAGTCCAATACATAATTCAACGGGTGCATATGTGCACTAAATTACAAAATAGGGCGCAAAAGTAGTAAAAAAATCCCATATATGCAAATTTTTCTTTACTTTTTCGCTATTTTTCCCAAATTAGTGGCTTTATCAACATTTCTTCACCCACAAATCGAGATAAAACAAAGAAGTAATCGCTCAATCGATTCACAAAGCACAACCACACTTCTGCATCACCATCCATCCCCATTGCCACCATCAACCGCTCCAACCTGCGAACCACCGTTCGGCACACATGACACAGCGCCACCTGCTCGTTTCCACCCGGCAAAACAAACGCACGAAGAGGCGTCAAACCAGCATCCATTTCATCAATCCAACCTTCCAATTTACCCACATTTTCAACCTTAAACTCCATGTCCGAACCTGCCAAAACGGCTCCCAAATCAAACAACCGATTTTGCAACCAATGCAACTCCTCATCCAACTTATCCACACAACACATATCACTGGTTTTTAGAGAATTACGCAACAATCCAACAAAACTATTCAATTCATCAGCTGTTCCGTATGCATCCAACCGAACATCTGCTTTACTCACCCGTTTGCCAGAGGCTAACGAGGTCATTCCTTTGTCACCTGTTTTCGTGTAAATTTTCATTATCGTAGTTAGTTTTATTAATCATACATCACCCTGAAGATATCCTAAAGATACCCTGAAGATAGTTTCATTAAATCAAACACGCATTTTGTAATTTCTATGCCAATAATGCGAATCAAAAAACACCAATCCCATCCTATACAAATCCATCGTACTCGTCACCCGCTCGTCCGCACATATCACCTGCCATGCTTTCTGCATTTCCGCATTATAGTGAATATCGTCCACCACTACCACGCTCTTCTCGTGCACATGTGAAGCAAGCACATCGAAATATCTTAAAGTCGCATCATACGTATGATTGGCATCCATAAATACCACATCCAAGCGCGGAAAATCGCTGCACAATTCCACTACATCTATCTCACCTACACGACATTCCACATTCTTCAAGCCCAACTTATCCCAATTCTCCCGAGCCACTTCTGCCACCGCAGGACATCCTTCACAACTCACCACCTTATTTCTGCTATCCATAGCCGCCATGTATGCCGTTGTCACACCCAAACTCGTCCCTAATTCCACAATCGTCAACCCCTTGCTATCTTCTGACACCTCACCAGCCATTCCGCCATTTGAGGAAGTCAGGATAGGTCTACCTAACCACCCCACCAATCGCGCCAACAATTGAGCATCTTTCTGCCTTGCTAGGCTCCCCTTCGCTATATCACACACCCGTCTCCTCTCTCCGTTTTCACCTTTCAGTTTTCCACTACCAAAATCCACAAAATCCAACTCGCGAGTGTCCTTCAACAATTCATGCCGTATCCCCTCTATCTCATCCCAGACATAGTACGTATTCTTATCGCTCATCACCATGCGCACCCACTCAAACAAATAAGGCGAATGCACACCATGCCCGCCAGTATGCCTTGCTGTCAGTTGATGCTTCAACCACGACGTTAATCGATATAATCCTAACTTAAATGTCATAAATCGTGCAAAGGTACAACTTTTTTTGCAAATATCAAAAAAAAATCGTACCTTTGCAGCCGATTATGGTATTAAACTACATTTGGATAGGGCTTATAATCCTCGCAGTCATCATGGGTTGCGTGCAATTTTGCTTTTTCGGACAAGGCGACATCTTTACCGAAATACTCAACTCCACCTTCGCTGCTGCGAAAAATGGTTTTGAGATTTCGCTCGGACTAACAGGTGTACTTGCCCTTTGGATGGGTATTCTTAATATCGGTCAACAAGGCGGCGTAGTCAACACCCTCTCACGTGGCGTTGCACCTTTCTTCCGCCGCATTTTCCCCGAGATACCTAACAACCACCCTGTCTATGGCACCATGTTCATGAATTTCGCCGCCAACATGCTCGGACTCGACAATGCCGCAACTCCTATGGGGCTCAAAGCCATGGGCGAACTCCAAGTGCTCAACGCAGACAAATCCAAGGCTTCCAACGCCATGATCATGTTCGTCGTACTTGGTGCCAGCGGACTAACCATCATCCCTACCACCATCATGGCATACCGCGCACAACTCGGTGCTGCCAACCCAGCCGACATCTTTCTCCCACTCCTCATAGCCACCTATTTCGCCACACTCGGCGGACTACTCGCCTGCTGTGCAGCGCAAAAAATCAAGATATGGGACAAAGTCGTGTTAGGGGTACTCCTTGCCCTCACCGCCTTAGTGGTACTCTTGCTTATTTTGGCGCAACGCCTACCCGAAGAGACACTCACCACCGCCTCCGCACTCATCGCAGCGGTCATCCTATTAGGCGTTATTTGCTGGTTTATCATTCAAGCTACAGTCAAGAAAGTCAATGTATATGATGCATTTATCGACGGAGCAAAAGATGGTTTCAAAACCGCCATCGGTATCATACCTTACCTCATTGCCATACTCGTTGCTGTCGGCATGTTCCGTGCCAGCGGAGCCATGGGACTGCTCGAGCAAGGACTGGCACACCTCTTCTCGCTCGTAGGCATCAATCCCGACCTCTCCGCAGCAGTACCAACAGCCATCATGAAACCCTTATCGGGCAGCGGCGCACGCGGATTGATGATCGAAGCTATGACCACTCACGGTGCCGACTCGCTCGTCGGTCGCCTTTGCTGCATCCTGCAAGGTACCACCGACACAACCTTCTATGTATTAGCCGTTTACTTCGGCAGCGTAGGTATCAAGAATACCCGCCATGCGGTCGCATGTTGCCTCATCGCCGACCTTATCGGCGTCATCGCCGCTTTCACCGTCGCCAACATCTTCTTCTCCTAACTATAGTTTCAGTTTTCACCTTTCAGTTTTCACTTCCCATGATCACCTTCCTCGCTGACAATATCGAAATGCCAACCATTGACGTCCGCCAAGTCGAACAATGGATCAAGAGCACCGCAGCACAATACGGCTATTCCATAGGCGACCTCAACTACATCTTCTGCGACGACGAGAAGATCCTTGCTGTCAATCAAGAGTTTCTCCAACACGACTACTACACGGATATCATCACCTTCGATTACACCACACACACACGAGTGAACGGCGATATTTATATATCTCTCGATACGGTTGCCACCAATGCTGAACAAGTAGGCGCACCTTTCCTACACGAACTCCACCGTATCATCATCCATGGCTTATTGCATCTCACGGGCCAAGCGGACAAAACCCCAGAAACCAAAGCTCAGATGACCGCCAAAGAGGAAGATGCTCTCCGCCGTCTGCACTAAAACCATTCAATGGCGAAAAACTTCGCTATTTTCTTGCTTAATCCAAAATAATTCACTACCTTTGCGGTCGAAACGAGACATTTCCTAAAATGTCATCAGAGATTATCAAACATACTACTCAGCAAGATTGTGAACGCGTGAGTTCACAATCTTTCAACACACTTCTTGCTGATGTGCGCCAAATTATTGAGAACGGTCGCAAGCAGGCATATAACGCTGTTGAACAAGCAGGTATAGCTACTTTCTGGAATGTTGGCAGACGAATTGTTGTGGAACTACAGCATGGCGAACCGAGAGCCGAATATGGCACTCATCTTATTAAGAATCTTGCCGAAGCAATCGTACCTTTGTATGGTAATACATATAGTAAGAGAAATCTTGATTACTATAAGAAGTTTTATCTTACTTTCCCTGATTTGGAGATTGTAAACACGCGTGTTCATAATTTGGACTGGTCGCATTTCCGTCGAGTTCTGTCTGTAGTCAATCCTGATGCATATATGCCTACAGAAGAAGAGTTACGCCAAGAGATAGAACAACAAAAACAATTCTTCTTAGAGCAACATAAATAGCAGTACCCATTCGCTTTGCGAGTAAACATACCGTCGCTCACCGACGTAAAACAGTGAGGACATATTTAATATAGCGTTATAAGCCCAGACTTGATACCCTGAAACTTCGACACTTTTAGGAAATCAAAATCATTCAAGCACAGCCTATGAACGCTCACGCTTTTGGCGTGGGCTTTTGTGCATAATTTGAATGATTTAGGTAGTCGAAGACCTCAGAGTATCAAATTAAAGCGAACGAAAGTTCACGCTTTTTGTGTTATTATAACTCCTATTGGACCTATTAGCCCCATTAGACTAACAAAAAATAAATAACTCTTAAAAATAAAACGCATATGAAAAAGATTTTTACGCTCGTTCTTACCCTATGTTCACTAAGCCTCTGGGCATATGATTTTGAGTCAGGCGACCTGTGTTATAATTTTATTGGTAATTCTGAATATGTAGCTGTAGCAAGAAATGTTTCATATCGCATGAGTGATCTGATAATTCCTTCTACTGTAGAATACGAAGGTAAAACATATGTTGTTGCATCTATAGAAAGTAGTGCTTTTAGTTGGAACACATCCCTTACATCTGTATCAATACCTAACACTATCACTAGTATTGGATATGCAGCATTTTATAGTTGCATGTCATTATCTTCTATTACAATTGTTCCAAATGAAGCATTAGAAATATCCGAAAATGTGTTCTATAATACAGCAGCTTATAATGACGAAACGAATTGGAAGGATGGAGTTCTGTATATAAGTAATTGCGTTATTGATACAAAGAAATGTTTGGTCGGGGATTATCAAATCAAAGAAAATACTCATACAATAGCACAAATGGGGTTTAGTGGAAATACATCTCTTGTGTCTATTACTATGCCTAACACCATGAAAAGCATTGGAAGTTCAGCTTTTGTTGGTTGTTCTAATCTGACTTCTATAACTATCCCTAATAGTGTAAGTTATGTTGGAGTGAATGCCTTTGAGAGTACAGAATGGTACAAGAATTATCCTGAAGAAGTGTTGTATATTAACGATATTTTATACAAGTGTAATGGCGATAAATTTACAGGGACTTCCATCTCAATAAAGAAAGGAACTGTAACTATATGTTCATATGCTTTCGAAGGTTGTACTTCTCTTGAGTCTATTACTATTCCCAGTAGCATCACCAGCATTGGAGGTTGTGTGTTTTCGGGTTGTTATAATTTAACTTCCATCATTGTTGAAAGTGGTAATCGTATATATGATAGTCGTGAAAACTGCAATGCTATTATCGAAACAGCAAGTAATACACTACTAACTGGTTGCAAAAATGCGGTTATCCCCAATAGCATAACGAGCATTGAAGATGGTGCGTTCTATGGTTGCTATGGTTTGACGTCTATCACTATTCCTAACAGCGTAACGAGTATTGGAAATTCTGCGTTCTATGATTGCTATGGTTTGACGTCTATCACTATCCCTAATAGTGTAACAACTATTGGAAATTATGCGTTCTCTTATTGCTATGGTTTGACGTCTATCACCATCCCAAATAGTGTAACGAGTATTGGAGTTCAGGCGTTCTATTATTGCACAGGTTTGACTTCTGTGACTATCCCAAACAGCGTAACGAGTATAGGAGATAGGGCTTTTATGGGGTGCTCATCTCTGACTAGCATCACTATCCCTAATAGTGTGACGAGCATAGGAGAAAATGTCTTTGATGCTACTGGTATTTATAACCATGAAGCCAATTGGGAGAATGATGTGTTATATATTAGCAATTGTCTTATAGAGGCGAAAGATGATATATCTGGTGCATACATAATCAAAGAAGGTACGAGATTGCTCGCAGAGAGAGCGTTCTATGATTGCTCTAGTTTGACTTCTGTCACCATTCCTAGCAGTGTAGTTACTATTGGATTTAATGCATTTACAAGCTGTTCTTCACTAACCTCGGTGACACTTAATTCAAATGCTATTCTCAACAATAGAGACTACAATTCAGTTGGTCTGTACTATATATTTGGTGATCAAGTAGAAGAATATATCATCGGAGATAGCATAACGAGTATTGGAAGTGATGCGTTCAGAGGTTGCACAAGTTTGACTTCTATCACCATCCCTAACAGTGTGACGAGCATAGGAAAATATGTCTTTAATGCTACTGGTATTTATAACAATGAAGCCAATTGGGAGAATGGTGTGTTGTATATTAGCAATTGTCTTATAGAGGCGAAAGATGACATATCTGGTGCATACATAATCAAAGAAGGTACGAGATTAATTGCAGATTGGGCGTTCGCTTTTTGCCGTAGTTTGACTTCCATCACTATACCTGAAAGCGTGACGAGTATAGGAGAAAATGCGTTTGAATATTGTACGTTTACCAGATTTATCAACAATAGTTCTCTAAATGCAAAGGAAAATCAATATTGGGGTGCTACTATTTATGAAGAAAATGGATTATGCATTGTAGATAGCGTTGTCGTAGATTGTTTAGAATCTGCTACTTCAGTCGTTATTCCAGACACCATAATAGCAATCGGAGATTATGCATTTGAAGAGTGTTCTTCTTTAGTCTCCGTTACCATCCCTAATAGTGTTAAATCTATTGGAGAAGGAGCATTCTTTGAATGTGTATCACTTACTTCAATTATGATTCCGAATAGCGTAATAAATATAGGAGAAATCGCTTTTGTCTATTGTTCATCTCTTGCTAATATGACGGTAGAGGTTGGAAATACAATATACGATAGCCGCAACAATTGCAATGCCATTATAGAAACGGCTACTAACAAACTCATCGCAGGCTGCAAAAACACTACTATTCCAACTAATGTAACCAGTATCGGAATGAATGCATTCTATGCTTGTCCGATAACATCTATTACAATCCCTAATAGCGTCACAACTATTGGAGCGGGGGCGTTTGCTGAATGTGATTTGCTCAAGTCTCTCGCTATTCCAAGGAGCGTCACAACTATTGGAGAGGCGGCGTTTGCACTATGCGAGTCTCTAATATTACTTGATATTCCAAATACTGTAAGTCGTATTGGAATGGATGCTTTCGCAGAAACAGGTATTTATAACAACAAATCTAACTGGGATAATGGAGCGCTATATATCAGTAATTGTCTTATTGAAGCTCAAAGAGATATTTCTGGAAATTATACCGTCAAAAAAGATACCCGTTTAATTGCGGATGGTGCTTTCTATCGTTGCTATTCGCTTCATTCTATCACTATCCCCGAAAACGTAGCGAGTGTCGGAGAGCTTGCTTTCTCTCGTTGCTCTGAACTTAACACAGTCACTTGTCTTGCGACGACACCGCCTATATTGGGAAAAGAAGCATTTCTCTATTGCGATGATCCTGTGCTATTTGTGCTATGCGAATCACAGGCTGATTACCAATTACACGAACAATGGGGACAATTCTCTTCTGTCCAATGCATCGCTTCTGAAGAGGTAGAGACTGACGATGTAGTTATCAATACTGACTCTACTTCTGTCACCATCACATGGCCTACCGATCCTAACGCAGAGACTTATGTAATTGTTATTAAACAAGCTGATAAGGTGTTCTGCACCTTGACTTTCAACGCAGAAGGACAATTGCTCAATATTGCCTTTGCTCCAAGTCGCAGTGGTAGCCATCCTGTTACTTATGCCGCATCAACAGGCAACGGACTTCGCTTTACAGTGACCAGTCTGGATGCGGCGACTACCTATGGTTACGATATCACCACTAAGGACGAGAAAGATAACACTCTTTCTACCTATACGGGTGAATTCACCACAAAGAGCAATGTCTCAACCTCTGTATCCGATATCCAATCGCCAATGACCGATTGCCAAAAGTTAATCCGCGACGGTCAGCTAGTGATTGTGCGCGATGGTAAGACATACAACGCAATGGGACAAGAGTTGTGATCTGTGTTTAGTGTTAAGAGGACGCTTCGCTACTGTTTAGAGAACGTCCTTCGGACTACAATTTAGACTTAAGCGCGGGCAGAAATGCTCGCGCTGTGTTTATCCCTTCGACATAGGAAAAGTGAAAAGTGAAAGGTGAAAACGGAAAGGTGAAAACGGAAAGGTGAAAGGTGAAAACGGAAAGGTGAAAACGGAAAAGTGAAAACTGAAAACCGTAGAAACACATGCGAAATATAAAAACGAGATGTGGCGGAAGTGGCGCTTGTGGCGGAAGTTTCCGCCATTCCGCCACTTCCGCCATACTGCGTAATTAAGAATGAGGTATTGATTTTCAGGCAGAAAGGATATTGAAATGGATTTCTGCGGATTTTTGAGGATGTACGAGAATGTGTACAGAAAGTCCGTAGAAATATGGCAATAAGGATAGTAGGAGATTAGGTGATCCGCATAATCGTGTAACAAAGAAGTGGTAATGGTGCAGCATAGGATAAACACGGGATGTGAAACACATCGTATGAACCCGTTATAAACCCGTGATTGGTAAATGATAGGTAATAGTTATTTTTTTGAGGGAAGAGTGATAGGTACAACTTTTTTTTGCACTATTTTGCACAATCATTTGCATATATAATTTTTTTTCTGTACCTTTGCCGTCGGTTTTTGTTCACAAAAGCCGATTTGACCATAAAAACATACTAACTTATATCTAATTATAACACGTCTATGGCTAAAGTTTATCAAGCTAACGAGATTAAGAACATTGCCCTCATGGGTGGCAGTGGCTCGGGTAAGACTACCCTCATGGAATCCATGCTCTTCGAGTGCGGGGTCATTAAGCGTCGCGGTACTGTTGAAACACAATCTACCGTCTGCGACTATTTCCCAGTAGAAAAGGAATACGGTTATTCCGTTTTTTCCACAGTTTGCAACATCGAGTTCAATAACAAAAAACTCAATATCATCGACTGCCCAGGTTCTGATGACTTCTGCGGTGGTGCTATCACAGCACTTCACGTAGCAGATACAGCTATCATCACGCTGACCGCTAATGGTGGTGTAGAGGTGGGCACACAAAACAACTTCCGTCGCGCTGAGAAAGCTAAAAAACCTATCGCTTTCGTTATCAACAAGTGCGACCACGAGAACGCTGACTTCGAGCGTACTTTCAACGAACTCAAAGAGGTATTTGGCAACAAATGTACCCTCTTCCAATATCCTATCAACGCAGGTAAGGACTTCAACGCTGCCATCGACGTACTCCAAGGCAAAATGCTTGTTTGGAAAGCAGAAGGCGGTGCGCCAGAGGCAAAAGATATCCCAGAGAGCGAGAAAGCTACTGTAGAAGAGATTCGCGCTCAACTCCTCGAATGGGCAGCTGAGTCCGACGAGACGATCATGGACAAATACTTCGAGCAAGGCACCCTCTCTGATGACGAGCTCATGCAAGGTCTTCAAACCGTATTCGCAGAGGGTAGCATGTACCCAGTAATCTGCACCAGCGGTCTCAAAGACATGGGTATCCGTCGCCTCATGGGCTTCCTCGGTGAGATGACTCCATCTGTAGCAGATGCTCCTAAGCCAATCACCACCGAAGCTAAAGAAGTTGCTCCAGATCCTAAAGCTCCAGCTTCTGCATTTATCTTCAAGACTTCTGTTGAGCCACACATTGGTGATGTCAACTACTTCAAGGTGATGCAAGGTACACTCCGTCCAGGTGATGATGTAGTGAATGTAGATCGTGGTACCAAAGAGCGTATCTCTCAACTCTACTCTGTAGCAGGTAGCATCCGCGTGCCTGTTGATGAAGTAGCTGCTGGTGATATCGCTGCTACTGTGAAACTCAAAGACACACGTACTGGTAACACCCTCAACGCTAAAGATTGCGAAAACCAATATCCTGCTATCTCTTATCCAGATCCTAAATACCGCCGTGCTATCAAGCCTGTTAACGAGGCTGACTCAGAGAAGCTTTCTGCTCTCCTCACCCGTATGCACGAGGAAGATGCTACTTGGGTAGTAGAGCAATCCAAAGAGCTCAAGCAAGTCATCGTTTCTGGTCAAGGTGAGTTCCACCTCCGCACACTCAAATGGCGTCTTGAGAACAACGATAAGATGATGGTACAATACGAGGAGCCAAAGATTCCTTATCGCGAAACCATCACCAAGTCTGCACGCGCTGACTATCGCCACAAGAAACAATCAGGTGGTTCAGGTCAATTTGGTGAGGTACACCTCATTGTTGAGCCTTATGTAGAGGGCGAACCAGTTAAGGAGGTTTACAAGTTTGGCAACCAAGAGTATCGTATCAACGTGAAAGATACTCAAGAGATTCCATTGGATTGGGGTGGTAAACTCGTGCTTATCAACTCTATCGTTGGTGGTGCTATTGATACACGCTTCATCCCTGCTATCCTCAAAGGTTTGATGGATCGTATCGAGCAAGGTCCTTTGACTGGTTCTTATGCTCGCGACGTGCGCGTTATCATTTACGACGGTAAGATGCACCCAGTAGATTCCAACGAAATCTCCTTCCGTCTTGCAGGACGCAACGCATTCGCAGATGCCTTCAAAAACGCTAATCCTAAGCTCCTCGAGCCAGTATATGAGGTTGAGGTATTCGTACCAAGCGAGATCATGGGTGATGTAATGTCTGACATCAACGGTCGCCGTGGTATGGTACTCGGTATGGAGACAGAGAAGAACTTCACCACTCTCAAGGCATTGGTTCCTTTGAAGGAGATGTCTTCTTACTCTACTACATTGTCAAGCCTCACTGGTGGTCGCGCTACCTTCACCATGAAGTTCAAGAGCTACGAACTCGTACCAGGTGATGTACAAGACAAACTCATCAAGGAGTACGAGGCTACACAAAAAGACGAGGATTAATTTCCAAATATCTAGTTTGGTTGGTATTTCTAGCCAAACTAGTCCACAAAAAAGACTGCCAATTGGCAGTCTTTTTTGTATAAATATCACTAGTGTATTCTGCTTAATTTATTGTTTGATAAATCGAACTACCTGTGTTCCTATCTGCAAAAGATACGTCCCCGTCGTCAATTCGCCAACGGAAACTTGTGTACCATTTGTGATTTTAAGCAAATGCCCATTCATATCATACACACGCAATGTTTGCTCCTCTATACCTTTGATTAGCAACATATCATGGGTAGGATTAGGATATACTACGATATTAGTATCCTGTATATGATCTGTTGCAGCTCCTGAAGTAGCAAAAACAATTTTACGAATACCACGCACAGATTCTTCCGCTAACACATCCCCATTCTTGTCCAATAATACTATATTTCTCTCTAAAAACACCAGTTTACCTATTACAGCAATATCTTGCAACTGTTGCGTACCATCTGATTTACAAATCACAAGATTGGCTGCTAATGATTGCATTCCAAATAGCAGAATAATAGACGCAAAAAATAGTTTTTGTTTCATTTAATTAGAAATTTTATTGTGTTATATCAGGCCGATTACCAGACTTATAGTTTATAGAGCGCAAAGGTAATACTTTTTTTTGAAATAAGCAAAAAAAGTGGCAACTTAACAAAAAAATCACCTGCACCAATTGGCACAGGTGACTTTTGTTGATATCAATCTATTGATTAGTAGGAAGTACGTTGAGTAGCAGCGTAGCTGATCTTCAATGCGTATGCACGGCGAAGCTCTTGCTTGATATCTGCAATGATACCCATCTTAGTTTCCTTATCTGCCTTGATAGACACGGTCATCAAACCTTGGTCAGACTCTTTCATAGAAGAACGCTCATTGATGATGAAATCACCAATCTCTTTTGCGTCTGCGAAAGCGTCATCCAATTGGATACGTGTTTCTGCACCGTATTGCTTGCGGAACTCAGCAGTAGGAGTACCTACATAGATGTAACGAACCAATGACTTCTTCTCCAACTTTGTCAACTCAGTAGCTTGAGGATTGGTGAAGTGAACCTTGAAGTTAACCTCCTTCATAGAAGTTACTGACATGAAGAAGAACAAGAGCATGAAGATGATATCAGGCAATGAGCTAGTGTTCAATGCTGGCATCTCACGTTTATCGTTTCTACGAATTTTTGCCATACTTATTTTCCTCCATAATTTTTAGGTTCAGCCTCCGAAATCTTTTGAGGGTAGATCTTAGAAATCTTCTTTTGCCACTCCTCATCAAGCT
>JAZKZF010000071.1:0-15176 GCA_045612525.1 Paludibacteraceae bacterium | reverse complement strand
AGTACGTGAACCATCGCGATATACCGTACAACCCTTACAACCACAACGCCAAGCCTCTTCGTAGAGTTTACCTACGAGCTCTTCGCTCACATCGTTAGGTAAGTTAATCGTTACAGAGATGGAGTGATCTACCCACTTTTGGATAGCACCTTGCATGTGCACCTTCTCCAACCAATCTACATCATTAGCTGTAGCTTTATAATAAGGAGATTTTTGCACCAACTCATCAATCTCAGCCGTTGTATAACGATGAGCAGGATCATAGGTATAACCATTGGCTTGCATCCACGTGATGAATTTGTGGTGGAATACAACATACTCCTCAAAGCTGTCACCAACCTCATCCACGAGATCCACGTGTACGTTCTTATCATTTGGATTCACCTTGCGACGACGACGATATACAGGTTGGAAGACAGGTTCAATACCAGAGGTCGTTTGGGTCATGATACTGGTGGTACCTGTAGGTGCGATAGTCAAGCAGGCAATGTTACGACGACCGTACTCTACCATCAATGCATACAACTCGGGATCAGCCTCTTTGATGCGCTGGATATATGGGTTGTTCTCCTCACGCTTAGCATCATACACTTTGAACGCACCACGCTCCTTAGCCATCATCACGCTACTGCGGTATGCAGATAGGGCCAAAGTCTTGTGCACCTCTACAGAGAAGGCTGTTGCCTCTGGTGTACCATAGCGCAATCCCATAGCAGCAAGCATGTCTCCTTCAGCAGTAGTACCTACACCGGTACGACGACCTTGGGTGGTCTTTGCCAATATCTTCTCCCAAAGTTCGCGCTCGGTACGCTTTATCTCTTCCGACTCAGGATCAGAATTGACCTTAGCCAAGATCTTCTCAATCTTCTCCACCTCGAGATCAATAATATCGTCCATCATACGTTGAGCCACAGCCACGTGCTTCTTGAAGAGTTCAAAATCAAACGCAGCCTCGGCTGTAAATGGATTCTTCACGTAACTATAGAGGTTTATAGCCAAGAGAAGGCAACTGTCGTATGGACACAATGGAATCTCACCACAAGGGTTGGTACTTACGGTCTTATAACCAAGATCGGCATAGCAATCTGGCACACTCTCTTTGGTGATTGTATCCCAGAACAGCACACCTGGCTCCGCAGACTTCCATGCATTGTGAATCACCTTCTTCCACAATTTAGCAGCATCTACTTCCTTAGTATAAGTAGGGTTCTCCGCATCGATTGGATATTGTTGCACATATGGCAGGTTATTGATCGCAGCCTCCATAAAATCGTCGTGCATCTTTACCGACACATTGGCACCAGTCACCTTACCCGACTCCATCTTAGCATCGATAAACGCCTCACTATCAGGGTGCTTCACACTCACGCTGAGCATCAATGCACCACGACGACCATCCTGCGCTACCTCACGCGTAGAGTTGCTATAACGCTCCATAAATGGCACCAAACCTGTTGAAGTCAAAGCTGAGTTCTTCACAGGGCTGCCATGAGGACGAATATGGCTCAAGTCATGGCCTACTCCACCACGACGCTTCATCAATTGCACTTGCTCCTCATCAATTTGGATGATCGCACCATAGCTATCTGCACTACCATCTTGACCTATCACAAAGCAGTTGCTCAAACTGGCCACTTGAAAATCGTTGCCTATACCTGTCATAGGACTACCTGCAGGCACGATATACTTAAAGTCGCGCAATAATTCAAACAACTCTGCCTCCGACATTGGATTGGCGTATTTATTCTCAATACGCGCAATCTCCCCTGCCAAACGATGATGCATATCATCTGGTGTCAATTCGTAGAGATTACCAAATGAATCCTTCAAGGCATATTTGGTACTCCACACACGAGCAGCCAATTCGTCGCCACCGAAATAACTCACCGACGCTTGCTCTGCTTCTTTTTGTGTATAAACCTTTTTCTCCATGATATATAATTAGTTACAATTTTTCGTCACCCACACCCTTACATATAAGGGCGAAAATCGAGTGCAAAATTAGTACAAATATTTTACTTATGCAAATTTTTCGAACAAAAAAGTTTCCAACAGCCACCAAAAGTTGTCCAAAATAAAACAGCAAGTCACTCACTATGAGCAACTTGCAATTTTTATCAACAACCAAAAGTTTTCCGTTTCGAAAAAGTTATCAACAACTCACGTTGTCTATTTGTGAAATCATAGCATTGCAGCAGGTTGTTCCATTTTCGTCCACTTGCTGATAACGTACGGCATTTTCAGTTTTCAAAAATCGTGTATACATCACATCGCCTTGATACAATTCTTTGACGTAATTGATATCTAATCTAAAAGGCTTTTGATTATCAAATGCTTGCACAGCATTTACCATCCACTCAAGGTATTTGCAGGAATTGCAATGGCAGTTGTAGTCCACATCTGAGTATTGAATCTCATGCAAAATCTCCCCTGATACTCCATTTTCATCTTCTATATCATCTAGTACGATTGGTCGAAGTCGTGGTGCACGTGCCATATTCAGCACCTCACCATCCACAGCATCTTTGAAGATTTCATGGTCAAAGATATTCACAATCTCGCGTGACGTCAAATCCAGAACTGCCCAAACGGACTTGGCACATCCTATTAATCGCTCTGTGCCATCTGATTGCAGTTGGTAAATACGGAAATCACGCACGGATAACATATGCGCATTACGTTCGATCCATGTCTCAACAATCATCTCCTCACCATGCTTGGGCAAATACTGCATCTCCATATTCATATGCGTGATGATCCATGTATAATTCATTGGTAATAGCACAGGAATACCTATCCCCATTTCATCTGCCACCTTGCCTGCCACATTGAGCAAGTAATTCTCCATCGAATATAGGCGCAATCGACGTGTTGCATCCACATCCTGATAAGGTACAATGATTGAATGTCTGTATTTCATAACTTATTTATATATTATATGCAATCACATAGTAATCGCATAGTAATCTCGTAGTATAACAATGAGCCAACTGCTCTACTCTTTGATTGGAAACACACCCGTAGGACGAAGAATGGTATATTGGGTCAGTTCTTGATTCGATCTAAATCCAATTCCCATGATGATGGATGCTTCGCGGGTGATGACAATCGACGAATCGGAATACACCGATTCTGATCGTTGGTCCCAGAATAGCAATGGCGTCTCAAACTGCTCTCCCTCAAGGTTCATCGCCTTGACATTTCCACGCAACATCCATCGCTGTGCTGGTTCGTTGTAAAATGCGTAATCCGACTCTATGCTCGCATCTGGTTGGAGTTGCGTATTGAATTTCTCGAGATAGATACCATCTGGAAACTCCCAATAAGGTGTATCTGCCTGATCATATACCTTCCATGTTTGTGCTTTGATGCGATAGCGCACAACTCCCGAGTCGGAGATGATGGTTGTCACGTCGCTGGCTTCCAAGACTGCCATAGCGCTTCGATCCGAGATAGCATCTGCACGCAGACGTACATCACGACGACGACAACCTACAACAACCAACACCAAGAGAACCATCAACATGATTCTCTTGGCTGTCAGTAGTTGTAATAGATTATTTCGTTTCAATATTTCTCAATATCAAGCGCATATGCGCTCGTTATAAAGTATCATTACTCTGCTTTAGAACGGCATGTGGTTGTTCTACCTACCCAACCACCTACGCGGTATGGAGCGCCCTCGTTGAGCTCTTTATGGAAGAACACATCCTCTTTACTTGGGAAGTATTGGCGATAAGTAGCAATGAGTTTGTTAGCATCGCTGGTACATGTTGCATCCACTTGTTTTGCTTTTGCAAACATATCGCATGCCACCCAGAATACCGAACGTGCCAAGATAGGATCATCAGACACCTTTGCACTAGCATAGCAAATACCCATCAACAAATAGCAACGACCATCCTCTGGATCAATATCCAATGCTTGTTGCGCAAAACTTACACCTTGTTGGTAATTCTTGAGCGATACATATACATTGGCCAAACGATAGAGATAATCTGCCTTATCCTCATCATTGGTTACCAAAGTAAGCGCTTGTTTGTAGTACTCTACGGCACCATCAAAGTCACTCTTCTTCAAACTCATCTGTGCACAACCTGCAGCCGACTCTGCAGTAGGTTGCAACTTGTGAGCATGCTCTGCTGCTGAAAAATATACATCACTTTCGGTACATCCCAAACGACGATACAGTTTCATGATCGAACCCAGTTTCTCCAAGTCGCTTGCACTCTCTGCCACTACACTAGCATACATCTCATCCATCTGACCGCAATCTGCAGCACCAGATGCTGCATACAAACGATCCACATAGGCCTTTGCACCTGCTGCATGGGTAGCATTCTTGCCACCTGCTGTTGCTATTTGCTCCAAAGCTGCTGATGCCATCTGGTAATCTGCCAAGAATTGGTCACCATACTGATCGGAATCCAATTTATAAATATTGTAACTTACCTCTATAAACTTACGAATCATATTGATTTGTGCTTTGGCTCCCAAACTGGTTACCGCCTCCTTCAACCATCCATAAGCTGGCATCGCATGCTCATCCTCTGGGAAATATGTCAGATAGTCTACACCCTTCAATCCCAATACGTAGGCATCTGAATAGCGTGCATCATCAAAATATTTGATACGATCATCATGCAATTGCATGATGGAGTCACGGATTGCTACACGCAAGGCTGAATCGGTAGCTTGCTCATAACGATATGCCAAAATCTTGGCACCATTCGTGTAGATCTGACTACCAAAATCTGGACGACTTTGATACACAGCCAACCATGGACCATACGCATCATCATACAATTTCATCTTCACACTCTGTTGAAAGAGCGAAATGTTTTCCATGCACTCTTCATCTGACATCGTTTCGACAACGGGTGCTACTACTTCTGGCTCTGCGCCTTTCTTTTTCTTTTTTTGTGCAAAGCCTACCATTGG
The DNA here is from genome assembly GCA_045612525.1 of Paludibacteraceae bacterium. GTDB lineage: Bacteria > Bacteroidota > Bacteroidia > Bacteroidales > Paludibacteraceae > Colicola. The sequence continues at coordinate 10,235 of JAZKZF010000071.1, read as the reverse complement.
AATTGCAAAGCACAAAGCAATCAATAATACTTTTTTCATGTTTATTTTTATATTTTATGTTTATAATTTATCACTCATACTTTATAACTTACGTTTGAAGAACCAATGCTCTGCAATCGCAGCATTGACCACAAAACGCAAGTAGTTTTCATTCATCTGTCCACTTGCAAATCCTCTTCTACCATATTCAAACGTAGTGTTCACCACCGTACCTATCGTACGCAATGGAAAACCAAAGCCCATGCTTACCGCCATTACTGGCTGCTTAAACTGTGTCGTATACGATGTGGCATAACTTACACCCATACGCCAATACATGCGATGCAAAAATCTTCTGCTCGATGGATCATGTCGGTATTCTGCTCCTAGTGCCCAACGATGACGAGTAGTCAAAGCATCATTCTCATTGAAATACAACACATTAGCCCAATCTTGACATTGATAATCCAATGCCAACGTAATGCGGTCCTCGTAGCTATAACTCAATCCCGCACCATACATCATCGGCATCTCAAAACCTGCATCCATAGATGATACGGTATCCGACGAGTTGCTCTCTATTTGCTGATAATCGCAACGAGAAAAACGCTGTTTGTTCTCAAACATTCCACCCAAAACCATCGTATGCTTGCCAAAAGTATGAAACAACTGCAAACCATATCGCAGGCGCAAACTATTCACATGCAAGTAATCACCTTGCTCCACACCCTTCAAATTGGCATCAGCAAAAGTCAACGAACGCTTTTGAGTCGTCTCGCCAAACATATAATACGCATTCACACCCAATGCAACCCAATCGCACACATTCACACTCAAACCACCATACACCTGCGTGAATCCGCCTTCGCCACTATATGTCTTGGTGTATTGATGACCAGACGTCGTAGAATCCGACAAGGCAAAATCATAACCCACTGCCGAATAGGGCGTCACACCTAGCGACATGGCCACATATCGACGCCACAACGGAAATTGCATCGTGATATACTCCAAGTTACCATTCACACGATTGCGTTGACCATTCATATCACCATAGTTCGTATAGAGAAACGAACCAGCAATATCAAACATAAACGTCAACGAATCGCAAGCCGTATAGGATGCTGGCTGAGCTGGGTTAATCGCCTTATTCGAACGCATTCCTGTACCTACTCCACCCATCGCACGATAGGCACCTGGCAGGTTGTCATTTAGTTCGCCATAACCAAAGCGCGATGAGGGAGAAGAAGTCGCATTCTGCGACCACACACCTACTACCATCACACTTGCTAATACTGTTATTAAATATCTTTTTATATTCATAATCACTTTTTACAATCCCCCTACTTTTTATAACCCACTCAGAATACAGTTCAGCCCTATCAACACCAAATGCGGCTCACCCACCACATCTTTCTGCTTCATCGAATTTAATATATAAGGTGCATGCCCACCTGTCACATAGGTCTTAAAACCTATCTTCTGATCTTTCAATTGCCGCATATATCCTTTCACCTCAAACACCAATCCTCTCACCACACCTGCCGCTATCGCCTCATGGGTGTTCTTGCCAAACAATGGCGTCAACGCATCCGGTTCCACTGCCACCTTCGGCAGACGCTTGGTCATTTGGTGCAAGGCCATCAATCGCATCTTGATACCTGGAGCTATATTACCACCCAAATACCCTTGATCCGCTGACACAAAATCATAGGTCACGGCCGAACCTGCATCAATAATCAGCAAGTTCTGTCCTGGGCACAAATATGCTGCACCTACGGCTGCTGCTATACGATCATGTCCCAAGGTCTCGGGCGTCTGATAGTTGTTCTGGATAGGCAACGGTGTCAAGTGATCAAACAGCACAAACTTCTTCGACAATCGATTCAGCGCATTGATCACAGCCGGCTCCATATTCGCCACCGACGATACGATGCTATTGGCGATTGGATACAACGAGAACAATCGCTCCACATCTACCGACGTAAACGACCTATACAACAGGTTCTTCACGATCACACCGTCCTTAAACAGCGCCACCTTCGTCCTCGAATTACCCTGATCAATACACAAGTTCATTTTTTTTGTTCGCTTTGCTCACGTTATTGGCTTCACGTTTATGGTTCGCTTTGCTCACGAAAGTGACTCGCTGCGCTCACGTACGCTTTAGCCATTTTCGTCGCCAACGGCGACCACTTTCGCGCGAAAAGTGCCACTTCGCGGCTATGCCGCCATCAACGAAGCTATGCTTCGTACAAAAAGCGCTTAATACTCTTCTTAGGTGTCTTCTCAAACTCGTGGGTGTATAACTTCACGATGCTGATCTGCTCATAGGCTGCCAACTCCGCATTCACCAACTTGCGGTTCTCTTCCATCACAGTCTCCAGCTGCGCCTGAGTCAACTTATCCGCATCCACCGCCTCAAAGTCTGGGCAAACCAATGCCACCAAGCGCGTATCCTCTTTCTGCAACACCAACGACTCCAACACATATGGCATATTATTGATCTTCGCCTCGATCTCCTCGGGGTAGATATTCTGTCCACTAGGACCCAGCAACATCGTCTTGCAACGACCCTTGATATAGATAAAGCCATCCTCATCTATCGTTCCCAAGTCGCCCGTACGCAACCATCCATCCTCGGTAAACGACTGAGCGGTCGCATCCTCATTCTTGTAATATCCTGCCATCACATGCTCACCACGCACCTGAATCTCACCCACACCTTCGGCATTAGCATCCGCTATACGAGCCTCCATATAGCCCTTGAGCACCTGACCGCACGACTGACTACGAAACTCGGTCCACGGAGTAAAGCTGATCAATGGAGCCGTCTCTGTCATGCCATAACCTATCGTCAATGGGAACTTAATACGACGCAAGAATGCTTCTACTTCTGCATTCAATGGCGCACCACCAATGATGATTTGCGAGAACTCATCACCAAAAGCATTCATCAACTTCTCACGAATCTTACCCAATACCACTTGATCCAGCAATGGCACTTTCAGCACCCAACTCACAGGGGTCTTCGATATCTGTGGTTGAATCATCTTCTTGTAGATCTTCTCCAAAATCAATGGCACACTCAAGATCACCGTTGGCTTCACCTCGCCAAACGCCTTCAACAAAATCTTTGCCGATGGAGTACGGCCAATCAGATAGGTATGACCACCTGCTGCCAAACATGCCAAGAAGTCAAACGCACAACCATAAGCATGAGCCAATGGCAAGAACGCTACGTGACGACAACCTGGGAACACCAACTTCGTCTCCAAACCAAACAGCACATTACCCGCCAAAGCATTCATCGGAGTCATCACACCCTTGCTAAAGCCAGTCGTACCCGATGTGTAGTTAATCGATGCCAACTCCGCATTGCTGCGCTCTGCATACACCACATCATCCTTGCCAAAGCCATTGGGATATTGCTCGGCAAAGAGCTCCTCGATGGTCATCTTATCCACCGCCTGCTCCATTGGCAAACGACTGATGATCATATCCATATTATTGAGCGAGAGTACCGCCTTCAAATCTGGCACTTGCTCCGCATCGATATTCTCCCATATCAGGTCTGTGATAAAGAGCAACTTGCTCTCAGAGTGGTTCACAATATGAATCGCATCGTTGGCCTTAAAGTCTTGCAGTATAGGCACGATGATCGCACCATAAGTCACTGTTGCCAAGAAGGTAGTCACCCAATTCGTATTATTCTTGCCCATCACAGCCACCTTATCACCTTGCTCAATGCCTGCCTGCTTAAACAGCAAATGCACCTTAGCGATATTCTCCGCCAATTGTGCATAGGTCAGGGTATTGCTCGTTCCATAATCGGTCACAGCTTCCAATGCCCAATTCTCACGAAACGACTTCTCGTAAATCTTGATCAGATTCTCTTCTGGTTTACTTAGCATATTATTGTACAATTATTTTCGTTCATTATTTAATTCTCCACAGGCAATGGTATCTCCAATAGCCCTTCTTCCATCGGCGATGCTTGCCTCACCGAGATGATCGAATCCACCACATACTGGCTATTACCGCGCCATGGCAAAGTGCCCAAGTAGCGTTTCCAATGCAGCTTAATCTGACGACTAGAGTTGCTATCTATCTGCTCAGCCACATGCTCATCCACTACCGAGAACTTAAACTCATTCGACTGAATCGTAGCGCTCGTGTTGTGCGAGTTGTAGCCCGTCTGAATCATCTTGCCCTCGTAGGTCTTGAAGATAAAACCCTCACGTTGGAAATAGTTGATATCACCCTCGTTCGTGCCCTCGCTATACACGAAGAAGAACTTAAAATACACAAATACCGCCAATGCGAGCAACAATACGCTCACCACGCTGGTCACTATTTTACCACCTGTATTCATAATGCTTGTCTTTTGTTACACATTTTTTCTACTCTACAACTTACACCATACACCACAAAGAGCGTGCAAAGGTACAAAAAAAAATCGGACCATGCAAATCATTATGCATTTTATCCGATTTTTTAATAAATATTCAATTTATTATAGTACTTTACAACCCACCAATCGATCATACCTTCCGCCAAACGGCCTATAGTACACCCAGATACTGTATTCATTCTCCGTTTGCCAATGCGAACCCTCCAATGGCATACTCGTCACGCCATTCGTGCCCATCACATAGTACATATAGTCGTAGCCGCCTTGCTTCAAATACGCATACAGATAATAGCATTTCTGCTCCGCATCATATGCCATCTTATTCTGCGCACTCATCTGATTACCAAATGCTTCTCCACCCACAAACACATGCCCATCCATCACATATTGCTCCACTGGCAACACAAAATGCACCCACATATATTCCGCCTCTGTATCCACATAATCCGTCTTCTCGCAGTTGACCAACCATTGACCATTCGCATCCATCTCCGTCACGTATGGCATACCCTCACGACCAGCATTCCTGTTGCTCGTGCCGCGAACATTATCTATCTCAAGCAAAGCATGGTATTCGCCCTGCACGTAGCGCACCCTATCCACATGATTACCTGCATAATACGTGGAATAGATATCAAAGTGACGATATTCATTGCCACCTTCAAAAATCAATGCTTTCTGGTTGATATAACGCAGACGAGTCGGCTCAAAAAATGTCGGCTTATGCAGCACCACCATATTGTCCCAACGACCATTCTGACGAACCAACACCGTCACCTCTTCTATGCTCTTGATTGGCAAACCAGACGTCTGAACGTCCACATCCAACTGCTGATACCTGCCACTCAATTCTATATCCGTATTCGCACGCACTTGAGCAGCAATACCTGCCAGAGGTTCTACTACCGAAAAGCACACCTCAGCCACCACTCGATCCTGGTCACCATCCTCATACACCTGCACCACATAGTTGCCACTCGCTTTCAGCTGCATATCCGCATTCGGAAATACAAAACTATAGTGCGTATAAGCTTGCTGCGTATTCACAGAGTGCTCATAATCAATCACATCCGCTGTTGTAAAACCATCCACATATTCGTAGCTACTGATGCCACTATCCGTCCAATCCATCTGGCAATGCAGCACCCTATAGCTATACTGCCTCACATCGTGGCTCATCTCATCAAAACTGATCTCCAGCACATTCTCCTCATCGCTACCATCTATCACGCCACTTTCGGGCAGCACCAAATAGGGTCTGCTCACCGTTCCTGATGGCTCTAATGCCTCTATCATATACCGCATACGCAGCGTGCGGATATCGCTATCCAGCACTTGAGTCCTATGCTGCGCATGACTTCCCATCGCCATTACCAGCAATATGCCTATCCATATTCTCCTCATATATATGTATCCTTCTCGCCCAAAATAGCAGTTTATTGTGTTACCCTCATTTTGTTTTGCTCTCCAGATGCGACATTGTTGCATTTCATTAGAGCAAAAACAAAAGTTATCCTCGAATTGTCAATAATTGTCGTTTATAATTCTTATCTCGCCTTATGGATCGAACGATCTGCCTCATTCGTTGTACTCATTCGTTCGTACGTCAATAATTGTCTCTAAATATTAACCCTCGATTTTTATCTATTTTTGTAGCCATCTTAGATGGCGTATTTTTGTTAACAATCAATTCTACTCTTCAAATAGCATCTCCAAATCCTCTACCTGCAACCTTATTTTCAGCCATTCATACACCCTCGCCTTCTCCTCTTCGCTTGGCATCTCGCTGCAATGCACTACCACAACCACTTGCTCCTCGCTCATCACCACATGCTGCTCCAATGCAGTACCCCTTGCCAACGTCAAACGCGTGATGCTAGGCAGTTGCACTTGCAACTCCTCTGCCAACTGCTTGGCTGGCAATTCTTGTTGTTTATAGTGAGCTATCTGCGCATTCAGCACTTTGATCGAATCGTCACGCACCTGGACATTACTTGCATTGGTAGCCATCAAGTTCTTGACGATCTCCGTTTCATTGAATCGGTCCACCTGCACCGTCGCATCCTCGTGTATCACGATTTGCGAACGCATGATGCCGTAGTTCTCCGCATCACGCAGCAGCATCTCCTTCGTGTCTTCATTAAGTGTCTCACCTGCCAAACGTAACTCTAGCATATACGGCTTGCTATCTATATTCACCTGTGAATCATAGATATACGTCTTACCGATATTCTGATTCTTCTTCACAAATCGATTAGCCATCTTCGTAAAATCATTCTCGCGAATCACATGATACCCCGTGAATATACTAGTCGCCGCCAGCAGGATCACCAATGCATACGATAGGATAAAATACCTCGTGCGATGTTGCTCCACAGTCTTCACAGGGAACTTCAGGAACTTCGCCATCAAGTATGCCGCCAATGCAATAAAACTGCAGTTGATGCTGAACAGGAATAGTGCTCCTACCGTATATTGCCAACTCAGATTGGCTATGCCGTAACCCACCGTACAGAGCGGTGGCATCAAGGCCGTAGCAATCGCCACACCAGATATCACGGTACCTTTCTCTTTGCGAGCCGTCTCTAGCACACCCGCCAAACCGCCAAACAGGGCAATAAACACGTCGTATATCGTAGGTCTCGTGCGCGCTAATAACTCGGTTGGATTATCTATCTCTAGCGGCGTGAGCATAAAGTACAGGGTGGCTGCCAGCAAACTGATTCCCACCATCACCAGCAGGTTCTTGATGGAGAACAGCACCAGTTCTCTGTCGTTGGTGCCCAGTCCCAGTCCGAGTCCTGTGATTGGTCCCATCAGAGGTGAGATCAGCATGGCACCGATGATGACGGGTATGGAGTTCACGTTGAGTCCCACGCTGGCTATTATAATAGCCACAAAGAGGATGTATACGTTTGGTCCACGAAATGGGATATTCGAGCGTATATCTTCCATTGCCGATGGAATATCCACATCGTTGGTCAGATTGAGCGTTGTCTTGAGAAATTCTCTGACGGTATTAAAATTCACTTTCATAGTACTTATTTCTCCTTTCTGCCGACAAAATTACAATTTTTTCCTCAAATACGCAAAAATATTTGCATATTTCGCAAAAAAGCAGTACTTTTGCACCCGCATTCGTGATTTTCGCATTAGTCAATCGCAATGCTCTTGCCATTGTGGCTCAGTTGGTAGAGCAACGCATTCGTAATGCGTGGGTCGCCGGTTCGAGTCCGGCCAGTGGCTCAAAAAGAAGGAAGAGGGTTTCTGCCCTCTTCTTCTTTTATCCCCACGACCTAATAGAAATCACCCTTTAGGAGTTAGTTATTTCACAAAATTTGCGCTGTTTCAATAGGTTTGTGAAATAGCGCAAATTGTTCTCGACACATAATTGCATGTGGTAAAGTGAAAATGAGTCGGGGGTTATTCTCTCTAATTCTTTTTGAAGTTCTGTATAGTCTTCAGAAATCAAGAAATCTATTGCATTCAAGACAGAAGAGCATTTATGCGGACAATGGTCATCATCTCTATAACAATTATAATTAGGGTTAGCACCCTTCTCCAACAGGTATTTGACGGCTTTTATTGAAAAAGAGTAATACGCTTCCAAAATAGGCAAATCACACCCTCACAACAGCTCTCCAACCGCAGGAAAAGAACAGACTAGAAAGATTATTAAACAACAACTCAAACAACATAAATCAACAACAATTTCGCTGGGGCACAACACACCCCAGCGACAAGGAGGAAAATGCGGAGCGTAAATCTCAAAATCTCTATAAATTTATTGAAGTACCTAAAAAAAAAGAGCGGCACCGCAAAAAGGGTGTCGCTCTTGGGGATGATGGTAATTTTATGAAAATTCGTTAGAACCTCTGTCCTGTGATGGTGTAGGTCTTGCCATCGCGGAGGATGAGGAGTTGACCGTTGTGGAGGAGTTTTTGAGTTGGGTTGGTTGGATTCACAAATACCTCTGGTGCCGCTGTAGTGGTGATGGCACGGATCTCTTTGAAGTCCTCCCACCAGAGAGTATTGCTATAGGTGTCAATATATTCCGCTGGGAGGTAAAGGGTACACACAGTTTGATCTAGATCGCAACTTGTAGCCGCAGGTGGTGTAGCAGCATAGGAAGTTACTTCTCGGATGTTGTAGCAATAATGGAACGCATCATCTCCAATACTCGTTAGATTTTTGCCGAGAGTCACAGAAGTCAAACTATAGCAATTAGAGAACGCATCATCCCCAATACTTGTTACGCTGTTAGGGATAGTGATGGAAGTCAAACCAGTGCAATAATAGAACGCAGAACTTCCAATACTCGTTACGCTGTTGCCGAGAGTGACAGAAGTCAAAGAAGAGCAAAAATAGAACGCATTATCTCCAATACTCGTTACGCTGTTTCCAATAGTGACGGAAGTCAAACCATCGCAACCCCAGAACGCACAAACTCCAATACTCCAGACGCTGTTAGGGATAGTGACAGAAGTCAATGCGGAGCAATCTTTGAACGCATAATTTCCAATACTCGTTAAACCATCAGGAAGGGTGACATACTTGATGTAGGATTTATAATCAGACCATGGTGCTCGTGAAGAATAATTTGTCATCGGTCCTGTACCTGAGATAACCAAGGTGCTATCCTTGGTGTTGAGAGTCCAGGTGAGGTTATCACCGTAGGTGCCATCGATAATGGCTGCATACGTAGAGAATGTGCATGCGCTCAATAGCGCAAAAAAGAAAGTAAAAATTCGTTTCATACTTGTTTGTTTTTGTGTGGGAGTTGGCTCCTGACTGCCCGTAAATATAGAAAAAGCGTGGAACCTTACCATTGCTTATTCTTCTTCCTGAGGTCTTGGAATACCTTATCTATAAGAACAAGCAAGCAACGCCCACGCCGAATATGAAATGCCACCAAACAGAGCAGTCCACGAAGGACGCTCTGCGGGCGGGATATACATATCCCATAAGGGCGTTTACTGCCTTCTTGTTTTGGATAGATTGAAAGTTTCCAAGTTTCAGGAAGCCAAAACAAGCGCTGAGGACACCCCATTGCTTAAAATTATGAGGACCCCGTAGTAAACGCTTCTAATAATATGTCTGCAAACTTTGGGTTTGCGGTTGCAAAGGTACAACAAAATTTGCAGGTGTGCAAGAAAAATCGTATTTTCTTGTGTTTTTTTGCTCGGCGGGTTATCGCCGAGCACTAGACAGCTAAGAGGAACGCAAGGATACTCAGCGTGTCACGCTGAGTGGTAAAACCATAACAGAAATACCCGAATACGATTCGGGGCTAATGGACAAAGAAAGAACAGAATACTCGACTACAAGTCGAGGCAATAGAAGAATATTTACTCGGCGAACAATCGCAAGTGTACCCATAACGCGAGCGTTATCGGGGACTCCGTCGAGCGGAGGATAGGTAGCATGGTACGGGGAAAGTACTGGATGATAATGGAATGGTATCGAAGTGGTAACGAGGTGGTAACGAGAAAGAAAGCGGAAAGATAGGTAAGAATATTGAATTATGAATTAGAAATTGAGGTACAAAAATTATAGAAAACTAAATATTAGGAATAGAAAAAAATATATTTTTTTGGCAGAATGAGAAAAAAGTAGTATCTTTGCAGCGTTTTATGTGCATATGGTAATGTTGCCCGAAAAGCGAGAAAAAGATTGTTCGAATGAGTAGTAACCTACAAATGAAAATATTGGCGAAAGAGACTGCTATCTATGGCGTTTCTTCGATTGTTGGCAAGTTCCTCAATTGGATGCTGGTGCCGCTATACACCTATGTGCTGCAACAGCAGTCGGATTATGGTATCGTCACCAACCTCTATGCATG
>JAZKZF010000070.1:0-5153 GCA_045612525.1 Paludibacteraceae bacterium | reverse complement strand
GAATAACATCAAGGCTATAAAATTCAACCTGCCTTATAACTTCGCGATTACCTTCTTTTTGAACTATCGCAAATTTTGCGACAGTTGCATTAGATGTCGAATCGTTTCCTGTTGTTGTAGATTTTGCGACAACAGGATATAATTCTTCCTTCAATGCATTATTGATGTGCTTACCTATCGTTTTGACATCACGATCAAAAAGAGTAGAAAGTTGTTGTCGATTAAGCCACACCGTTTCATTTTCTAGTTTTACTTCCAAAGACATTTGATCATTTGGTTGGTACAATACAATCTCGTTTGTCATAATTTGCATTTTTTTGAAATCTGCTGCAAAGGTACTACATCAAACTGCTAAAACTTGTCAGTATCTCAAAGAAAATTACAAAAAAATGCACTTTTTAATTTTAGAATAAGTAGTTAGTTCCAATATGGAACGAACTGAGGAACTGGTCGCAATTTGCGACTAGTCATAGAGTATTAGAAACTATGTCATCGCAATTGTGATAAGATTTCCAGAGGAACCAGTTACAAACTGTGACCAGTTTATCTCTTTCAGAATCAGATGGTTTGAACCTATCGAATACGATGGGATTACACGACACTCATGTGTTCCAAAATAGAACATGTGCTCTATTGCTATTTGGGGAAACATAAGTGGGAGGGGCGAAATCGACCCCTTAAGAAAGCAGTTGTCGCAAAATTTGCGACAACTAGTGTTAGGTATTATGCAGATTTTGCATATTACTTTGATTTAGCAGTTCATTTTTTGGTTCTACGACATCATTCTAAATTATTTCCTTTGAATCCGTTGCCTAAAAAGTATAAAAATACTTACACCTTGCTCCAAATGTGTAAAAAATGCAAGATTTGGCTGGGTTTAGCAGTGTTATGATTACCTCTTATAGTCTCGTAATAAATTGGTAAATGGTATAAATTCGCAGATCACAATGATGATTTGTTTCTTGTTTAATTAAAAACAGCACCGTGTAAAGGTGCTGCTAGAATAAAGTGACAGAAACTAATATCACTCGCAAATTGTTTTGAGTACTTCTTCAAGATATGGTTTATATGCTTCTGAAGTACGTTTGCTACGATACATCGCATAAATTAGATTTTCATATTCTTTCGGATCTAATTTACACTTCACTTCCAAATTATCAAATTGCTGTTGTAATCTCTGGTCATCACCTTGTAGAAAACCATAATCAAACTGCATAATTGTACGTTCAGGAAAATGAAAACGTCCACCAGTAGGGGTATCTCCAACTTCAACAGTCGGTTCAAACACATAAGATACTACATTACCATCCGAATCACGATTTATACCATGGTGAATTTGATCCTCTGGCACACCTGCTCGCTTTTTCGTGGTGGTAAAATGAATCAAAATTTGCAAATCTCCATCTCGAAAAATGCTAATGGCATACTTATTTTTCGGGTCACTGATATTTTTTGCAAATCCGTATGTTACTATACCTGGCTCAAACATGGAGAGAAGAATTTAGAGAGGCTTGCATCATTATGCTATCTAGTGCATCGGCATACACTTCCTTCCCCTCCGCGTCATTCAGATCATTTAAACATATTGGATACTTAGAGCGACCTGTTTCATCAAATACGATATTATGTCGAGATACTGTTTGTGACCACAATGAATCATCTTGATGAGTTTCGTTTGTCAAATCATCTGCAGATTTATCTTTGCAATAAGCTATTACACTATTGATAATATCCATCTCATACGCACTAAACGCCTTAAGATCTTTATCTATTGCGTAGAGACTTTTCTTTTTTGCAGATACATACCACTTTGTATCACTCTCTTTTACACATGTAACATAATCTGAGAATGCTCCCTCTTTGACTTCATATATACTTGGAGCAACAGGACCTTTTTTCCATGCATAATAATCAAGCCACAATAATGGTATTGCTCGTTCTCTTACGGACTTTTCGTCAATAAGATATATCACTTTGAGTAATTTACGCAAATGGATATGTGGCATTTGGCTACATATATATTCCAATAATGCCCCCACTTTATTAACACTCGCTTTTATACCTAAATTTGTTTCCATTGTTGTGTTCATTGTAGAATAATCGCGCAAAGTTACAATTTTTTTTTGATATGACAAAATGCGAGCGAGATTTTTTGTGTTTTTTAATATATCAAGCCCATTTTTGTTGTTGATTTATAATAGTATGGACAAAAAATGTGCCAAATAGAACAACAACTCTTTTATCTAAAAATGAGAGTAAAGACTGTTTCTTGGTTGTTGCTTCGGGCGAGGTGGATGGTGCCGTTGTGTTGGCGCATCATTTGACGAGAGAGACTTAGGCCTATGCCTGAGCCTTCGGGTTTGGTAGAGAAGAACGGAATGAAGATTTGTTTTTGACTTTCAGGAGTGATGGCCAAACCGTTGTTGGTGACATCAATTATCACAGCATCAGCCTCGTCTATCATAGCCGTGATGGTGATCTTTGTGGCTTCTGCTTGCAAAGCATTGGTCACAAGGTTTACCAAGATTTGTGCGATTTGGTTCTCATCTGCATACAACAGAATATCTTCAGTCAATTCTACAAAAGAACATTCAGCACCAACTTCTGCTACTTGTTTGGCAGTAAGTTGCAACACTCTATCAACAAGATCACGCAGATAGAACGCGGTCTTCACTGGAACAGGGACTTTGGTGAGATTGCGATATGTGTTCACAAATTTAATTACTCCCTTTGCAGAAGTAGAGATAGTTTGCAGACCCGATGCCAATTCTTGCATATCCAGTTGGCGATAGGCAGGCTCATCAGGAGAGAGTTGAGCTGCTGCAATATCTTGTGATAACATATCACTGAGAGACGAGATAGGTGTAATAGTATTGACAATCTCGTGAGTAAGTACGCGGATTAGTCGCGCCCATGCCAACTCTTCGTTCTCGGCAATGTCGCTACTAATATCATTGAAAGCTACGATTTTAACCGTTTTGCCTTTGATCAATGCTTCCGTGGCAGCCATAGTAATGGTTCGCTCGCCTCGGTCGGTAGAAAAAGTAGCACGCTGCTCACTATTGCAAGAAAGAGAGGCAAAAGTCTTGCCAAGGTTAGGATATAGGTCATCCAGTTGGTTGAGGTTACGGAAGGAGTGTAATCCGAGCAATGTGCGTGCTGCTTGGTTGCAGTAATTAACATGCAATTGGTCGAGCACGATGATGCCAGTGCGCACATGGTCGAGCATCTGTCCGTAGTAGCGTTCTTGTTCGCTGATGTTATTTCGTTCTTTGTCAAAAAGGCGATGGAGGCGATTGAGTGCCTGATTGAATCCGCGTCCCCAAAGACGGTCTTCGTTGAAACGGAAGTTGGTTTCATTATCCTCCAACGCATCAAGCATGTAGGTGGTTTTGTCCTTGAGATGTTTAGTAGTAAGCACATACACAAGAATAGCTACGACAAGAGCAGTAGCGAGACAGGAGAGTAATATAACCGTCAGTGAATACATGCTAGATATTGTATTTCTTCAGTTTTGCGTAGAGGGTTGGACGGCTGATGTTGAGCGATTTGGCGACGAGGGACATATTACCATCGTACTGAGCCATAGCATTACGAATGGCTCGTTCCTCAACGAGTTCGAGAGGCTCAACAGCATTGCTGTCGGATATAGGATATTGGACGCCCTCTGGGCTGTTAGAAGTTGGACTGATTGGTAATTGTAAGTCAGAAACTGTGAGGAAATTACCATCGGAAAGGATAACCGCTTTCTCAATGCAGTTTTGGAGTTCACGGATATTGCCAGACCATGAGTGTGCCAACAGAGTTTGTTGCGCTTCGGACGAAAGAGTATTGACTTGGCGGTGGTAACGTTCTGCATACATTGCCAAGAAGCGTTCGGAGAGTGGAACAATCTCGTCTTTGCGTTCACGCAGAGGTGGTAACTCAACATGCAAAGTATTGATACGATAGAATAAATCTTCGCGGAAAGTTCCGTCCTTGACCATCTGTTGGATATTGCAGTTGGTAGCACAAATAAGGCGGACATCAATAGGGCGTTCGCGTGTATCACCAACACGAGTGACTGCACGATTTTGGAGCGCACGCAAGAGTTTGGCTTGCAAGTGCAATGGGATATTGCCAATCTCATCCAAGAAGAGTGTGCCACCATTGGCTTGCTCAAACTTACCAATATGGTCAGCGTGTGCATCGGTAAAAGCACCTTTGACATGTCCAAAGAGTTCGCTTTCGAAGAGTGTCTCCGTGATGGCACCAGCATCAACGCATACCATTGGTTGGTTAGAGCGCGTAGAAAGGCGATGTATCTCGTTAGCGATCACATCTTTTCCCGTACCATTCTCACCAGTGATGAGTACCGAAGCATCTGTTGGAGCAAAGCGCTCAATCTGTTTGCGGATAGCAAGGATAGCAGAAGATGAACCCCAATGGATGTTCTTAGGAGATGAGGTTATAGAGCTATTAGGCGAGAGGTTGGATTTGGATTTCTTGGTAGCCTTTTTACGTTTTTCGCCAGCATCAGTGAGGACTTGAAGTAGCTTGTCATTGTCCCATGGCTTGATGATGAAATCAAAAGCTCCGCGTTTCATTCCTTCAACTGCTAGTGCTATATCGCCATAAGCAGTAAAGAGAACTACCTCAATGTTAGGTTGCGTGCGTTTGATTTCGGATAGCCAATAGAGTCCCTCGTTGCCTGTGTTGATATCTGTTTGGAAGTTCATATCCAGCAGAATCACGTCAGGTTGAAATTCTCGTATCGTAGAATGTAATGTCTTGGGCGAAGGAATAAACTTCGTCTCTGCAAAATGACGCACAAGCAAGACATGGAGCACATCTCGTATGCTCTTGTTGTCGTCAACTACTAATATTCGAGATTTGATCATATAATCGCCCTCTTTATTTTGGGTGCAAAGATAGTAATTTTTTATGAGATGAGCAAATGTTTGCCAGCAAAGTGGCAAACATTTGTTCAAATAGGTTCTATATAAATGACTCTCTACTCCGTTCTCAATGCCTTCACGGGGTTTTCGGTGGCGGTGCGGAAGCTGCCGATGCTGACCGTCAAGACGGTGACAAACAATACTGCCAATAGAGCAAGGGCGAAGACCCACCAAACGATTGGAGCACGATAGGCAAAGGTACTATAATAGTAATCT
>JAZKZF010000069.1:0-3993 GCA_045612525.1 Paludibacteraceae bacterium | reverse complement strand
CATGACTTGCGAGGAGACCCAAATGATTTGCTTTGAGAACGCTAAGTGGGCTTACGTGGTAGGTACCGCTATCGCTATTAAGAAAGGTTGCACCAACGCTGCTGACGCTGCTGAGGCTATCGGTATCGGTTTGCAAGCCTTCTGTATCCCTGGTTCTGTAGCTGACGACCGTCTCGTAGGTCTTGGCCACGGTAACTTGGCAGCTCGTCTGCTCCGCGAGGAGACCGGGTGCTTCGCTTTCTTGGCAGGTCACGAGTCTTTCGCTGCTGCTGAGGGTGCTATCAAGATTGCTGAGATGGCTAACAAAGTGCGCCAAAAACCACTTCGTATCATCCTCAACGGTCTTGGTAAAGATGCTGCTATGATCATCAGCCGTATCAACGGTTTCACATACGTACAAACACAATTTGACTACGCTACTGGCGAGTTGAATATCGTGAAGACCAAAGCATATAGCAACGGTCCACGTGCTAAGGTGAACTGCTATGGTGCTGACGATGTACGTGAAGGTGTAGCTATCCTCTGGCACGAGAACGTAGATGTATCTATCACAGGTAACTCTACCAACCCAACTCGTTTCCAACACCCAGTAGCTGGTACCTATAAGAAAGAGCGCGTATTGGCAGGCAAGCCATACTTCTCTGTAGCTTCAGGTGGTGGTACAGGCCGTACTTTGCACCCAGATAACATGGCTGCAGGTCCTGCTTCTTATGGTATGACCGATACATTGGGCCGTATGCACTCTGATGCTCAATTTGCTGGTTCTTCTTCCGTTCCTGCACACGTTGAGATGATGGGCTTCCTCGGTATTGGTAACAACCCAATGGTAGGTTGCACCGTAGCTTGCGCTGTAAACGTAGCGTTGGCATTGAACAAGTAATAATACAATTACTATATATCGAAAATGGGGAGGCGATTGCCTTCCCATTTTTTTTTGTTGAATAATCAGCGCTTTAATCGCACAACGAGAATAAGTCCGCTCTTGGATTAACCAACATCACGGGTACGGGGCTATGGCGGATGACATATTGCTCAGGTGGACCAAAGAGCCAATCATCCAGTCCATACTCGCGGCTGGCAGTGAGGAGAACTAAGGCGATGGGGCTATTAGGCAATGAGGCTATTAGGTGAAGCTCCTTATGGATATGGAAACTATCGCCTTTGGCTACGCGCTCTTCGTAAGTAATTGTTTCGCCTGTGCGCTCGGCGATGGTTTGGATATGCGTGATGATACGCTGAGTGTTTTTTATCGCCTTGCTGCCGTAGTCGTTGGCACGCAACAGGATCAGGTGTGCGCCCGTCTTACGAGCTAAATAGGTGCAAATCTCTGCCTTATACACTTCCTCTTCGAGCATGGTGATGGGGACGAGGATGGAAGAACCAGGAACCAAGAACCAGGAGTCAAGACTATTTTGATTCGTCTGATCAGTCGTAAGTGATATGTCTTTGCTCTTTGTTCCTTGTTCCTTAATCACGAGATACGGGCGGCGCTCCTCACGGCAGGCGTCTAAGATATGCTGAATGTCGCGACGTGAACCATCACAATGCTCCACGCGTATATCATCCGTATGTAATATATCAAAATTCAAGATTCTTAATTACTTTGATTGGCAATATCACGGTTTATTTCTTCAATGT
The DNA here is from genome assembly GCA_045612525.1 of Paludibacteraceae bacterium. GTDB lineage: Bacteria > Bacteroidota > Bacteroidia > Bacteroidales > Paludibacteraceae > Colicola. The sequence continues at coordinate 2,355 of JAZKZF010000069.1, read as the reverse complement.
AGGTAATAAGCTCTTGTTCACCAATTCCTTTTTCTGCTGAAGTAATAAAAATAGGAGGCAATTCTTCCCAAACTTCCAAGAGCTTCTGCTTATAGTTTTCAGTATTGATTGCTAATTTACTTTTGCTGAGTTTATCGGCTTTAGTAAAGACAATGGCAAACGGAATCTCTTGTTCTCCCAACCACTCCATAAATTCCAAGTCAATCTGTTGTGGCTCATGGCGGCAGTCAATCAATACGAACAAACTAACCAATGCCTCACGTAATAGGCAGTAGCGCTCAATCATTGTCTTGAGTTTCGCGCGTTGTTTTTTGCCTGCTTGCGCAAAACCATAACCTGGCAAATCGACCAAATGCCAATGTTGGTCAGTGCCTGCGTTGATTAGGAAGTGGTTGATAAGCAAGGTCTTTCCAGGCTTCTGGCTAGTCTTCGCCAACTTGGGATTATGCGTGAGCATATTGATAAGACTTGACTTACCTACGTTGCTACGACCAATGAAAGCGTACTCAGGAATAGTGCTCTGCGGACATTGCATAACGTCCGGACTAGATATTACAAAAGATGCAAATTGTATCATAATTCTTACTTTTTCGTCCCACTGATTTCACTAATTGCCACTGATGTTCTGCATATTTGTGTTTATCCGTGTAATCCGTAGGAGATATATTCTTAATTCTTAATTACTTTCGTCCAATAGGCAAAGCCACCCAACATAGCTACCGTAGTGACACCTGCCACCAAGTACGCCACCCAACTCAGTCCAATCTTTGCGAAGTGGAAGCCCTCTGGTGCAATAAAGATATAACTTACACTCACCATGGTCATAAACAGCGCTGGAATCAGCGAAATTAGGTATGCGTATGGATATTTCTTTGTGTTTTGCCCGTTCTTATATAGGAAGATCGTTCCTGCCCAAAGTGCAAATACAGCCAATGTCTGGTTTGTCCATGCGAAATATCGCCAAACGATATTAAAATCCACAAATACCATTCCAAACACGCAGGCAAATAATGGCAACGCAATCATCATTCTATTGCGCACAGGACGTTGATCTAGGTGTAGAAAATCAGCTACAACCAATCGAGCTGATCGCAATGCTGTATCCCCAGAGGTGATAGGGGCTGCTATTACACCAATAATGGCTAACACTCCTCCCACAGTACCTAACCATGAACGAGAAACCTTATCCACTACTAAGGCGGCTATGTTTTCTCCCGGATGAGCTGCGGCAAAAGCTTGCAGTCCGTCTATTCCATATAATCCTTGTTCTGGATCAGCAAACATCGTGCCTGCAGCGGCTGCCCAGATCAATGCCAAAATACCCTCTGCCACCATGGCGCCGTAGAAGATCCAACGCCCTTGGCGTTCGTTGGTTACGCAGCGCGCCATCAGTGGCGATTGTGTACCATGGAAACCAGAGATAGCACCGCATGCAATACTCACGAACATCATCGGGAAGAGAGGCAGACCGTTGGTCTGGCGATTGTGTAATCCGTCGGTGAGTTCGGGCATTTCTGTTGCATGCCAACCGAGCATCACCACCATGATACCTATACCCATAAACAGCAATACACCTCCAAAAATAGGGTAGAAGCGACCAATGAGTTTATCTACTGGTAACACAGTAGCCAATGTATAATAGCCAAAGATAATCAATACCCAAATAATGGGTACTAGGTGTCCGCTATGGGTAAGTGTACCTAATGGTGCGAGCCCTTGTAGCAAAGTGGCAGGGCCAGAAAGGAATGTCGTAGTAAGTAGCACCAATAGTACTAACGAAAGTATGCGGATAAAAAGTTTGATACCTTTGCCGAGTTCATCGCCGACAATGTCGGGCAGAGATAATCCGCCTTTGCGGATAGACATCATACCACTCAAGTAGTCGTGTACACCGCCTGCGAAGATCGTACCTAGTACAATCCATAGGAATGCCGAAGGGCCATAGAAAATACCCATGATCGCGCCGAAGATCGGACCCAATCCTGCGATATTGAGGAATTGTACAAGGAAGATTCTCCACGGTTTCATCGGAACAAAGTCCACACCATCTGCCATCGTGATGGCAGGTGTCTGTACCTTTTCATCAATACCAAACACACGCTCCACGAATGTACCGTAGAGTACGAATCCAACCACAAGGGCGATGAGTGAGGTGATAAATGTAATCATATTATAGCTACATTCAAATTGCTGCAAAGGTACTGAAAAAAATGCATATATGCAAGTGATTTGAGCAGAAGTTTACTTTAAAGTGCGATTTTATTAAAAGACAAATGATTCTTATCTACTCTAAATGCACTTATAAATCTTTAGTGATTCTTTAGTGATTCTTCAGTTATTTTTTAGTGATTCTTT
>JAZKZF010000068.1:0-30331 GCA_045612525.1 Paludibacteraceae bacterium | reverse complement strand
CATTGCTCGTTGTTCGTTTGATATTGATTGGGCAGTTACAGATGATGGCAAGCCTATCCATTTGCCATGTGTGGACTTCGTGCGCGTCTATACGGGTGTTTTCCAACAATGTGGTTGGACAGGCGAGATTTCCACCGAAATCTCCTTTGCCCGCGATTTAAACTTTCGCGAAGAATAATCATAATGTGGTAAATAAGTCTGATTTTCTTTATTGATCTTTGCTGCTGAAATTCACCTATAAATCTTAGGTGATTCTTAGGTTATTCTTAGGTGATTTATAGGTTATTTTTAGGTGATTTAGCAACTATTCTTATAGGATTAGTATGGTTTCAATCGCCTTTATACCCTAGACACTCTTACAAATTTACAAATTTTTCTACTCAAAATTTGCAAATTGTAAGAGTGTCTAGGGTATAAAGGCAATTGAAAAATAAGAGTTAATTTACCATCATGATTTATTCTACGCGAAAGTTTAAATCGCGGGCAAAGGAGATTTCGGTGGAAATCTCACCTGTCCAACCACATTGTTGGAAGACGCCCGTATAAACACGCACGAAGTCCACGCAAGGCAAATAGATAGGATTGCCCTCGTCTGTAACTGCCCAGTCAATATCAAACGAACAGCGAGCAATGCTATCGTTAGGGTGGCAGTCGGCGTAGCCATACTCAAAGGGCTGTTGTATCCAATATGCGCCTTTCCCGTTGGGGTCATAAGCATTATCTGGCAGGTGTGAGCCAACAAAAGTAAGCGTGGAGTCGCTTATCCATTGAGGAAAATACTCTTGCGTATGGAACGTGTTTTTATGCAGATAACCCGATTGATTTTGATTGTCTGTCCAACGGATATAAGTAGAGTCGGTGATGGAATTTTTCTTATCGGGTTGTGGCATGTGGTCAGCTGGTGTGCGGCGGTATGTAAGGGAATAATGGTGTATTGTGTTGGGGTTAGAGTACTCACTACCAGCAAGTTGATAGAAGGGGTCATCGGGAAGACCATTTTGATTGATGTCGATGCTGACCGTCACGATGCCTGGTTCGCTACTGCCACCTTTGCTAGTTGTGGAAGCGTAGAAAGAGTTGCCTTCGATGAGGAAGTCGGATTGATTTGGGGTATTGACTACAGAGTGATCGAAAGCGAAAGTGACATATCCACCCCATGCGCCGAGGGAGATAAGGGTGCGGCTGGTACCTGTGATGGATTCTGCGACTTTTTGCAACATGGTGGCGTAGGTGTCACCCTCCTCGTACTGGGGCATGGAATTAACAAACTGCCCAGGGGCAGGATTGTACTCCAATACTCTCGAAATATAGGGGGAATAGGCTACTTGTTCATCCCAAACTATTACCTTGAATTGGTGTTTTACAGGATTTTGGTTGTCCACTATTTCGAGTTGTATTTCGTATGTGCCCGTGTCTGCTTGACAAAAAATTAAATCACGCTCAGTAGAAATGATTGTATCGCGCATTCTCCATACATAAGTTTCGCCAGGAAACTCAGGATGGAGAATGAGGGTACGCATGCGTTCGATGGCATAAGTGTCGTCTATGCCAAGATTGATCATGGGTATGTCGGGTTCACAACTAACGATAGACAAAACACATGTGAGCAGGGATATCACCCGTACGCACAGACCATTTGCGTTTGCCTTCGCGTGAGTAGCAATGTAGTTGACCACTTGAGACATAGTTTTTTGCATCTGTAATATATATATCGCCATTATATGGATTGACTTGTATGCCATACGGTATCTTGATGTTTTTCTCGGTTCCATCGATAATGAGAGATAAGCCAACTTCCTGCTCCTCAAAAGGAAGAGTATCATGGATGTTGAAGACACCATATGTAATTTGGTTGGACATTGTTTCATCATTCCAATGCGCTCCGTAGTAATACATGCTGTCGCCTACAATCACCATCTCGAATGGTGTTATATGGTGTAGAGTGTAAGGTGTAGGGTGTAAAGGTTGGAGGCACACCAGTTGTGGTTGGACATCTTTATGGTCGCCACGGGAGGTGATCCAAAGGCGGTTGTATTGGTCTTTGCGTACACGGTGGGGGTTGACACACACAGGTATCTTCTTTACTTGGCGGAAGTCTGTTAAATCCACTACCGAAAGTGTAGAATCGTAGTCGGGTGCGCGGTAGCCGCCTGAGTTGGCGACATAGAGGTAATTGCCAATAATCTCGAATTCTTCGGGTTGATAGCCTACTGTTACCTGGCGAGTTACACGAAGTGTGGCAGTATCTACTTCGAAGATGGCACCTAATTGAGCATTGGGGTCAATGCTCACGGGACCAACATAGGAACTGATATAGGCCTTATCTTGGTGGAAACGGATGTAACGGCAGTTGGGGATGTCAATTTGTCCGATGCGACGGCAGGTGCGTAAGTCCATTACTTCGACTTTGTGCGAGCAGTTGATGACGGCATAGAGGCGATTGCCATAGACTTGGATATCGTTGCCCACATCGCCTAACTCTTTGATGACATTTGGATTGCGCTCGCCGTAGATATTGCGGATATAAATACCCTTGCAGAAGTCGAGGTAGTCGATAGTGGCTTTGTTGCTACCCATATTACCTTCGTTAAGCAGGTATATTCCAATGGGCTCGTTTGGAGAGAAATTACTCATTTCTCTAGATTCCATCGGCAAAACCTCGTACTCGGATGGATAGGTAACCTCATCGGTACGACAACTCAACAAGCCAATAACCACTAGCCAATATCCCAATAGCTTTATAGTCTTATCACCTAATATGTTATACTTACCGTACATTTATAATTTCGCTTTGGCATTGGATAATTGATAATCACATCATAGTCTTGTGATAGCAGATTATTTATGTCTAGCGCAACTCGCAGCGTAAATAACCTCTTGCCTTTAACCTTATATATCTCCCATTCTCCAAATACGCTCAAATCGTGGGTATACCAAGGTTGGGTGTAGTTGTAGATGATGTTCTCCTGTTGGTTGTAGCGTTCGCCGACATAGATGAAACTATAGTTCAAGCTATACTGTTGCCAATCGTTTTGCCAACCAAACATACCGACTGCGCTGCCCGAATGCCAAGGGATATAAGGTATCTGGTCGCCGTAGTAGGAGTCATTTGGGTCGGTGACATCGATGGCCGTTTGGTAGGTGTATTGCGCTTTGGCGGTGAGGTAGAAGTTCTTTGGTAATACGAAATGCAGTTGCGCATTCACATCTAAACCGTTGATTTTTACCAATCCAAGGTTGAGCATGGTCCAACGGAACTGCTGGCCTTTTGGGTAAGCGATAATCTTGTCGGATATACGGTTGTAGTAGTAATCGGCATTAAGGCGGAACTCCGAACCCTTTTGCTCCGCAATGCGGAAAGGTTGTGTGAAACTCAAACCGACATTATGCTGCTTCGCTAACTCGGGTTTGAGGTAGGCGTTGCCCATGTCGGTGTAGTAGAGGTCGTTGAAGGTTGGGTAACGGTAACTCTGTTTGTAGAAGGCGTTTAGTCGGAGGTCGACGAGCTGTGTAGGGCGATAGGAGAGGAAGAATGCAGGAGTCAGCTTTGTGTTCAGCGCCTGCTTTGCAGGCTGTTCAGTATTGTTCAGGGCTTCGCGTTCAGAGTTGTTTGATTGTGAAGCATCTTGAACAAATGTCCCTAATACGCTAGCTTGGAGGCGTAGGTAGTTTTTGATATTGATAGCGGTGGCAGCGCTGAGCCAATGGGTGAAACGATGGGCTTCCGTATACATGCTGAGGGCATTGTATTGCAGGTCATAGGCTGCGCTTACATCCCACCAATCAAAGATGCGCACTTTGTGCGCCATGGTGAAGTATAATTCTTGTTGGAGGTATTGGTTCTCCACATGGATAAGCTTGTCATCGTTGTTGATATAACGGGTATAGTCGTTGGCGTATTTGGCATTTATGCGCACGGACCAACGGTTGAATAGTTCGTCTTGCCATGTGGCTTGCACAAAGGAGTTGCGGTCCCAAAGGCGTTCGCCATTGCGCCAGACATTGTTGACGATGGCGCCTGGTACACCGCGCTCGGAATTGTAGTGATAGAGTTGGAGTTTCCAAAAGCCGGTGTTGCTATAGTAGTGATTCACAGCGGCTTCCACGCGGATGGCGTTGATGTCGCCGTTCTGGCGGATGGCTGTAGTGTCGTAAGCCACTTCGCCCGAAGGTGTGACGCGGCGGTAGCGGAATGGGTACTTGCCATCGGAAGAGATGAGTTCGGCGTTCATGGTCAGCGACATGGTTTCGCTGAGTTTAACATCAAGCAAGAGACTTGGGTCAATGAGTGCGAAACTGCCTGCACGCATTTGTGCTTTGACATTCACGTTTTTGCCTTCGGCGAAGCGTGGACGGCGAGTAGTTAGATAGATACTACCTGCAGCGCCAAACTCGCGGGCGGACTGCCAGATATCAGATTTTTGACCGTTGTAGAGTTGGATCTCTTCGATGTTTTCGAGGGAGTATTTGCCCAGATCAATCTGTCCGTTTTGGGCATTACCTAGCTGAATACCATTATAATACACGCCCATGTGATTAGTACCCATAGAGCGGATATTCACGGTCTTGATACCGCCCACGCCGCCATAGTCTTTGATCTGCACGCCAGAGAAATAGCGGATGGCGTCGGCTACAGAGAGAGCATTCATCTTCTTGAGTTGTATGCCCGCAAGTGTTTGAGGGATAATGATATCCTTCTCTTTGACACGGGCGCTAACTATGAATTCTTCTAACTCAAGATGTCTATAGATGGAATCAAGATAAAGGGAATCGGCTGCATTGTTTTGAGAGAATGCTGCCACACACGTGAGTGTGAAAAATACTATGGATACTAATCTACGCATGTTGTTTGACTCTATACCACGAGAGTGTTCAACTAAGCATGCAGCAGGTCTTCTGACTTATTGCTCGTTTGTTCAGCCTTCCCAGCTTTGGCAGTTGACAGTTTACAGTTGACAATTGACAATTAGCCAGTGACTTAGATTTAGAACAAACGATATTGCAAATCACAGCAGCGGGTCTGTGCCAGAATCTCACTGGCTTCCCTTAAACTGAATGCGGGTGCAAAGGTACTATAAATAATGCAAATGCGCAAATAAAATAAGATTTTTTTGAAAAATGATGGAAAAATCTATTTCTTGTACCAATATTTACGAGTAAAATAACGCCCTGAGAATTGAATAGAATTGATAAACGTTGAACAAGATATGATAAAATATACAAAAAAGCGAGGGCAAAGTTAAACCCTCGCAAGTAGTTTAATAATCATCAGTATTAATACCAACTACAACTTGCTTTTGCAATATCTAGAGAATAGTATTCACCTTTTTTCAAATTAGAGTTTTCATATAGGTGATGGTAACTTGGAGTACATTGAGTATTAGATCGTTTTCCTTCGCATACAATCATGGTTGCTGTTCCGAGCATATTTCCATCTGAATCTCTAACTTCTACAAAAACTGTAGTTTCCCCTTTAGAGGGTGCTGACAATGATACCTCAATTATAAGTTTTCCATCTGCATGAGATTGTTTGTCAGAATATGTAAGTGCAGCAACAACTCCATCTGCACCTCGTACAGGACAAGATTGATCTGCAAATGACGATACGCTAATCATAACTAACATTCCGATTAAAACAAACATTTTTTTCATTTTCTTCACCCATGCCCTTGGGATTTATTTGTGCATCTGGCTCGCGATAATAATAAAATTTATTCCCTCTACATCAGGCTTTCGTGGGAAGTAAACACGCCTGTTTTTAAGAGTATCTTTCTCTATTTCTTCAGATATATAGACACAAAAAACGTGAGCCACTGCTATTGGTTCATTCGGGTCTCGACTCCCATATCACTCCAATATATGCAGAAAGCCCACGTATAAAACGTGAGCGTTTCGCATTATCTTCGGAAGTGATATTCAAATTGTCGAGAAGTGAATGAATCCTCAAATAAAGCAAACGCTTTTCTAAATATGTCTACAAAAACCAATTTCTTGGCTTTGCGGTGCAAAGGTACAGAATTATTTTGAATTGAGCAAGAAAAATCGCTTGTTTTGCGATTTTTTGTTTAGTGAACGCGCCCAAGGCGCTACTGTTTAGGTTTAAAGGTGGGGAATACTCGGCGAGTTAACGCCGAGCACTGAACCGATAATAAGGCTAAGAGAGAGACGTCCGCAAAAATGCGAACAAAATGCACAATCTTATTCGTGGATTGCTGTAAACACTAATTTGGACATGATTATTGTGCCCTTAATTGGTGGTAGAGCATGGTGCGAATGAAGGCTGGGAATTGGGCGTATTGTTTGCCTTTCCAGTCTTTGGATCAATGGGCGCTTGGGCGTCTGGGTGTTTGCCACGGGTATTGGGCAATTGAGCTTCATAGCGACGGCGGAAATCCTCGAGCAATGTGCGGGATTCGTCTAAGGTATAATAGTCGGGGATTTGACTAATACGGCGCTCGAAGAGTTGTTGCTCGGTTGGTCCGTCGGGTTGGGCTGCTTGCAGGATTTGAGCAATACGACGGCATGCCTCTTGCCAAGCAGTTTGATTGGCGAGTTCGGCTCCTTGGGCAGGGGTTTTCTTCCAGTCACGAGGGTTTTGGATAGCATAAGATTCCTGCTTGCCTTCGTGAATGACACGGCCGTTGACACGGTATTTCTTTTGACGATTGACGATGTTGCTACGCTTGCTGAGTGAGCCGTGGATCTCCGCAATGGGATGGTTGAGGGTAATTTGTGCCATAGTAGTTATGAATTAAGAATTTTGAATTATGCATATAGTGCTTATCCTATAGTGAAAGTTGCAGAATCACCTAAGAATAACCTATAAATCACCTATGAATAACCTAAGAATCACCTAAGATTTATAGGTGCATTTCGGGTGCAAAGGTAGGACAAAAAATGTACATATACAAGTCCAATGACTTTTTTTGAACAATAGAAAAATTACGAGGAACTTATATGTCTATTAGTATGTTATTTATGGTTACTACTGATTGCTAATTGAATAAATATAGTACAAATGGCTATTATTACTTGCATATATGCGGATTTTGTTGTACCTTTGCAGCACTTTTCCGCAGGGGGAAGTATAGTAAACATAATTATTAACACATTTGGGGTGCCTCACTTTTAGGCTGAGATTCATACCCATAGAACCTGCACAGGTAATTCTGTAGAGGGAACAAATGAAAAAATCAATCTTTTTGGCGGCTTACGTAGCTGCCTCAGGTGTTGCATTTGCCAACACCGACACCCTTACCTTCGTTCGCGAATTGGACGAGGTAGTCGTTAACGCGCCTGTGGCGCAAGTCACTAACAATCACACTACGCTCAACAATGAGCAGTTGAATCAGAGCAATACGGGGCAAAATCTGCCGTTCTTGCTCGCTTCTACGCCTGCTCTGATTGCCACCAGCGATGATGGACTAGGAATAGGTTATACCTATTTCCGCATTCGCGGCACGGATCACACGCGTATCAACATGACGCTCAACGATGTGCCGCTCAACGACAGCGAGAGTCAAACGGTCTTTTGGGTGAATATGACTGATATGGCCAGTAGCATGTCTTCCATCAATGTGCAACGTGGGGTAGGCACTTCTATCAATGGTACCTCTTCTTTTGGAGCAAGTGTAAATATGCAAACAGGTGAAAATGATACACTTAGCCATTACACTATTGCTTTCAACGGTGGTATGTACAATACTTTCCGCGAGATGGTTAGTGCGCATATCGCTCTGCCTAATCGTTGGCAAGCCAATGCCCGATTCTCGAAGGTCAATTCCGACGGATTCCTCTACCGCACAGCCTCCGACCTGTATTCTTACTATGGTGATTTGGGTTGGTATGGCAATCGTACACAGGTTGTTGCGCGATTCTTTGGCGGTAGCGAAAAGACAGGTATGGGGTGGGATGGTGTAGATTACAACACCGCTTATGGTATTGATGGAGCAGATCGTCGTTACAACCCAGCTGGTGAATACACTACTACCGCAGCAGATGGTTCGGATTCCACAGCCTATTACCCAAACCAAACAGACAACTATGCACAGCAACATGCGCAGTTGTCTATCAATCATCGCTTTACTCCACAATGGTCGCTCTCTGCTACCGCCCATTACACCCACGGCGCAGGTTACTATGAGCAATACAAGCGCAAGAAACTATCCTACTGGGGATTACCCTACTCGTACAAAGCCTATGGTATGTATCGTAAGCACCTCAACAATCACTTCTTTGGCGGAGTACTTTCTGCAAAATATGTATCCGAAGCAATTGATTTACAATTTGGCGGTGCTGCCAACCACTATCTAGGTGACCACTTTGGTACGCTCAATTACCTCGAAGATACACTCGTCTTGCCAATCAATCACGAGTACTACCGCAACGATGCCCACAAGACGGATGCCAACATCTATGCCAAAGCCAATTGGCGCATTATCAACCGCGCACAGGAGAAACTTTCACTCTATGCCGATCTGCAATACCGCTATGTGCGTTACGAGCGCAATGGGATGAACGATGAAGATATGACCGAATGGCCACTCAAAGTAGACTTCCATTTCTTCAATCCAAAGGCAGGATTGACCTACCAAAACCGTGGTCACTTGCTCTCTGCTTCCTACGCCATCGCCAATCGAGAACCTAGTCGAAATAACTACAAAGAGAATGTGGTATTTGATTCATCTACAAACACTTATGCTGGATTGCCACATGCAGAGAGATTGTATGACTACGAACTAGGATACACCTATTCCCATCCACGTTTTGCAGTCGGAGCAAATCTCTATTTTATGGACTACGACAACCAACTTGTGCTTACTGGCGAGTACAATGATGTGGGTGCCTACAAGACGAAGAATGTCAAAGATTCCTACCGCATGGGAGCAGAGATCACAGCAGGCGTAAAGATTACAGATTGGCTGCGTTGGGATATGAATGTAGTGGCATCGCGCAACAAGATTCTCAACTACCATCAATACATCGACCTTTATGACGATCAAGACAACTGGAATTGGGTAGGGCAGGATTCTGTGGTAGGCACTACCACCATTGCCTTCTCGCCTTCGATTACAGCCATGTCGCTCTTCACCTTTGATATAGCTGGATTTACTGCCACCATACAGACAAATGTAGTAGGCAAACAATACCTCGATAATACCGAGGACGAGAACGCGATGCTTCGTGCGTATTCTACTACGAATCTCAATCTCCAATACCAGTTACCAATAGCCAATAGCCAATGGCCTAACATCCGCCTCTTGTGCCAAATCAACAATATCTTCAATGCCAAGTATGCCAACAATGGTGGTGCCGAGGCAAGCCGATTCATGGACGATAGCCGTTGCTGTTGGTATTACGCCCAAGCTGGTATCAATGTCCACGCGGGATTTGTTATAGAGTTTTAAACTTAAAGTTTCACGCGTAAAAGTGCGTGCACATCCGTGCGCGTACTTTTTTTATCGTGTTCCATTGCCCATGTGCGCTGGTAAATAGTCTCGCTTACCCGCAGATAGACTGAAAAAGTATCGTTAATCTTATACCGTGCGTTCAACCAAAATCGCCCACCCAATCCATACACAAATGGAATAGCATACGCATACAGCACATCATTTTCGTAAATATACACCCTATTGTTCCACTCTCTCGCATCAAACGCTTGCGCTCTAAACTGCAATACGATTGGTACTTCAGAAAAACGATATTCCACGTCTTGCAGTACCGACCAACCATATGTCCACGCTCCTTTTGCCTGCACCATATTGCCATCCGCTTGCGTCTTCATTTTCCATTGACCAAAGTTATATACCATGTTCCACCGCAGCGAATAAGTATCTTTTTCGTCTTTGCGTTTTACCCGAAAACGTGTATGCATACGGTAATCTTTCTGCGGTATGAAATCAGCTTGTGCCATGGTCTCGAAGCCTGTTTTCCATACATCGCCGAATGCCGATAACTGCCAGTTTCTCAATCGATTATATTCTACTCCAAAATATCCGCCATGCTCATCCTTCATCCTCGACCATGAGCACAACGAATTGGCATACACATTATCAAATTCAGGCGAATAATACCTGTATATGGCCAACAAATTCAAATCCGATATAGGTCTATACCGCACACCTGTTATCACGCCCACTCCCCATTTATTTCCATGACTTGTTGCCACTTCACCCCAAATATCCACCTTACCCATGTTCCACCTTGCATTCACACCTATTGTACCTACGCAATTCTCCCCTCCATTTAGGGAGGGGGCGGGGGTAGGCTGCTCAATATTCTCCACTGCCGTTATGCCCACTTTCAGTCGATTCCATCGGCCTGTAGCATTCACACCTACCACATGATTCCACGCTTCCTCTTTGCCTTTGCGAAGCGAATAAAACGCACTCACATCTGCCCAATTGCTCACTCTTGCCGTCGCACCCACACCATGAAAATAATTGTAACTATCGCCTACCGAACTATATTTCTTCAACCCTTCATCCGTCGTAGCAGTTGACTGAATATAGGCACTTTTTCCTCGTTTGAAGGGGCTACCAACTACCAATCCATAACCAAAACTCGCCTGATAATTGCCGGCCACTATAGTTTTCATAGGTCCAATATCCTTCAGTTGAATATATCCACCATAATCAATTTCTTCCCAAGGAACTCCCGTTGAACGACCGATTGTCACGCCCGCCTGTACACGATTTCGATAATTAAACCGATACCTCAGTTTCCCATACATAGGATCACCTTCAAAATCCTCAATATTTCGTGCATCCATTCTCAGCGTCATCTCATGCTTCGCATAATGAAATACCTCTCGAAAATAAATATCCTTGCCTTTAGCCTTTAACCTCTCACCTTTAACCTCTACAAACGGCAACAAATTCCGTATCTCATAATCCTTTAGACAATCAATCAGTTGCAATTCATATATATCCTTAAAACCATGCTCATATTGATACATCAAAATGGCATCAATCTGCTCATCGCTTAGAAACATCAACTCCGCTAATTCGTCGGCATTTGTATGATTCAAATCGATTGGATTGGCTGCTATATTCACCAACTGTTCTTGCACTTCCTCTTGTAGTATCTCATCATCTTCAGAAAGTTGGTTGTATATATCTTCTAATACATCTTCTATCGCCACACTCTGACCATGCATAGCCAATACCACACACAGCCCTACCAATGACAATATCCATCTAATTCCTTTCATTTCACCTGCAAAAGTACTAAAAATAACGCAAATATCCCAACATTTGCAAAAAAATTTTGTGTTTACACAAATTTTTAGTATCTTTGCACCCGAAAATGAAACCCAACAGACCATACCTCCGTATTTTTAATACGCTGCTCATCCTTGCGGCGTATGGTTATTTGGCATATCGTCTCATCATTTTCGACGATTATTCATCTTTTCTCAGCGCCTTCCGCACCAGCAATATCGGTCTGTGGCTCACCCTCATCGCCACCCTTCTGCTCATGCCCCTCAATGTCGTGGCAGAAGCAGGCAAATGGCGTTTGCTGCTTCGCAAAACCGAACCCATGACCATCTGGGGCGCCCAACGCCAAGTCTATTACGGCTATGTCGGCGCTTTCATCACTCCATATCACGCAGGCGATTATCCAGCTCGTGCTATGCTCCTTAAGGACAAGAGCAATTTCTCCGCCGCCGTTGGTCTCGGTCTTGTTGGCACCGTGGCTCTGCTCGTTGTCGAACTCATCTTCGGTATTCCTGCCACATGGCTCTTCGTTAGCTACCATCCTGCTATCCCGATGCAGTATTTCGCTGTAGCGTTCATCGTCTTGGTGCTCCTGCTCAGCTTCCTGCCTCACCTCGTGCGCTATCTCTCTCGCCACGAGTGGCACAACACCCAAATGCGCCAGCTCTCCCTTGCGCTCTCGCATATGTCCTATCCGCTCTTCATGAAGACCATCGCATGGTCCATGCTCCGCTATATCATCTGGGCACTCCAACTCGCCCTCACGCTCCATTTCTGCGGCGTGGACATGACCCTCGTGCAATACATGATCGCCATCCCATTCTACTATATGGTGGTGGCGGTCTTCCCATCTATACCTGCGGCTAATATCGCCATTCGTGGCACTTGGTCACTCATTATCTTCGGTGTCTTTAGCCCCAACACAGCCGGCATAGCCCTTGCCGTCGCGCTCATCTGGCTTATCAACACCGTCCTGCCCATGCTCATCGGTTCCATCCTCTACCGCAACGGCAAAACCAAATAAACCACTTTGAACAATGTTGAACCACTTTGAACAATGTTGAACTTCTAAACAAATAAAATACATATGACACTTCATTTCACAATCAACTACCAAGCGCAATGGGGACAACAGCTCGCTGTTCTCTACGCTGCGGATGCGGACATCACTACCGCATCGCCTGTGACTCTCCCTATGGACTGCCACGGCAACTCTGAGTGGTCGGCTCAGGTCACCCTCAGCGACATCCATAAGTACATCTCTTACTGCTATGTAGTTCTCGATGAACAAGGCAATATCCTCCGCCGTGAGTCTATGCCTCACCTCCTCGAGTGCCAACCTGGCAATATCGTGTTGCGCGACCTCTGGCAAGACAAATCTCAATCACTCTTCGCTTCTAAGGTCTTCAGCCAAGTGCTCTTCGCACACCGTGCGCCTGTAGCCGCTAAGAAAGCTACTGGTAACATCACCCTCAAGGTCTCTGTACCTCGCCTCGAGCGTCATCAGGGTGTAGCTATCATGGGTAATATCCCTGCTCTCGGCGAATGGGATCGCACCAAAAAACTCCCTCTCACCAATGCCTTATCGCCTGATAGCCTTATCGCCTCATCGCCTAACTACAACCCCGAATGGACCGTCACTTTCCACGCTAAACTCGGCTCTGTAGTAGAGTACAAGTACGTCATCTACGACCTCCAATCTGGCGACATCGTGGACATGGAGTGGGGCGAGAACCGCAAGATCTGGGATGTACAACGCGCTAAGCACTATGTCATCTCCGACTCTCCTTTCCGCTATACCCAAGCCAACTGGAAGGGCGCGGGCGTAGCTGTGCCTGTCTTCTCTCTCCGCTCAGAGAACGGCTTCGGTATTGGTGAGTTCCAAGACCTCAAGCTCCTCGCTGACTGGGCTGTACTCACAGGTCAAAAGATGATCCAAACCCTCCCAATCAACGACACTACCCTCCGTCACAACAATCTCGACTCATATCCTTACAACGCGGTTAGCGTCTTTGCGCTCCACCCAATCTACCTCAACATCGAGAAGATGGGCACCCTCACTCCTACCCAACTCAAGAAGTATCGTAAGACACAAGAGGAGTTCAACGCCAAGACCATCGCCGACTACCAATGCGTTTACGACGAGAAGATGAAGTACTTCAAGTCCCTCTACAAGGCCGACAAAGCTACTCTCTTCGCTTCGGACGAATATAAGACTTTCCTCGCTGCTAACGAGGGCTGGCTCTTGCCTTACGCAGAGTTCCTCTCTAAGCGCGACAAACAACCTAAGGACTTCTACTGCTACCTCCAGTTCCATGCGGACAAACAACTCCGTGAGGCGGTGGACTACGCACACTCTGTAGGCGTAGCATTCAAGGGCGATATTCCTATCGGTATCTCTCCTGACTCTGTGGACGCTTCTACCGATCCACACCTCTTCAACCTCTCTGCTTCTGCAGGTGCACCACCCGATGACTTCGATGCACGCGGTCAGAACTGGGGCTTCCCAACCTACAACTGGGATGTCATGGCTCAGGACGACTACCAATGGTGGAAGTTCCGTTTCACCAAGATGGCGGACTATTTCGACGCATATCGTGTGGACCACATCCTTGGCTTCTTCCGTATTTGGCAAATGCGCAAATCCGATGTTTGGGGTCTCTGCGGTCACTTCTCTCCTGCCATGCCATATTCGATCCAAGACCTTTGGAACATGGGCGTGAAACTCGATGAGGATCGCCTCACTAAACCATATATCCGTGCAAACTTCCTCGGAGACACCTTCGGATATGACACCGAGTATGTGAAGAACAATTTCCTCCAAACCCACGACGGATATATCTATTTCTTCCCAGAGCATCTCGACACCCAACGCAAGGTGCAACAGTTCTTCCTCAACCCTGAGAACCGTGCTGCTCACGAGAACAACTGCAATATCGACAATGTCCTCAACGGCCTCTTGTACCTCCATTGCGAGGTGCTCTTCGTGCGTGACCAGAAGAACCCATCGATGCTCCACCCACGCATCGCACTCTACCAATCGCACAACTACCAAGAGCTCTATGCGGATCAACGCCAACTCCTTGCGGACATCCACAACGACTATTTCTACCATCGTCATACCGCTTTCTGGCGTGAGTCTGCGCTCAAGAAACTCCCTACACTCATTTCTTCTACCGACATGCTTTGCTGCGGCGAGGACCTGGGTATGGTGCCTACTTGTGTGCCTGATGTCATGAGCCAATTGCAGATCCTTTCGCTCGAGATCCAACGCATGCCTAAGGACCCAACCATAGCGTTCGCACACCCTGCTGACGCACCTTACCATAGCGTTTGTACCATCGGTACCCACGACATGAACCCTGTTCGTGCTTGGTGGGAAGAGGATCGCCAAGTGACTCAGAAGTTCTACAACGAACAGATGGGCTGGTGGGGTGAAGCTCCACAGGAGATGTCACCAGAGATTGCTGAGTTCATCGTTAATCAGCACATGTATAGCCCTGCTATGTGGGTGATTCTCCCATTACAAGACTGGTTTGCTATTGATGGTGATATTCGTTTGGCTGACCAACACGCTGAGCGTATCAATTTGCCTTCTAACCCAGAGCATTTCTGGAACTACCGCATGCACCTCACCCTCGAGGACTTGCTCAAGAAGGACACCTTCAACGCTCACGTTCGCTCCCTCACCCAAGTGCGTTAATCTTTGCTAATAAGAATCAATAATCTTCCACAAGCGCAGTCCCCAAGCTGCGCTTGTTCTTTTTATCCCCAGCCTTTACACCTTACACTTTACACCGCAGCTCTGCTGCTATTCCCCGCCTTGCAGGCTTTTATCCCGCTTTTCCTATACCTTTGCTATACCTTTGGTATAGGGCTCGTCTTTTTTTGTTGCTCCGGAACAACAACTAAAAGCGAGTTTTGTGCGCCTCAATTGCCGAAAGCTAAAACAAAAGCCCCTACACTATATATACAGCTAAGCTAGTCAAAAACAAAGCTTTTTCGCTGACTTGTGAGGGTATTTTCGCCGACTTTGTAAAATACCACACCACAATAGACTGATAATCAACAGTCTAACTCCTAAATCCCTAAACTGTTAAGTGTTAACTCGATAGAATTTGAAATTGAATTATGCGCATGCGCGCGAAAATCCAATATAAACTACCCACTTGACACCAGTCCCGAGATTTGGATATTCTATTTGTAGGGACAAAAAGTAAGATGCGACTTGCACATCGCAAATCGCATCCACTTAACACTTAACACTTAACACTCGCCTAAAGCCCATAGCCTCCCCGCCTTTTTGTTTGTTTATTGTCTCGAATACGATTCGAGTGTCTTCCTCGTTTCCCCCTCCGTTCCCGTCCGGTCACTCCGGTACATCCGGAAGTGCCGTCCCCGCATCTGTTTGCTTCGTGCCGACCTATAGCCTCGCCTCATCGCCTCACCTTCCCCCAAGTGTTAAACGTTAAGTGTTAACTCGATGCGATTTGTTTTCCATTCCATAGCCGAGCAAGTTCCCGCAACCTGTCCAGTCCTCGGCGTACATGCCGAGTAATTCCCTCTTTTACACGCTACATCCTACACTTTTCACTCCAAAAAATCGCATAACCCTTGCGTATATGCGATTTTTTTTGTATCTTTGCACTCAATAATCATAACATTAACCACTAACCCCCATTTATTATGACTAAGAAAATCGTTGTTTTTACAGGAGCAGGCGTATCCGCAGAGAGCGGATTAGGTACTTTTCGTGGCTCTGACGGCATGTGGGATCGCTACCGCATAGAAGATGTATGTACCCACGATGCATGGCTCAACAATCCCCAACTCTGTGTCGAGTTCTACAACATGCGCCGCCGCGAAGCCCTCGCAGCTCAACCCAATGCAGCTCACTATGCCATTGCTCGCCTGCAAGAAGCCTTCCCTGACACCCAAGTTATCACCCAAAATATCGACAACCTCCACGAGCGTGCAGGTAGCCACGATGTCATTCACCTCCACGGCGAAATCACCAAGCTTCGCTCCGAAACGAACCAACTAGCAACCATCGACTTAGATGGCTGGGAGCAGCATTATGGCGACCGCCATCCGGATGGCTCACTCCTCCGCCCATATGTCGTTTTCTTTGGCGAAGATGTACCTTATTTCCCTTTGGCCTGCGAAGTCGCTAGTCAAGCCGATATCCTTATCGTGGTAGGTACCTCGCTCAATGTCTATCCCGCAGCATCTTTGTTGCATTATGCCCCAACTCATGCCAAGATTATCGTCATTGACCCCAACCAACCCGAATTGGGCATATACACCAATCGTGCCTTCCATCTCCAACATCCCGCCTCCATCGGCGTACCTGAACTCGTGGATAAACTCATCCTAACCTATCAATAACCAATCACATAATTTGTTTTAAAAAATATATTTTTTACATATTCTCTTGCATACGTGCAAAAAAAATTGTACCTTTGCCCAAATTTTGGCATAATGCGGAGATTTTTTAATAAAAACAACTAGTAAATTTTGCTATATGAGTGTTCTACAAAACCTAACGGCAATCAAAATGCTGCAACTAAAGGCCTTCAAGTTCCAGCTTAGTAACCCATTTAAGTGGGCCAATGGTTGGTATGCACCCGTATATTGCGATGATCGCAAGATATTATCCTATCCCAAAATCCGTGATTTTGTGCGTATTGAATTGGCACGTACCATTGCGGAAATGTACCCTGACGCAGATGTGATAGCTGGCGTAGCAACCAATGCCATTGCACACGGAGTACTAGTTGCAGAGCAACTCAGTTTGCCATTTGTGTATGTACATCCCACTCCAAAAGATCATGGCCTGGAAAACCAAATTGAAGGAGATTTGCGTCCTCGCCAAAATGTGGTAATTATCGAAAATCAAGTCAATATAGGTACTAATTGCTTAAAGGTAGTAGAAGCCTTGCGCAATAATGGCTGCAATGTTTTGGGGATTGTTACCATTTTTGACTATGCTTTCCCTTCTACTGCTAAAAAACTGCAAAAAGCCGAAGTTGACTTAATTGCATTGACTAATTTGGATGTTGTTCTGCACCATGCAGAGAATATGTCTATTATTGATGCCGAACAAACCAAAGCCATACGTCAATGGCAACACAACCCTTCTAAATGGAGCAAATAAGTTATGGCAGAAATCAAATACGAAAGTAAAATAGGTCAAATACCTGCTAATGATAGTACAGTTTTTTCTGTACTGAGCAATCTTGAGAATATCAATCGCTTTCGTGATGTTATCCCTCAAGATAAGATCAAGGATATGGAGGTTAGTCCTGATCGAATCCGCATGAAAATTGAAGGATTGGGGCAAAAAATAGCTATTGCTATTGTGGAAAAGGAAGAATACAAAACCATTAAATTTGGAGCTGAAGACCTGCCTATTCCATTCAATGTTTGGATTCAATTGAAGCAAGTGGCGGAATTAGATACACGTATCCGTATCACAATCAAAACGGATATGCCTATTATGTTTAAGATGATGTTTGACAAGAAAATGCAACTCGGTCTTGATCAAGCAATAGATATGTTATGTCAAATACCTTATAACCAATTATAATCATGGGAAAGAAAAAACGTAACCTTCGTATTCACCGAGAAGGACGAAACATTATCGTAGGACTTACATTTTTGATTTTTGCAATCAATGTACCTATCTACCTCTTCGTAGCATCCAACTGGATATTTGCAATTACATTATTGCTTTCAGCGGCTTTATTAGTATTTGTTACCTATTTTTTCCGCAATCCAGTGCGCGTATTAGAGGTCGATGATCCTAATTTCCTCATCGCGCCTGCTGATGGACGTGTGGTAGTTATCGAACCAACTGAGGAAAATGAGTATTTCCACGAAAAACGCCTACAAGTGAGTATTTTTATGTCACCATTCAATGTACATGCCAATTGGTATCCTATTGAAGGTGATATTCTGCTTTCTCAGCACCAAAAAGGACGTCATCAAGGGGCATGGTTGCCTAAATCAAGTACAGAGAACGAACGCTCTTTAGTCGTAATCGAGACACCTAACAAAGTCCAAGTGGCTGTGCGTCAAATTGCAGGAGCTATGGCACGTCGTATTGTAACTTACGCAAAAGCTGGTAAACAAGCACACCGTAACGAGCATCTTGGATTTATCAAATTTGGTTCGCGCGTAGATATGTATTTGCCTCTTGACACCGAGATCTTTGTTGCAATGGGTGAACACGTTCGCGGTAACGAAACCATCATAGGAAGAATCAACTCATAATATAAACAATTAAATACTAAATTATTATGAACCAATTAGAAGCTCTTTTTGCACAGTATCCTTGTACGCTTACCAATGACAGTGTAAAAGCTGCCGTAGAAGATATCTTAGCGAAACATTTTGATGAAAATAACAACGTCGAAGTATGGAAACAATGTCTCCACTCAATCGACTTGACCACACTCAATGGTGAGGATACTACCGAAAAGGTAGAAACCATGGCACAACGCGTCAATGAGTTTGAAGACCACTTTCCTGGCGTGCCAAACGTGGCAGCAATGTGTGTGTATCCTGCATTGGTACAAACTGCAGCAGACACCCTCACAGAGCCTATTGGTATAGCTGCAGTAGCCGCTGGTTTTCCTGCTTCACAAACATTTATTGAGGTGAAAATCGCAGAAGCTGCAATGGCTGTGGCTGCTGGTGCAACTGAGATAGATATCGTCATTTCAATCGGAAAATTCCTTGAGGGCAACTACCAAGAGGTATGCGATGAGATTTCTGAAATCAAAGCAGCCATCAAGGATGCACATCTCAAAGTTATTCTTGAAACAGGTGCACTCAAAACTGCGGAAAACATCTACAAGGCTTCAATCCTCGCAATGGCTGCAGGAGCTGATTTTATCAAAACTTCTACTGGAAAAATTGCTGTTAACGCTACTCCTGAAGCTACATATATCATGTGTACTGCTATCAAAGATTGGCACGCAAAAACTGGCAAGAAAGTATGCTACAAGCCTGCAGGTGGTGTAAGTACAACCGAGGAAGCTGTTCAGCACTATACGCTTGTGAAAGAGATTCTTGGCCAAGAGTGGCTCAACAACGAGTCTTTCCGTTTTGGCGCTAGCCGATTAGCTAACAACTTACTCACCAGTATTACTGGCACAGAAACTAAATATTTCTAATCCTCAATGAGGATATATTTTCTCAGCGTATGAATACGATTGTATCCAAACAATTCTTTTCTGAGAATGTAGCAGAGTTTGTTATCAAAGCACCTTTGATAGCCAAAAGTCGTCGTGCTGGTCACTTTGTTATAGTACGAACAGATGCACATGGCGAACGTATGCCACTTACCATTGCTGATGCAAACCCCGAAGAGGGAACGATTACCTTGGTTGTGCAACGTATTGGACTGTCTTCTAGCAAATTATGTGCTATGAATGTGGGGGATAAATTGGCAGATGTCGTAGGTCCTCTGGGAAAGGCAACAGAAATCAAAAATTTTGGTACAGTTGTTTGCGCTTGTGGAGGTGTCGGAGCTGCTCCTATGCTACCGATTGCTCAAGCACTTAAGCAAGCGGGCAATCGTGTTATAACTATTTTAGCTGCTCGTACGGCTGAACTCATCATTCTTCGAGAACAATTAGCTGCTGTTTCTGATGAATTGATCATTATGACCGATGATGGTTCGCTCGGACAAAAAGGTCTGGTAACCAATGGGGTAGAGCAGGTAATATTGCGTGAAAAGGTGGACAAATGCATCACGATCGGTCCTGCAATTATGATGAAATTTGTGGCATTGACCACAAAAAAATACAATATCCCTACAGATGCTAGTCTCAATACCATTATGGTAGATGGTACAGGAATGTGCGGAGCTTGTCGTGTAACCGTAGGTGGAAAGACCAAATTTGTTTGTGTAGATGGTCCAGAGTTTGATGCTCATCAAGTAGATTTCGACGAGATGCTCACGCGTCTTCGTTCATATAAAAATGAAGAAACGATCGCTTATTCCAACGCTTCTACACATAACTCTATATCATTTCCTGCAACCAATCAATCAATCGTTTCGAATGTAGCAAGCGAGCAACCAATTATAAATGAGGTTGTTCTAACTGCTAAGCAGCGCGTCGCTATTCCTCGAGTAAAAATGAACGAACTGCCAGCAGAGGAACGTATTAAATCTTTACGAAGCGAAGTAAACCAAGGTCTTACATTCGAACAAGCCGTCACAGAGGCACATCGTTGTTTGGATTGCAAGAAGCCAACTTGTGTACAAGGATGTCCTGTCAATATCAATATTCCTGGTTTTATCAAACAATTGGAACTAGGCAATATCTTAGCAGCATCTGAAGTCATCAAACAAAGTAGCACGCTTCCTGCTGTTTGTGGACGTGTTTGTCCACAAGAAAAACAATGCGAAGCACAATGTATTCACCTCAAGATGGGACACGAACCTGTAGCTATTGGCTATCTTGAGCGCTTTGTAGCAGACAATGCATATGCTTTAGACACCAATGTAAGCAAGACAAGCCATCAACCTAATACCACTAACGCAAAGCGAATAGCTGTAGTCGGTAGCGGACCTGCTGGACTTGCTTTCGCAGGAGATATGGCCAAATTGGGTTATACAGTCACTGTTTTTGAAGCATTGCATGAGATAGGTGGTGTACTCAAGTATGGTATTCCTGAGTTCCGTCTTCCTAATAGCGTAGTGGATCAAGAGATAGAAGGTCTACGTCAACTAGGAGTAGATTTCAAAACAGATGTTATCATCGGTAAAACGCTCACAATTGATGATCTAAAAGCAGAAGGTTATCAAGGTATTTTTGTTGGCAGTGGTGCGGGATTACCTCGTTTTATGGGTATTCCTGGAGAAAATCTTAATGGTGTATTATCTTGCAACGAATACTTGACGCGTGTTAATCTAATGGATGCTTCATCCGAAGAATCCGATACACCTGTTTTACGCGCTAAAAATGTGGCTGTCATAGGTGGTGGAAATACGGCTATGGATGCTGTTCGTACGGCTAAACGTTTAGGTGCAGAGCGTGCTATGATTATCTATCGCCGTAGCGAAGAGGAGATGCCCGCTCGTATTGAGGAAGTACGCCATGCCAAGGAAGAAGGTATTGAGTTCTTAACATTACACAATCCGATTGAATACCATGCCGATGAGAATGGTCGCGTCAAAGAGGCGGTTTTGCAAGTCATGACATTGGGCGAACCCGATGAATCAGGACGTCGCTCACCTATAGCACTTGATGGTCAAACCATCACCATTCCTGTAGACGAAGTCATTGTGTCTGTGGGTGT
This sequence comes from Paludibacteraceae bacterium, assembly GCA_045612525.1. Taxonomy (GTDB): domain Bacteria; phylum Bacteroidota; class Bacteroidia; order Bacteroidales; family Paludibacteraceae; genus Colicola. Next base: position 8,798 of record JAZKZF010000068.1, on the reverse strand, counting down.
TTCCCCAAATCCTTTGATTCCATCGACTGTAGCAGGTTTAGAGATTTCCAAGCGTGGAACCATTGTCGTTGGTGACAATATGCAATCTTCTATTCCTACATTATTTGCTGGTGGAGATATTGTTCGCGGAGGTGCTACAGTTATCCTTGCTATGTCTGATGGACGTAAGGCAGCCCAATCCATGCATGAGTTTTTATCAGAAAGTTAGATCTAATCTCAATAAAATGTAAATAAAAAATAGCGTGGTAATCCACGCTATTTTTTTGTATTTACACTAGATTTATCGAACATTTAATAAATAAGTCTCACCTTTGATAGTGGAAAAAGTGATCTTACCACTAGATACTTGAGGGTACATGGCCAACATTTCTTTTGAGGTTAACTCTTGAAAATTTCCATCTAATGTATAAACAACAATAGAGGATGCTGTAATAAAATAACCATCATCTTCATCTGCCATAGCAACAAGAGTATTATTATTATACCATTTAGCAGCACGACAATCACGAGCTATATACTGAGGATTACTTCCGTCTATGTTTGACACATAACAACCCACACCACTTACATAATAGCACAATTTTGTACCATCTGGGGAGATTGATGGCCAAATATAACTATGTTCATCTCCGTTTGGTGTTAATATGATTTCTTCTCCGTTTTGTGTTAATAAAATCTTCTTGTCTTTAATCGTAACAGAAGTTGTAAAATTAGATAATACCATTTTTTGTAAGTCACGTTGTGAATAGGCTATTACAGAGCGTTTTGTATTATTTAGATTCATACGAACTATGGTATTTGTGCGTAGATTATTTTCAATTTTAGTCTCACGATAAACAATCTCTTGCCCATCATCACCTACTTGTACGTTATATCCAGCTCCTTCTGCATTAGTGATTATTGTTGTTTGATTCGTAGAAAATGCATAACGCCATAAACCTTTGTTGGAACCAGATGTGACAAGAATATAATCACCTTTTGGACTCATTGCCACAACTTTAACATCTGTATCTAGGTTGATATCTAATTTTTGCATAGATAGTACTTCAAATATCTGTGCACTTGCAGTAACAAAACCAAGCACTATAGCTGCAATTAAAAAAAACAATTGTTTCATATTATACTTTTAATTATTTACATACAAAAATATATCTATTATTGTCAGTCCTATCATATAAAGTAGATAGACTATTCCTCCTCCAAGAGAATCTTTTTTTAATGGGATATATGTAATTACAATAGTCGCAATATACATCCCTGCAATGATCAACCATGATTTTAGCGACATTACGCTTATGTTTTCTTTCCATACTAATTCCAACCATCCAAAATGATGTAAAATTATTGAGAATATGAAATATATTGCAACTGCTACTAAAGATGCTAACCACACTCGTAAAGTAAATTTATGGTTTATTAAGAGATAAATCCACATTAACAATATTCCAGAAACTAAAAGTGCAAGTGAAATTGATGTAATAGACCATATTAATGTGGCTAAAAAAAGTTCTTCAGTAGCTTCTTTTTGATAATTGATACGTATTAATATTAAACAGGAAAGCAACGCCCCTAATGCTGTGAGATGTCCTTGCCAACATGTATGTAACAATGGGCTAGACATAGCAAACCAAAAAGTAGAAGCTAAAAACATAGAGGGTAAATTAGTCACTCCTGTTCCACAAAAGAGTTTTACTAATAACCACATATTTATACTCATAAAAACCAACGTAGTAATCACAGAGTATATATCATCTGACATTACACACGATAGAATCCACATAACCACCCCGAGAACAAATAATAAAATTGTTCTCAGGAGGCTAGTTTGAGCAATATGTCGTAATAGGTAGTTCAAGTAGATTTAAGGGAAAAGGTGCTTATAACTAGAAGCCCTTCTTTTGCAATAGATGTTTTGGATCTGCAGGCTTACCACGGAACTCTAAATACAACTCTTGTGCATCGCGTGTACCGCCTTGTTCTAACAAATGCATGTAACGCTTTGCCACCTCAGGATTCAATATATCACCCGTTTCCACGAATGCAGCAAAAGCATCTGCATCTAATACTGCAGACCATGTATAACTATAATAACCTGCAGCATAACCCGTTGTAAAAATATGGTTGTAGAAGGTCGAGCGATAACGAGTAATAATCTCTGGAATCATTTGCATCTTTTTCATCGACTCTGCTTCGAAAGCATTCACATCAAATGCTTCAGTAGTTGTCATCTTGTGATAATCCATATCCAAGATTGATGCACTCAGCAATTCGGTCATCACAAAGCCCTCATTGAAGGTACCTGCACGATTGATTTTCTCAATCAACTCATCTGGCATCACTTCGCCTGTTTGATAGTGCTTAGCATAGGTCTTCATGATTTGTGGATGGTAGCAATAGTTTTCCATGAATTGCGATGGCAACTCTACAAAGTCGCGTGGGGTATTCGTACCTGCTAGCGACTTGTATGTAGCTTTCGACAGCAAACCGTGCAATGCATGACCAAACTCATGGAACAAGGTCTCTACATCGTCCATTGACAAGAGTGAAGGATTACCTTGTGTAGGTTTGTTGAAGTTACCCACATTGATGATCACAGGACGATGATCCACACCATTTTCATCCACATATTGGTTGCAGATATTGTTCATCCATGCACCAGGGCGTTTGCCAGCACGTGGAAAGTAGTCGGTATAGAGAATACCTACCAAACTACCATCGGCATAAGTTACCTTAAACACCTCTACCTCAGGATTATATACAGGCATGTCCTCCAATTTCTCAAAGTTGATTCCAAACAACTCATGCGCCAACTGGAATGCACCATTGCGTACGTTGTTCAACTCGAAGTAGGGTTTCAACTCTTCTTCATTCAAATCATATTTTGCTTTGCGCAATTTCTCAGTGTAATACCACCAATCCCATGGTTGCAATTGCTCACCAGGCAAATCCTTGTTCAATAGTTTTTGCAACTCTTGAGCCTCGCGTTTAGCAGCCTTCAAACTTGGTGCCCATACCGACTCTAAAAATGCATCCACAGTCTTTGCATCTTTCGCCATACAGTCTGCCAAGATATAATCTGCAGGATTGTCATAGCCGAACAATTGTGCTTTCTCCACGCGCAACTGCATGGTTTTCACAATGATATCCTTATTGTCATTCTCATTATCATGGTTACCACGTGTGGTATATGCCATCAACAATTCCTTACGCAACTCACGATTTTCGCAGTATTGGAGCACAGGAGTAAAGCTTGTGCGCTTAGGTGTAAACAACCACGCTTCTGGGCGACCAGCTGCTGTCGCCTCTTCTTTAGCTGCTGCTTTCGCACTTTCTGGCAAACCTACCAGCTCTGCCTCATCTGTAATGAATAGCTCATATGCATTGGTTTCTGCTACCACGTTGTTACCAAATTGCAACGAGAGCAAACCCAACTCTTGGTTGATGACTTTCAAGCGTTCTTTCTTGTCTTCTGGCAAGTTCGCACCATTGTTGGCAAACGATTTGAATGTCTCTGTCAACAAGCGCATTTGCTCGTCGTTCAAACCCAACTCCTCGCGTTGCTCATACACCGTTTTCACACGTTGAAACAATGCATCATTTAAGATGATGCCATCACTCAATGCGGATAACAATGGAGTCACTTCTTCGGCAATCTTATTCATCTCATCATTGCCATCTGCTTCCAATACGTTGAAGAATACACCCACCACTTTATCCAACAACTCGCCACTACGATCCAATGCCTCAATAGTATTAGCAAAGGTTGGAGCATCTGGATTATTGACAATAGCAGCAATCTCAGCTTCGTTTTCAGCAATGGCTTGCTCGAAAGCTGGCATATAGTGCTCAATTTTTACTTTATCAAAAGCAGGTACACCAAATGGAGTGTCTTGCTCAACTAACAATGGGTTTTCATTCTTATTACATGCCATAAGCGATACGAGCATCATGCTCAAAAATACGATTTTTTTCATATATTATGCTTTTTCAATTATACAGTTCACATTATATCCATCCATCTCAAGTATAGTACCGTTGACCAAACCATCCACCAAAACGAGTGAGGTAGCCAATACTTGCGAAGCAATATACTCGTTGCAATTCTTCACAGCAGCGGCAATCTCCTCGCGATTCTCCAATTGCACAGTAATGCGGTCAGTAATCTCCAAACCAGAAGACTTACGCAGGTTTTGAATACGATTGATCAATTCGCGTGCAATACCCTCCTCAATCAATGCTGGGGTCAATTCGATATCCAATGCAATGGTAATCACACCATTATTGGCAACCAACCAGCCTGGCATATCTTCGGTAATGATATCCACATCTTCCGCCACCAAGGCATAATCACACAATGTGAATGTACCTGTTGCTTCAAACGCTGCGATATCCTCTTGGCTCATTTGAGCAATAGCAGCAGCTAGTTGCTTCATCATGCCGCCCACTTTCTTGCCCAATACCTTGAAGTTTGGTTTGATCTTCTTCACGAGTTTAATCTCAGAGTCTTCTGCTCGCACAATCACCATCTCTTTTACATTCACCTCGCTCTTGATCAAATCCTCCACGCGAAGCAAAGCTTCCAACGTCTCTTGGTCTGGTGCAGGGATAACGGCTTTTTGTAGTGGTTGACGCACGTTCTTCTCTGCACGTTTGCGAAGTGAGAGAATCATAGAGGTGGCTTGTTGCGCGAGCGACATACTGCGCTCCAACTCAAGGTTAATCATCGCCTCGTCGGCTACTGGCCATGTACTCAAATGCACGGTTTCATCGGTCAAATCGCGATATAAACGATCCGCATAGAATGGAGCATTTGGTGCCATCAACTGTGCCACCGTCTTGAGGCAGGTATAGAGAGTATAGTATGCTGCTTGTTTGTCAGCATCCATCTCACCGCCCCAGAAACGCTTGCGATTCAAGCGAACATACCAGTTGCTCAAATCGTCTTGCACAAAGTCAGAGATAGCACGACCTGCCTTCGTTGGCTCGTATGCCTCATATGCTGCAGTCACCTCTTTCACCAATGAATTGAGTTTGCTCAATACCCATTTATCAATCTCTTGCAAATCTTGGTTCTTGGTTCCTTGCTCTTGGTTCCAACCATCTACATTGGCATATAGTGCAAAGAATCCATAGGTATTATACAATGTTCCAAAGAACTTACGGCGAATCTCATCCACACCTTCTGGGTCGAACTTCAGGTTCTCCCATGGGCTGGAGTTGGTAAGCATATACCAGCGCACAGCGTCTGCGCCGTACTTATCCAACGCACCGAATGGATCCACGGCGTTGCCCAAACGCTTAGACATCTTGTTGCCGTTCTTATCGAGTACCAATCCGTTGCTAATCACATTCTTATAAGCCACGCTACCCTCAATCATCGTATGGATTGCGTGCAAGGTAAAGAACCATCCACGTGTTTGATCCACACCCTCAGAGATAAAGTCCGCTGTACGTGGTGTGTCTTGATTCTCAAATGGATAGTGATTCTGCGCATATGGCATAGCGCCCGAGTCAAACCATACGTCGATCAAATCCAACTCACGTTTCATAGGCTTGCCGCTTGGCGAACAGAGCACGATATAATCTACATAAGGACGGTGCAAATCAATCACACTTGGATCATAGTTCTCTTTGGAATAATCACCTACCACGTGCTTAGCAAATGGATTTTCAGTCATAAAGCCTGCTTTGATAGACTTCTCAATCTCTTCCATCAGCTCTGCGATACTACCGATGCAAATCTCCTCTTGTCCGTCCTCGGTACGCCAGATTGGCAATGGAGTACCCCAGTAGCGTGAACGAGAGAGGTTCCAATCATTCAAGTTCTCTAACCATTTACCAAAGCGACCTGTACCCGTGCTCTCTGGCTGCCAATTGATAGTCTCGTTGAGTGCCATCATCTCCTCGCGTGCTTGAGTCGAACGGATGAACCATGAGTCGAGTGGATAGTACAACACAGGTTTATCGGTACGCCAGCAGTGTGGGTAGTTGTGGACATGCTTCTCAATGCGGAATGCCTTATTCTCGCCTTTCAGCCAGATACAAATACTCACATCCAAAGTCTCGTCTTTGTCCGTCAAGTTCGCATCATATGCATTCTTCACATAGCGTCCAGCCCATGGCTCATATGCCGCTATATCTACTTGATTTTTCACAAAATCCTCGTCTAAATCGGCAATATTGAAGAATTTACCCGTCATATCCACCATAGGGCGTTGCTCACCTTTCTTGGTAATGAACACCATACCTGGCACGCCTGCCTTCTTGGCTACGAACGCATCGTCCGCACCAAAAGTAGGAGCGATATGCACGATACCTGTACCATCTTCGGTAGTCACATAATCGCCCAAGATGATCTTAAATGCACCCTCTCCAGGATTAGCCCATGGGATCAATTGCTCGTATTGTACACCCTCAAGGTCAGCACCTTTACCGCGCCAAAGCACCTCAGGTGTCTCGCCCAATTCCTTGGCGTATGCAGCCAAACGAGCCTCTGCCAACAAGTAATATGCCTCTATCTTGGTATATGGATTCTCGCCCTTCACGATCACATAGTCAATCTTTGGTCCTACGCATAACGCCGTATTACTTGGCAATGTCCAAGGCGTAGTTGTCCAAGCGAGAACATAAAGTAGCCCATCTCCAACTATACCTTTCAGTTTTCCGCTTTCACCTTTTACCTTAAACTGCGCCGTACACGTTGTGTCCTTTACATCACGGTAGCAACCTGGTTGGTTCAACTCATGCGATGACAACCCCGTACCCGCAGCTGGCGAGTATGGTTGGATGGTGTAGCCCTTATAGAGATAGCCCTTCTGATAGAGTTGCCTCAGCAACCACCACAAGGTCTCGATAAACTTATTATCGTAGGTGATATATGGATTCTCCAAATCCACCCAATAACCCATTTGTTTAGTCAAATTCGTCCATTCTTGGGTGTATTTCATCACCTCGCGGCGACATGCAGCGTTGTATTCGTCCACGCTGATTTTCTTACCGATATCTTCTTTGGTGATACCTAGCAATTTCTCCACACCAAGTTCCACGGGCAAACCGTGCGTATCCCAACCAGCTTTGCGCTTCACTTGGAACCCCTGCATGGTCTTGAAGCGACAAAAAGTATCCTTGATTGTACGAGCCATTACGTGGTGAATACCTGGCATACCGTTTGCTGAAGGAGGACCCTCAAAGAATAAGAACGAAGGATTACCTTCGCGTGTTTCGATACTCTTGTGGAACAAGTCTTCCTTCTCCCATTGCTCAAGGATCTCCTTGCTCACCTCTGCCAAATTCAGTTGTTTGTACTCGTTAAAATGTCTCATTATTTTATTGAATTGTATATTATTAAATCGCTCCAAAAAGTTCTCCTTGTCTTAAACACAATTTGGGTACAAAGGTACAGAAAAATTACGAGATATGCAAATTTTTATATATACTTTTGTATTTCACAGCAGAATATTACGATAATATTACGACAAAAATAGCCTAATCACTAACTAATAACTAACTAATCACTAACCAATAACTAACTAATCACTAACTAAAGAAAAGTAATTAAATAGGGAAAGGAGAAAGAATCATGTAAGAGTAGAGAGTTAAGAGAAAGTTACGAGAAAGTTAAGAGAAAGTTACGAGAAAGTTACGAGAAAGTTAAGAGAAAGCTAGGAGAAAGTTAAGAGAGAGTTAGGAGAAAGTTAGGAGAAAGTTATAGAAAAAAATACTGTTTCTTGCACATATGGAAAATTTGTAGTACCTTTGCAAAAGCAACTATTTCAACTGCACAAAAAAGTATAAAAACATTCGATTTCAACGGGAATATAATCATAAAAAACACATATATGAAACACATTGCTATCCTCCTTTTTTTAGTCGCAACTACAGTATTTGTTGCTGCACAAAACGAATGGGCTCAATACAATCGTTATGCTGCTCAAAATGAATCAATTAGTTCACGTCCTAAGGCAGTATTAATGGGTAATTCCATTACGGATGGTTGGGCTGCGAAACGTCCAGAATTCTTCAAAACGAACGATTTCATCGGGCGCGGAATTAGCGGACAAGTCACCTCACAAATGCTTTGTCGTTTTCAAGCCGATGTGATAGCTCTTAATCCGAAGATGGTTATCATTATGGCTGGCACCAATGACATTGCACTCAATAATGGATATATCAGTCACGAACACATCCTTCAAAATCTACAATCTATGTGCGAACTTGCCAAATACAACAAGATTCGTCCCGTATTATGCTCAGTACTTCCCGCAGCAGCTTTTGGTTGGCGTCCAGGACTTACCCCTGCCGAAGATATCAAACACCTAAACGAAATGATCAAAGCATACGCTAAAGTTAATAAAATTAAGTATATAGACTATTATTCTGCACTTGTTGATGAGCATGGTGGATTACCAAAGAAGTATGCCGAAGATGGCGTACACCCTAATGATGTTTGCTACGAAATAATGGAGCAGATCTTGCTTGAAAATCTATAATGTCATTTCTTTTCTAGGAAAAAGTGCAAAAAATCGCATAAATATTTGGTCAATTCAAAAAAAAGCTGTACCTTTGCACGCTTTTTCGCGCGTTTGCGTACACCATATGTGTGCGGTGCGCGTTTGGAGAAGCAAGTAAAAACTATTATTAACTAATTAAATTATTAACAAACATTATGTTAAATCATTACGAAGCCGCTTTCGTGTTGACTCCCGTTTTGTCTGAACCACAGATGAAGGAAGCGGTTGACAAATTCGAGAAACTTCTCGTGGAGAATGGCGGTACCATTCTTAACCGTGAGGAGTGGG
>JAZKZF010000067.1:0-22458 GCA_045612525.1 Paludibacteraceae bacterium | reverse complement strand
GTCTTGTTGAGGTCGATGATGTGGATACCGTTGCGCTCCATGTAGATGTAAGGAGCCATAGCTGGGTTCCATTTACGTTTGAGGTGGCCAAAGTGGCAGCCAGCCTCGAGAAGTTGATCAAAATTTGTTCTCATTTTGTTTGATTAGTTTGAATTATTTTTTAATGATAATTTATCCATCTGCCACGCTCACGCAGAGAATCGCGCACGCGCGGAATAACAGAGTAATCCGTGGCAGGCTACAAGTTGCCGCCACGGAGTCACTGCTATTTGGATATTAACGCTTACTAAATTGGAAGTGTTTGCGTGCTTTTGGTTGACCTGGCTTCTTACGCTCTACCTCACGAGCATCGCGAGTCATGAAGCCCTCAGCCTTCAACGCTGGTTTGTCCTCTGGGTTGATCTTCACCAAAGCGCGAGCGATTGCAAGACGCAAAGCCTCTGCTTGACCTTTGTAGCCACCACCATCGAGGTTTACTTTGATATCATATTTCTCAGCCACTTCAAGCTTGTTAAGAGGTTGCTTAACAACGAATTGAAGAATTGGACTTGGGAAGTACACATCCAAATCACGACCGTTGATTGTGATCTTGCCGGTACCCTCTTGTACATAAACGCGAGCAACTGCTGCTTTACGACGACCTAATGCATTAATCATTTCCATATCTTCAATTATTTAAGTGTGTTGATGTCAATTTGTTTTGGTTGTTGTGCTTGCATATTGTGCTCTGCACCTGCAAATACGTGGAGGTTACCGATGATCTTGCGACCGAGACGGTTCTTAGGAAGCATACCTTTTACCACCTTTTGAATCAAACGATCTGCACCCTTCTCAAGCAATTGAGCAGGAGTCATCTCGCGTTGACCACCTGGGAAGCCAGTGTAGCGTACATATACGCGATCATTCCACTTGTTACCAGTCAATTGCACTTTGTCAGCATTGATGATAATCACATTGTCACCGCAATCCACGTTAGGAGTGAAGTTTGGTTTGTACTTGCCACGGAGGAGCTTAGCTACCTTCGAGCACATACGGCCAAGTACTTGGCCCTCAGCATCAATAACAACCCATTCCTTTTGAACGGTTGCCTTGTTAGCTGATACAGTCTTGTAACTTAATGTATCCATTTGTTTTTTAATGTTTTGACCATGTCGACAGACAACTTTACGTGCTCCGAGAGCCCCACTGCCCAACATGGCGAATTAATATAAATATTATTTTAAAAAGTTCTAAAAGTTTTAAGGGTTTCAAAGGTGGTTAAACCAAATCGCCCGAAAAAGCGTGCAAAATTACTATTTTTTTTCCAATTGACCAAATATTATAACATCTTTTTCGCAAAATTCTTCACTTTTCCATATTTTCCATGGATTTTCCAAACCATTTCGCATCTCTTTCTGCACATCCTCTATGTCACACAACTGGCGTTTTTGAATAACAGATCCTTTTTTTCGTTTAGCTGCATTCTTTTTGCGATTGGCCTCCCGAATCTGCTTTTCAACGTCAAAATCCGCCTCTAAGCGTGCTATTACAGAAGGATATATTCGATTGAATATCTGCGGATTATCCGTAAACCACACCAAAGAAGAGTCGAATTCCGCCTGGGTAATACCATGTTTATCCAGGACACTTTTGTAATAACCAGCCAGCTCTTGGTCATGCGAATAATTATACCCCGCCACTTGGATGGCTCCATCCGCACGATGTAAATCATAGAGCACATCGCGCATTTCGCGATTGGACAACACGCCACGAGGGCGACATCCAAACATAATCACCACCAGCAGTAACAAAAATCCTATTTTAATCAAAATGCCTTTCACAATTATGCTTTTGGTTCTTTCTTAGGAAATATCAAATTCAAGCTCTCGTCGAGGTCTTTTCGGTAGAAGATAATGATTAAGAATACAGCTACCGTAATAAAGGAATCCGCAATATTAAATACTGGTCGGAAAAACAAACACTCGCCTGCAGCATTGCGTATCAATGGGAAATAGAGCATATCCACCACTCTACCATGAAACCAGTCTGCATAATCCCATATCTTGCCATAGAAGACGCAGTCAATGATATTGCCCAACGCACCTGCGATCACCATAGCAATGGTGGTTAGATATCCGATGCGTACCGTTTGCTTATGAATCATCGTGTGAATATACCAACCCAATACTCCTACAGCAGCAATGCGAAATAAGGTGAGCAATAGTTTGCTAAACCATTCTATGCCGAATGCCATACCATTGTTCTCCACAAACACTATCCAGAACCACGAGAACACTTCGTGAGTTTCTCCGAGTTCGAAATGTGTCTTGATATACACCTTCGAAATTTGGTCAAGCACCAGTGCTAGGAGCACGATACCGACTACGAGCCATGTTTGTTTGGTTTTTGTCATAATCCAAATGCTTCTTTAATCTCAGCAACTTTATCAAGTTTTTCCCAAGTAAACAACTCTACTTCAAGTTCGATGGCCTCACCGTTATCCACGAAAGTTTTCTTCACCACCTCGTTGGTACGACCCATGTGACCATAGCGAGCTGTTTCCTCATACATTGGTTGTTTCAACTTCAATGCCTCGATAATTCCTTGTGGACGAAGGTCAAACATATCGCTCACTTTCTTAGCAATCTCGCCGTCGCTCATGGCCACTTTAGCCGTACCATAGGTATTCACGCACACGCTCACTGGCTGCGCTACACCGATGGCATAACTGATTTGCACCAACATTTCTTTTGCTATGCCTGCTGCGACCATATTTTTTGCAATCCAGCGTGCTGCGTATGCTGCAGATCGGTCCACTTTTGAAGGATCTTTTCCTGAGAACGCTCCACCGCCGTGTGCTCCACGACCACCATAGGTGTCCACGATAATCTTACGACCAGTCAAACCGGTATCACCATGAGGGCCACCAATCACAAAATTACCTGTGGGGTTGACCAACAATTTGAAGTTCCCCTTGAGTAATTCTGCATAACGCGCATCACGTTTTGCTACGCGAGGCAACAATATGCGTTGAATATCTGCCTTTATCTGCTCTTGAGCGACATTCTCATCATGTTGGGTACTTACCACTATCGTGTCAATACGCAGAGGCTCGCCTTCCTCGCTATATTCCATAGTCACCTGGCTCTTTGAGTCTGGACGAAGATATAACATTTCCTCGCCCTCCTTGCGCACACGCGCGAGCGTATATACTAAGGTGTGTGCCAAGTCTAAAGTCAAAGGCATATAGTTTTCTGTCTCATCACTGGCATAACCAAACATCATACCCTGGTCGCCCGCACCTTGTTCGCCCACATTCTCTGTGCCTTGTCCGTCTACACCACGTGCAATATCAGCACTCTGCTCGTGCAATGCAGTCAAGATACCACAACTATCTGCCTCAAACTTATACGCAGATTTCGTGTAACCGATTTCTGCTATAGTTTTGCGTACAGTACCCTGAATATCCACATATTTCTCGCTTGACACTTCGCCAGCCACGATCACTTGTCCTGTGGTAACCATGGTCTCGCAAGCCACGTGTGAGTTAGGATCTAAGGCCAAAAATTGGTCAAGGATGGCATCGCTAATTTGATCTGCCACTTTGTCTGGGTGTCCTTCGCTGACACTCTCTGATGTAAATAAATAGTTCATTTTGCTTAGTAGATAAAAAAAGCCACAAGTGACTGTTTGGGTCTTGCGGCACAAGTTTTTAGCATTATTTTATAGAGGTTGCAAGCAGTCAAATTTATCCTCTGTATAAAATCGGCCACAAAGGTACTACATTTTTCTGGAATGAGCAAATAATTAATGTAAAATCTTATAAATAAGTTCTTTCCACAAATCTGCATCCTTTGCACTCGGGTTATTAATACCCTTTGATCTCGCATCTATCTCACGGAAATATCCGATTATTGCAAATGTTTTTCCTGCAGAATAACGTTTTGCAGCTGCCGCATAGTCCTTCACAAAATATGGTGATACCCCCAACACACTTGCTGCTACTCGATCGGTCTTATCTGGTAAGTAATGATAAATCATCAAGTTAGCAAAAAATCCGTACAGTATTACCAATTCTTTTGCCATAGGATGATCCTTTGACGTTGCAAAATACTGCGTGATGCGATTCGCCTTCACTACATCGCCTTTCACCAACGCTTCTTGCAGTTCAAACACATTAAAGTCCTTCGATATACCGATATTTCGCTCTACCAACGCCGCATCAATCACTTTAACTCCCTCTGGACGACCATCAATCAACTTCTGCAACGCACCCACTATCTGTGTCAAGTCCGTGCCTATGCTATCAGCCAAGATCTTCGTCACCTTCTCATCAATACGTACCTCATCACCGTTGGCATTCAACTCTTTGTTGCGTTGCGTTACATAGTCACGTATCCACTTTTCTATTTGATAATCTTTCAGCGGATCCGACTCCATCAGCACGCCGCCTTTCTTCTCCCAATTCTTAAACAAGTTCAAACGCTTGTCTGGCGAACCATACTTGTAGCAGAACACCAAGATGGTGGATGGTTGTGGGTTATCCATATACATTGCTAACGCCTCCCATTTCTTAATGTTCTGCGCTTCCTTGACGATGATAACCTTGTACCCTCCCATCATGGCAAACCCACGTGCCGCACCAATCACGGGCGACACATCACCACCGCTCAAATCCTTACCATAGATAATCGTCTGGTCAAACTCGCGCGCCATCTCATCTAGCACGTTATTCTCTATGTAGTTGGCTACCAAGTCAATATAGTATGGCTCCTTGCCGCAAAGCATGTAGGCAGGTGCATACTTACCTTGCTTCAAACCTATCATCACTTCTTCGTACTTCATCCTACGCCCAAATCTGTATTGTTGATTAATATTTCTATCTTCTTCGACTCCTTTAAAGTGGGATATACATCATTTACAAACCACGCTACTAGTTCATCATCGCGTTGAACAGCAGTCGTATTCTCACAAAACACATTCACGCTCGCATATTCAAAATACTGCTCCGCCAACGCAATATCTCTTAATATCCGCTCTTTGTTATCGCCTTTCGTGCAACACAATAGGCATACTCCCTGGAAATACTTTGCCACATCCTCTACTGCTACGCTCATAGCCATACCTTTATTCCAAAGCTCACGCAACTTGCCATCAAAACTCTCTACCCCACAACGAAACTTCACTTGCACTCCCTCAAACTGCTCCGCAAATTTCGCCAACTTATTTCGATACATATAATGCGCTTCAAGCCAAAGTGTATGGATCTTCTTCTCACGTACTACTTGCTTAATCTGAGCGATAGTCTGTTCTTCAAGTTCCATAGCAGAGCCTGAGTTGATTATATCCAATACCCCATACACACCCTGTACTTGGGACAGAACTTCTTTATTTGTCGCATATGGATCATCGCTCACATCACCATGATAGTCGCAAAAGGTACACCCTTTCCACCTACACCCAGTTCCCTGCAACAGCACAAACTCCCGAGGTATGACTGTATGTATGACTGCATATCTATCCATTAGCCTTTTCGTCTAATAGCCATGACAACCGCATACGCCATCGGCGTACCCAACACCGCCTCAATCAACAATTTAGACACATACTGAAAGGCAATCATCAGCAATAAGTCATGTGTAGAGACGGTTCCTGCAAAAGCAATCAGCACAAAGGGCAACGAATCAAACCAATACGCTACAGCCGAACTACCGATGGTTCGAACCCATAATCTTTTGCCTTTGGTCCACTTCTTTATCTTCTCCATCAACCACGCATTACTCAATTCGCCCAATAAAAAGCCAGTCAGTGAAGCAATCACGATGCGTGGAACATAACTAAACATCGTATTATATGCCTGAGCTGTTGCATCCAGGTAATCAGGTGATGGAAGAAACACTCCTATTTGCGTACACAAGACCATCACGATATTGCATAGCAAAGTGGAAAATATCACCTTACGAGCTGTCTTATAACCCCAAATTTCTGTAAGTACATCACCTAGCATGTAGGCAAAGGGGAAAGTGATTGTCCCAGCATCGAAATAAAAAAGATTCCAAAGACCGATCACCTTAACTGCCATCACATTGCTCACCACATATAAAGTGACGAACAATGCGCTAACCACAATAAACGAAGTATTGTTATTCGGCTCTATGCCACGGTTTTTGAAAGGGTTTTCCGCTACCTTGTTTTCCATATCGTTTACTTATATAAGAATCGTTTGATACTCTTTTTAGGTGTTTTTTCGAATGGTTCTTGCTTAACTTCGATATCGTGTACGCGCGAGTAGGAAGGCAGCAAATCGTTGAGTTTCTTCAAGTTTTCCTTCATCATGCGCTCTATCTCTGCAAGTGAGAACCCTTTAGTTGCCTCTTCATCAGGGAACACAAGACCTATGAGTTTGCCTTCACGCTCTACCACGATACTTTCAGCCACACCAGCTTGGTTGTTGAGTTTATCTTCGATCTCCTCTGGATAGATATTTTGTCCACTTGCGCCAAGGAACATGGATTTGATACGCCCACGAATAAAGATGTTTTGCTTCTTATCCATATAGCCAAGGTCACCTGTGCGCAACCAACCATCTTCAGTAAAAGCAGCCCGGGTGGCTTCCTCATTCTTGTAGTAGCCCATCATCACGTTCTCACCACGAACGAGAATCTCGCCTTCGCCTTTCTCGTTAGGGTTATCAATTTTAGCCTCCATACCTGGCACGGGCGCACCGCAACTACGGCGTTTGAAATATTTCGGAGGTAAACCACTAACGAGTGGACCGCACTCAGTCATACCAAATCCAATTGACAATGGGAAATTAACATCCAACAGACATTTCTCGACAACAGGGTTCATTGCTGCCCCACCGCAGAGAAAATAGCGCACTTGACCACCAAAGGCTTTTACAAGGGATTTTTTTACATAGGCACGAATGAGATTCATAATACCTGGAGTATACCAGCAGAATTTCAATACTGCCTTGCTGAGTAGCGGATCAAGTTTCTTCTTGTGGATTTTTTCAATCACCAATGGCACAGTAGCCACAAGGTATGGATTGACATCCGCCATGGCTTTGAGTAAGAGACTTGGTGTAGGTGCCTTAGTGAGATAGTAGATGGTTGCACCTGCGCTAAATGGATAGAGAAAGTCTGCCAACTGCCCAAACATATGCGCTAGAGGTAGCATTGACACCACGCGTTGACCAGGCTCTACAGGTAAAATATGCTTACCATTCTCGGTATTGTTACTCAGCGAACGGTGACTAATCATCACGCCTTTGGGTGAGCCCGTTGAACCAGAGGTATAGTTGATAAGTGCAAGAGAATCGAGGTCTATCTCACCATCCTGCACCAACGAGAAGAACGTGGTTTCAGTCAATGTAGATTCTTCGTTCATCACATGCTCTACATGGCCCTTGTATGACTTATCAAGGTGAATAAACGAGAAATCATCCATGGACATGATCGCCTGCAAATCAGGCAATTGTTGATGTTGCAATTCGCGCCAAACATATGGTCCAACGATTAACATCTTGGAATCTGAATGCTCAATAAGTCGTGCTAAGTCCTCTGCCTTGAAGTCTTGCAAGAGTGTTACAGCCACGGCTTTGTATGACATGATGGCCATATAACTAACAACCCAATTAGAGCAGTTGCGGCTAGCAATAGCAATCTTGTCACCTGGTTGAATGCCTAAAAGGCGAAACAACTTGTGAAAGCGGCGTACTTGTTGTGCTACTTCTCCATGAGTGTATTGTGTTTTCTCTCCGTAATCCACAAAGGCGACATCTCGCCAACGATTATGGATCACTTGATCCATATAATGTAAAAAATGGTGTTTCATAATTCAATAATAATTAATAGTTAATAATTATCCTCCCAATATATCCTCTTTCGTAAGATCCTCTCCAACAGTTTCCGTAGGTAGGTATGGCACTTGTTCGGGTGCACGCGAAGGTTCAAACGTAAAATAAGTACATGTACATTCAGCCAGCAATTCACCTTCTGCACTGCGAATCTCCCCATCCACAATCGCTATATTACGTCTTTGCTCACGTAGGCGCGCACGCAATTCAATATATGCCTGTTCAATCACTACGGGCTTGCGGAATCGCGTTTCCATTTTGGCAGTTACGCCAGAAGCACGTAGTTTATGAGACACTACCCAACCACAAATTTCATCCAACAACACAGACTGTACCCCACCATGCAATGTGTTTTTCCACGATTGATACAACTCTTGTGGATGCCAAAAGCACACCACATCATCTCCTTCCTCGTAAAAACACATCTTTAATCCAATCGGATTATCCGGACAACAACCAAAACAATTGTAGCCCTCTATGCCCAACCATGGATTTTTAATTTGTTGCATGTAACTCCTCCAATAGTTGTTGAAAATTCACATTATTAGGTTCTTCAGCCAACAACGTCTCACATAACGTTATTGCCTCTTCTCCCCTACGCTGTTTGTTTAGACATTGGATATAGGTCATCTGTACTGCACGCCTATTCCAGCGTT
Source organism: Paludibacteraceae bacterium (assembly GCA_045612525.1). Classification (GTDB taxonomy): domain Bacteria; phylum Bacteroidota; class Bacteroidia; order Bacteroidales; family Paludibacteraceae; genus Colicola. The sequence goes on along the minus strand of JAZKZF010000067.1, from coordinate 13,962 downwards.
CGTAGTCAGCACCTATTATGCCATACAAACTATCCGCCTTTTGGTAATACTCCAAAGCCGTTTTCTTGCTACCAAATGGGCTATAGAACTCTACATTACCTTGCATTGACAACACAAACGGGTCATTGGGATTCAACTCCATCGCACGTTGGATATTGCGAAATATTCCTTTGGCGTATTTCATCAGTTGGCTTTTGTCCAATGCCAACTGATAGGTATATACACTCGCTAAATAGGCACAATATCTCTCTTCTGGCAATTCGCCTTTCATTGCCTCGAGATGTGTAGCAAAACGCTGAATCAACCTTTTGCCTTTCTCCACATCGAGTCCCAACATATATGCTGAAAAACCGTATTCATAATTCAGCAGTTGCTTCCTCTGATTTGTATCCATACTATCCCAATCTGCTGAATCAATATAATATTCCCACACGCTCATATCGCGTGTGACGTATGCCTGATACAACTGATGGTTCGAGTACTGCGCACAGCACAGACTCGAAACCATCAGTAATATTGGCATTAGCAATCGGATCACTTACCCTCCTGCTCTAACATCAAAGTACGAGTTGGTTGATCGCAAACCTCGCTTGGTCCGTAGTATTGGATTGGACCTGGATAGATATAGCTAAGTTGTGGATCAGCCCAATCTGCGCGGTGAGCAACCAAGTACTTGAATGGAGCACCGTTGAGATCTACGAGTGCTTTTTGGATTACAGGCTTCATCTTACCGTGGCGACGCTCCATGTTCATCATCATAGTTACAGGTACACCACCTGCTACCCACTCTACAGCAGGCTTGGTGAGGTTCTTCACCAATGCCATGTATCCTGTCTTACCTGCAGCGATAAGGTGAGCAGCAGTATTACCGAGGCTATAGCAATAGTCTGCATCAAAGTTAGATGGCATAGCGCAACGACCTTCGTAACCAAAGAAGTGGTTGAGTGCAGCGAATTTACCTTTGTATGTACCTGATGCTTTGAGTTGAGCAAGGCGTTTTTGTACCATTTCGATAAGAAGTTTCTCTGTCTCAATTTGGCTAACCATCACGTTGCCGTGAGGGTCACGATCAAGGGTTAATTGCTTAGCAATACCCTTCGGCAAGCTGCGATAGAGGTCACAAGATGCAGGAGTGAGTTTAGATTTTACATACTCACGCTTAGCATCGTCGCCTTCAAGAGCTGCAAACTCTTCGTTTTCAGCCAACATATCATTGAGTTCTTGAATAAGAACGCGCATAGCAGGGATAAACTCGATAAGGCCCTCAGGAATAAGGATAGTACCAAAGTTCAAGCCAGCATTAGCACGAGCCACAATTACCTCTACAATTTGCTCTACAACCTCGTTGAGAGTCATACTCTTAGCTTCGACTTCCTCAGAAATGAGACATACGTTTGGTTGCGCCTGCAATGCGCACTCGAGTGCAATGTGACTTGCAGAGCGACCCATGAGACGAATGAAGTGCCAGTATTTCTTGGCAGAGTTAGCATCACGTTGGATGTTACCGATAAGCTCAGCGAAAGTCTTACAAGCGGTGTCAAAACCAAAAGACGTCTCAATCATCTCGTTTTTGAGGTCACCATCAATTGTCTTAGGGCAACCTATTACTTGGATACCACAGTTCTTTTGGAGATAGTACTCAGCTAACACACAAGCGTTGGTATTAGAATCATCTCCACCAATAATCACGATAGCCTTGATACCGAGCTCATTGCAAACCTTGATACCATTGTCGAATTGCTCGGTTTCTTCGAGTTTTGTACGACCAGAACCGATAATATCAAAGCCACCTGTGTTACGATACTCGTCGATAATCTCAGCAGTAAGTTCTGCATACTTACCTTCTACCAAACCGCTTGGACCACCCAAGAAACCATAGAGCTTGTTCTCAGAATTGATACGTTTCAATGCGTCGAATAAACCGCAGATTACATTGTGACCACCAGGAGCTTGACCACCAGAGAGGATTACACCCACATTAAATGGCTTTACCTCTGTTGCTTCAGCAGCAGGTTCAAACTCAATTACAGGCATGCCATAGGTGTTTGGGAAAAGTTTTTGAATCTCTTCTTGATCAGCTACAGACTGTGTTTTTGCGCCTTCCTTAAGGCTTACATTGCCTTGCAAAGCAACTGGCATCTTAGGTTGATACGCAGCGCGTGCAATTTGCAATGGGCTTTTTGTCATTGTCATAATTGTATGTATTTAATAAAAGTTAAAAGAGTTCTTCAATTTTTAAGTATTCCCAAAGGAAGATACCTACTATTCCAAATAACGCGACAAAGGTACAAAAAAAAAAGCGAATGTGCAAATTTACATAGTAAAATTAGAAAATGTCACATAAATATTACAAAATCAAGTATAAAAAATTCCGCTATTCTTTGAGGAATAGCGAAGTAGTAATATTTTCCGATCATTAGACTCTACTATCAGCCTTGACAAAGCGAGAAAAAGGCACAGCTTTCGCAAGTGTGTGAGTCGGTAGTAGGAACAAAAGAGAGTGATGAATCAAAGATCTCATCCACCAACTTAGACAATTCAGTAACAAATTCTTGCTTAATATCCGTATCAAACACCAATGGCAAATTATTACATGTGACAGCAGGGACATCATCTGGCGCAATGCGACGTGCAGAATAGACATAAGGGGTGATTAGATCGCCCTGCGGGTTGTAGAACTTAGTTTGACCTGAGGAATGAAGTTCGGACTGATGCCCTGTAGATGATAAATCGCTCTGTGAGCTATTGGCTATGAGCCAACAATAGAGCATGGTTTGTAAAATCTGACGCTGTCCTTTCGTTCTAACAGACGCTACCCCATTCTCAGTAGGTTCCACTACGCCAAAGACCTTTGCCATATTCTTATATACTAAATCGGTCTTACCAGTTTTATAATCAATCACACGCAACACATTGGATTTCAAATCAATACGATCAGCAAATCCATATAATTGAATACCATTTAGTCGCGCTGTAAGACGTACTTCTGAAGCCACATATTGGAATGGTGCATGGTAGTGGTCGTTGTACAAAATATTATTTACATATGTACGCACCACACGATTGGCTAAGCCGTCTCCATTGAGTTGTTGCAATGGTTCTAGTGTTTCCCAATAATCATCGTCGTTCGCTTGTAACAGGAGATGTTCGACGTCCGTTGCTGTAACGTTCTTTCCCACAAAAGGTGCGTAGAGATGTTCCATGATTGCATGCAATACGTTACCGATGGTCATTTCGCTGGCAGAGATACTCTCATCAGGAGCAGGTTCTTGCAGGCGCAGGATATACTTATAATGAAACTGCTTTTGGCAACGCAGATAAGTGGTCAGCGCTGTTGCAGATAGCGAATGTATGTTCTGCAAGCGATCATCTTTGGCTATCGATTCGCAGAAAGATGTTTGCAACGCAGTGAGTTGGTTGGTTACTACAACATGCTTGATATCCACGCCATACTGCAATTTTAGTTGGTAGAAGTAGCGTGAAACTTCACCCGAATGTTGCTCATCAGCGGTAGAGTTAGTAATGAACCAAACATGCTTTGCATAAGAGAACATACGGTAGAAATTGTATGCAAAAATAGCATTTTGACGGTCCGGAGTAGGTAAATCAAAACCACAGCGCAAGGTATAAGGAATAAAACTATTATTGTTCGTACGACCAGGATAAAGGTCATCGTTGAAACCCGTGATGATTACATTGTCAAAATCCAACGCACGTGTTTCTAAGACACCCATTACTTGCAAACCATCTAATGGTTCGCCTACGTAAGGTATGGTAGTTTCGAGTGTGAGCATCTTGAAGAGTTGCTGCACATCGGCTATAGTAAACGCAATATTTGGATAGGAAGTTAGTGCCATTTTAAGGCGATCAAGTACCTTAGTTAGTTGGTATACACCCTCCGCATTATCAGTGCTCATCTGGTCGAATAAGCAGTCTTTCATTTGCCCGATAAAAACTTCTACCGTCTCAGGCATCGGTTTTAGGTATTGCTCTGGATACGCCACAGGCATATAGAGCGACGTCGCACGCAACGGATAGCCCATGGTAACATTGATCTTGCTTACCGACTCTGGAAATGCATTGAGCAATGGTATCAACAACTGCTCATCGGGTAGAACTACTGCCGTACGCGTAAGATCCTGACAATCAATGGGGATAATATCTGATAATATGCGATGTACTTCATGCACTTCGCCCACCGAAGAAGGAACAGAAATAAGGGTGATAGCGGGCTGCATACCTCCAATATCACGCTCTTCAGGGCTATTGGATGCGTCGTTATTGAATATTGTGAATCTTGAGTGGAAGAAACGAAGATTTTCTTCCATAAAAAGCGATGCCTTATTTTGCGGATCACGCAAGTACAGACTATCGTAGTCAAAATAAAAATCTGCTCGACCAATCGCTTGCAAACGCAACATCAGTTCGCGCTCAGAAGCTGTCAATGCATTGAAACCCAAAAAGACGTATTGCTTACAGAAGCGTTCGTGGGGAATATCATCCCAATGTTCTATAACCTCTCGATGCAACATGCCTTCATATGCCAAACCATCGTACAATAGATTTGTACGCAAAGCTGTATATAGCGGATATAGCACATCCCAAGTGTGGAGAAAACGCATGTGCAATTCTGCATTAGGATGATGGAAATTTGAAGTCTGGAACTCACACCAAAAACGCGAAAGTGCCTCGCGTTGGTTGTCGGTGAGATAGGCAAATCGCTCGTCAATAGCATGAAGGTCTTGAATAGAGGCAAACAGTGCTTCCACATGCGGAACCAAGTGATTATCAATCTCCGAGAAATCCGCTAACATCATCTTGCCCCAATAGATAAAATGGTCAAGAGATTCCGTATTAGGGCGCAATTGTTGATAGACATCGTATAGGCGCAACAAGAGCGTTAGGGGGTCTGCCACTTGCAAGTCAGAGAGCTCTGCAAAACACTCGTTGATACTCATCACACGAGGTGCAAACAATGGTCGTTCGGTATATTGCGAAAGATATTTACGAAAGAACAATCCCGCACGATGATTGGGAAAGACAAAGGTATAATGTTGTAAATCTTCCCCTACCTCGCGCACAAAGGTTTGTGCTATGGCATGCAGTTTGCTCCTCATGAATGTCTATTGATAAATGGAATAATACGCAATATAATACGTTTAAGACGCGTAATGAGAGACCAAGTCTTGCTAGCAGGTGGAATCTCAGTAAGCAGAGCGTCCATATCAGGTCCACCAGTCAACTGCTCTGGATAAACCACCATCGAACTAAAAGCCGTAAAATGCTGCAGAAGCATCGTAGGAATATCCTCAAACAATGGATGGTAACTGGCTGTAGACTTACGTGATGATAGCAAAACCAACATATCGTTATCCATTATCGTTTGCGAAATAATTCCCACTTCTTCCCATCCATCCATATTGCGGAAAGCTGCACGCAGATACTTGCCCGGACGACGGCACATAGCCTGCAATGCCACCTGCGTATCTGGATGCGCATAGAACACTACTTTTGCGCCTAATTCACCAGCCAGACGACGGACAAGACCAAAACAGGTGATAAAGTCTCGCTCCTTCTCTGCATAGCGAGGTACCGCTACTACTAAACGACTAATGGTGTTGATAGGTTGCGCCTCATGATACACTATCACAGATTTGCTAGTATGCTCCACCAGATTCGACACATCCTGCCAATCGGCAGATTGTTTTATTTCTATATTATCCAATGTCGCCATTTCACCAATCTCGCGCAATGTAGGGCGAAGATCTCTACCTACAGAAGTTAATAACCAATAGTCATCCTCGTGGTCGGCTTCTAGTTTGGTGCTCTCTTGGAGAGCTAACTCCTTGGCTGCATGTTCTGTAATGAAACTAGCCGTGGTGCAGAGTACTAAAATCATCAAGACTGCAGCATTCAGTACCTCTTCGGGAAATACGCCCATTTGGTATGCAATCGTAACGATTGCTAATGTACCCGCAGCAGTTGCATGGGTAAGTCCAAAGATAACTTGCCGCTCATGTTTCTCAAAGCGAAAGACTATTTGTGCTATCCAAGCAGCAAGTCCTTTGCTAACCAATTTGGTGACAATCATCACGATTGCTATCATGACTGTCGCCCAACCACTCCAAAAGGCATGGATATCAATCATCAAACCTACGCTGATTAAGAACATGGGCACAAAGACGCTATTGCCCATAAAGTTGATTCGCCCCATTAGTGACGAGCGATTAGGCAACAATCGGTTGAGCGATACACCGCATAGGAACGCACCCAAAATACCCTCTAATCCTGCCAAATCTGCCAATAATGCTGAAGCCACCAACATCAACATCACCACCATAAACTCAGGAATGGATTCGCGATAACGCTTGAAGAACATGCGTGCAAACCGAGGAAATAACCACAAGACGCTCAATAAAAACACAACCAAAACTACTAGTTGTATGATATAATCTTTGGTGGTTTGCGCTGCTAAGGTCAAACCCTCTACTACTGCTAACACCATGAGTGATAAGGTGATAGCAAACATAGTCGCTCCAACTGTGACATTCACCGCCACATTCTTTTGCACTCCGTAACGACTGACAATAGGATAAGTCATCAACGTGTGACTACCATACATCGCACCCAATAATATACTGGAAGTCCAATTAAACGCAAGCAGATAATAACTAGTGACTACGCCTAAAATGAATGGAATAAAAAATGTGCATAAACCAAAAAACAATGAGCGGTATTTGTATTGTTTAAAATCATTGATATCAATCTCACTACCCGATTGAAACATGATGTACAACATACCCAACGAACCTAGGATTTTGATAGTAGGACTATCTCCCACCAGGTTCAATACTGACGGTCCTATGACGATGCCCGCCAAAATAAATCCCACGATACTTGGCACGTGAATCTTACGACACACGAGTGGCACAAACCAGATGATGCCAATCACGAGAGTGAGTATTAATAATGCATTCATATATTAGATATATCTTCCGGTTATGCTATTTGTGTTATTGCGGATATCATCAATAGTACCAGTAGCCACTACCGTACCACCATCGCGCCCACCATCAGGTCCCATATCGATCAGATAGTCGCACGAGCGAATAACATCGGGGTTATGTTCGATGATAATCACGGTATTACCTTTATCTACCAATCTACGCAAGACCCCCATTAATACGTGCACATCTTCAAAGTGCAAGCCCGTAGTGGGTTCATCCAATATATACAGAGTCTTACCCGTACCTGGACGCGCGAGTTCAGTTGCTAGTTTTACGCGTTGGCTCTCGCCACCCGAAAGCGTAGTAGAAGGTTGTCCTAGTTTGATATATCCAAGACCAACATCTTGCAATGTTTTGATTTTCTTTAGGATATACGGTTGGCTATCAAAGAACTCAACTGCTTGGTTGATGGTCATATCCAGCACATCCGCAATAGACTTGCCTTTGAAACGTGCTTCCAATGTTTCGCGGTTGTAGCGTTGTCCACCACATACTTCGCATGGAACATAGACGTTGGGTAGGAAGTGCATTTGGATAGTCTTATAACCATTACCACTACACTCTTCGCAGCGTCCACTTGTGTTATTAAAAGAGAAGCGACCTGCTTTCCACGAACGAATCTTACTCTCTGGAAGTTGAGCAAATAGATTGCGGATATCGGTAAACACGCCTGTATAAGTGGCGGGATTACTACGTGGTGTACGCCCTATAGGCGATTGATCTACGGCAATCACTTTGTCAATATGCTCCAAGCCCTCAATACTATCGTATGGCAGAGGTGCACGCAAACTGCGATAGAAATGTTGACTCAAGATAGGATAAAGAGTCTGATTCACTAAGGTGGATTTTCCACTACCTGACACACCAGTGACCGCAATCATCTGCCTTAATGGGAAAGCAACATCCACATGCTTTAGATTGTTACCGCGACAACCGCGAAGAATCAATGCTAAATTGTCCGAATTATTCGGATTGTCTGGGATGGCAATTGCTGCTTTCAGTTCACCACGGAGGTATTTGGCTGTAAGGGTGTCGGCTTTTAGGAGTTCGGAAGGAGTACCGCTAAAGACAATATGCCCACCCAAGCGACCTGCCTTTGGACCGATATCCACAATATAATCCGCTTGGTGCATCATGTCTTCATCGTGCTCCACAACTATTACAGAATTTCCCATATCGCGGAGTTGCTTCAACGAGTCGATAAGACGCTGATTATCACGTTGGTGCAATCCGATACTTGGTTCATCCAAGATATAGAGTACATTTACCAATTTACTACCCACCTGCGTGGCTAAACGGATGCGCTGATTTTCTCCGCCAGACAAACTATCCGAAGAACGAGAGAGGGATAAGTATGATAATCCAACGCTCAGCATAAAACCCAAACGGGAAATAATCTCTTTGACAATTGGCTCTGCAATAGCACGCTGCTTAGTTGTCAATTTAGCAGGCACATTCATCAACCATGCTCGCAAATCGGTTATATCCATTGCCGACAGCTCGGCTATATTCTTATCCGCTACACGATAACTGAGAGCCTCACGATTGAGGCGTTGCCCTTGACATGCAGGGCATGTGGTCCACACTTCTTCCTCTTTATCATCTTTCTCATCATCTCCTTGTTGCACATATGCCAACATACGGCTGTACCAATTCTCATCATCGTGGAGCATATCAGATAAATCAGATTCATCAGACTTATCTGAGTTCTTTATTCGTCCTAATCCTCGGCAACAAGGACACCAACCCTGTGGAGAGTTAAACGAGAAAGTATGAGGTGCGGGCTCGGCATAACTCATACCTGTAGTAGGACACATCAAATGTCTTGAAAAATAGCGAATTCCTTCGTTTATCGTATGTGCACCGTATACACAAATCGCCATCACACCATCACCTTGGGTCATAGCTTTATCCAACGTAGCACGCAAACGCTTAAGGTCCTCTACCGTCTCACCCCCCTCTCGTCTCATCATCTTATCACCTAGTTTCAAGCGATCAACTACCACTTCGATAGTGTGATTCTTATAGCGGTCAAGTTTCATGCCAGGCGTAATTTCTTGTATTTCGCCATCTATTCGCACATGTAAATACCCCTTGCGGCGTATAGTCTCAAAGAGCTCTTTGTAGTGTCCTTTTCGGTTGTTTACCATAGGCGCAAGCACCAACACTTTCTGTCCGGCATACTCTCGAATGATTAGGTCAATAATCTGATCATCAGTATATTGCACCATCTTCTCGCCTGAAGCATAGGAATATGCATCCGCAGCACGAGCAAAGAGTAGTCGCAAAAAATCATATACTTCTGTAACGGTGCCAACAGTAGATCGTGGATTGCGCGAAGTGGTCTTTTGATCGATACTAATAACAGGAGACAGGCCAGTGATCTTATCAACATCGGGGCGTTGCATCGTACCTATATATCCGCGCGCGTAAGAAGAAAAGGTTTCCATATAGCGGCGCTGTCCTTCTGCAAAAATTGTATCGAAGGCCAATGAAGACTTGCCGCTACCCGACAACCCTGTGATTACCACGAGTTTATCACGCGGAATCTGCACGTCTACATTCTTTAGATTATGCACCCGTGCACCAGTAATTAGTATGTCGTTGCCTTTGCTAGTCATGGTATAATAATTGGTGCAAATACCTTTGCGGGTGCAAAGGTACAAAAAAATATGGAGATATGCAAATTTAAACACAAAATCCCCTCACCTAAAATTTCTCAGTAGAGGGGATTTTATCGAAAAGGATATAAATCTAGATTTATAATTAGATACTTAGCACTTGCATTGCGGCCCATTTATCGTCGTTGACATCCTTCTTTTGTTTGATAGCCTTGCTCAAAGGCACATATACGATCTCATCTTCTTGCAAACCGACCATAATATTACGTTGATCTTCCAACAAAGCTTGTACAGCAGCAATACCCATACGGGATGCTAGGATACGATCACTAGCGGTAGGCGACCCTCCACGTTGTAAATGCCCCAGAATGGTCACACGTGAGCTAAACTCAGGGTGCGCCTCTTCCATCATCTTAGCTACAGCTTGTGCACCACCTTCAATGGCATGCTCTTGGACAAGAACAATACTTGAATTCTTACTCTTGCGCTTGCCCTGACCTATGGCTTCCTCTATCTGCTCGATGATTGTAGCACGCTCTGGGATAATAGCCGCCTCAGCACCTGCTGCAATAGCCGCATTGAGGGTCAAAAAACCGGCATCACGTCCCATCACCTCTACGAGAAATACGCGTTCGTGGCTAGTGGCAGTATCGCGGAGGATATCCACGCAATGCATGATGGTATTTAATGCCGTATCATAGCCAATAGTAGCATCTGTACCCCAAAGGTCATTGTCAATAGTACCTGGGATACCTACAACTGGAATATTATATTCTTGTGCAAACAATCTACCACCAGTAAAAGATCCATCGCCGCCGATCACGATAAGCGCTTCAATTCCTTCGCGTTGTATAGTTTCGTATGCTTGTTGACGCCCCTCTTTGGTGGTAAACTCAGGACAGCGAGCCGACTTGATGATTGTACCACCACGAGGAATGATACCACTCACATCTTGGGTGGAAAATTCTTTCACCTCGCCATCTATAAGTCCCTTATAACCACGATATATTGCTTTTACCTTAATATCGTTGGAGATAGCAGCACGTGTTACAGCACGCAATGCTGCATTCATACCTGGCGCATCACCTCCAGAAGTGAGAACACCGATTGTTTTAGGTCTATATTCCATATATAATTGCCTTTAATCTATACACTTTCAACTATACACTTTCTTATTTCTTCCATCAGCCATTTTGGAGTAGAAGTTGCTCCGCAAATTCCCACATATTCAGCCTGATGACATTGCTGCAATATCTCCGAAGTGATATCATCCGTACTGCTAACAAAAAGTGTGCAATTATTGACTTCTAAACAATTGTTGAATAACACTTTGGCATTGGAAGACTTCTTTCCGCCAACAAAAATCACCACATCATTGCTTCGAGCGAAATCTTGCAAACGCTTAACACGATTAGCAACATTGCGACATATCGTATTATGATATTCAAATACTATCTCTTGACTACCGATTACAGAATCTGACATCCCCAACTCCATGCGTCGCTTTTTAATTTCTGCTACAATATCCTCAAATTCCTCTACACTCTTGGTCGTCTGCGAAAAGAGATAAATTGGACGAGAAAAATTCAGTTTGCTGAGGTCATTGATTGATTCTATAACAACAGCAGTATTATTGGTTTGTCCTTCAAGACCAATCACTTCCGCATGCCCTTTCTTGCCAAAGATAACTATTTGTGCACCTGTATTCCTACCATGCAGATCTTGGTAAGTTTCGCGAATGCGTTTTTGTAAGTGCAGCACCACAGGGCACGATGCATCAATGATCTCAATGTTATTGCGCTTAGCGATATGATAGGTAGATGGCGGTTCTCCATGTGCACGTAGTAACACGCGCACATTATGCAACGTACGCAAATCATCATAATCAATAGTTTCAAGTCCCAACTTATCCAATCGCTCGACCTCTTGCCCATTATGAACGATATCCCCTAGGCAGAAAAGCTGTCCCTTCTGCAATTCACGTTCTGCAGTTTGAATAGCGGTAGTTACACCAAAGCAGAAACCTGAGTTATCGTCTATAGTGATGATCATGTATTACTTCTTATTACGCAATCATTCGATCTCTGTCAACGTGTTGCGCGATCAAAAATAGCTATAATATGTTGCATTTGCTCCTCGCGAGTCATATGACTATTATCCACTACCACAGCGTCATCTGCCTGACGCAGAGGACTTTCCGCACGATGGGTATCGCGATAATCTCGATCGTTGGTATCACGCAGCACCTCCTCAAACACAGGATTCTCACCTTTGGACTGCAATTCCTTGTAACGGCGCTCTGCACGTACCTCTGGAGAAGCCGTAAGGAAAAGTTTCAACTCTGCATTAGGGAATACTACCGTACCTATATCTCTTCCATCCATTACAATGTTTTTCTTTTCGCCCATGGCTTGTTGTTGAGCTACGAGAAAAGCGCGAACCGCCTTGATAGTTGATATTTGCGAAGCCAAGTTGCCTATCTCCAACGTACGAATATACGCCTCTACATCCTCGCCGTTAAGTGTCACATGTTGCCCTGAAGGTGTTTGAATAAAAGATACTTCAATATGATCCAATTGCGAGAGCAATTTTTCCTCCAATTTTTCATCTCCCACCTCTAACCTTTGTGCATATAGCGCAACAGCGCGATACATCGCACCAGTATCCACGTAGGTGTAACCTGCATGTTTTGCGAGAGCTTTGGCAATAGTAGATTTTCCGCATGACGAATAGCCATCAATAGCAACAATGATTTCTTTCATTACCTAAGTGATTAGTTAGTGATTAGTTAGTGATTCAGTTACCTTTGTGCCTATTTCAAGAAACTATTGATATCTGTCGATAGAGACACTTGGTAGGTAAAATTGCTCTTAGTATATTGGCTCATAGCGAAACCAAGACGAAATTTGTAAATCTTCACGCCCGCACCGAATGCAAAACCAGCCAAACTGCGTACGCCTGTAAGGTTCATTTCTGTTTGACGACGGTGATTATAACTTACTGTAAGATAGAATTTTTCGCTCTTTGGCACGATGTCTATAGCCCATATCGTATGACGGAAGAGCATATCGTACCACTTAACATCTTCACCAGCAGGAGCAATATCCCAACGTTGCAAGTTATGTGCAGTCAACGAAAAACGTAAGGGAGCATGCGCCAAACGATAACTCAAACCTAGCTCAAGATTGAGCGGAAGCATCTCGGTATGTTGACCATAATCCTCCTCATAAAACGATTTGAGTTGCCAACCTATATTGCGGAGAGTCAAACCCATTTGGAAGGTACTATCAGCGGTCTGAAAATGTCCACCCACATCTGCTCCCAACGCAAAACTGGTATAACGCTCGTACACGCTAAATATAGGTTTGAGTGTAGCACCCACACGAAACATCGGACCTAATTGTCTGGCATACATTAGATTAACACATATGTCCTTGGCTGTAAAGGTCGTACCAAGCAGATTTCCCAACTCATCCGCATATGCCATCTGACCATAATCAAGATAGTGAACACCTACTGCAAAATAATTGTCCTTATAATTATGTCCATACATTGCGCTACCAAACATGGTACCTGCTAGGTAGTAGGCATAATTGAGTTGCAACACCTTATCGGTATGCGCCGTAAGCAAAGCAGGATTGACAAACGCCATACTGATGTCATCATCAGCAATAGCCACATTCTCACCTCCTAATGCATTCAAACGAGAGGATGCAGGTAAATTCAAGAAGTGGAACACACTACTTCCCGCACCCTTGGTTTGTGCCTCCAAAGGCAGAATCAAGAGAATCAATGCTACCAATATATAATATCTTTGCTTCATCATACAATAATGTCCACACTATTTCAAGTTACAAAAGTACTGCTTTTTTTGCAAACTAGCAAATTTTTCGCCATACATAGTGTATATTTTTAGCATATTTTATATTCTACAGCAGTTTTTAAGGATGAAATTTGCTTATGCAAAATATATTTTGTACCTTTGCACGTTGATTGGTATACCATGTCAATACCGTTACATTTTAAAATTATTTGAACAACAAAAAACAATTATAAACAAACTTTAAACAAAAATCAAAAAACTTATGTGGTTAAAAGATTCATCTATTGGCCGTAAATTGGTGATGAGTATCACCGGTTTGGCTTTGGTTTTCTTCTTGCTTTTCCACGGCGCGATGAACCTCGCGTTGGTATTCTCGGAGGAAGCCTACAACGTAATCTGCTCTATTCTTGGAGCTAACTGGTATGCATTGATCGCAACTGCTGGCCTTGCTTTCTTGGTAGTGTTGCACTTTGCTTATGCACTTTACCTCACCATCCAAAACCGTATGGCT
>JAZKZF010000066.1:0-5730 GCA_045612525.1 Paludibacteraceae bacterium | reverse complement strand
AATATAATCAATATGAGCAACAAACAATATACCATTAAGCAAGATCTTCTCTCACGCTTTGCCAAAGCAATGGGACATCCAGCACGGATTGCGATTCTTCAGTTCCTCGCCAAGCGTGACACCTGTTACTTCGGTGACATACACGAAGAACTGCCTATAGCTAAAGCTACGGTATCACAGCACCTCAAAGAGCTGAAAGAGGCTGGACTGATCCAAGGTGAAGTGGAAGCACCTAAAGTGAGGTACTGTATCCATCGTGAGAACTGGCAAATGGCACAATCGCTCTTTGGGGAGTTCTTTGTACAATGCGCATGCAAAAGTCAAGGTTGCTGCGAGTAAGTGATCTTTTAGGGAACTTTATACGAGTTGACACTGATTTATTAAACGACAATTAATGTCAATTTTGATGTCAATTATTGTCAATTATAGGAATATATTTTGTTTGGGTTGGAATGAGCGACTTGTCGCTTGCAACCCAAACAAAATGAAAGATAATAGGTATCAACAAGTATATATTTTTTTTATAAATAATGTTCGTAGAATTACGAATAGATAAAATATATTATATGAATATGAAAGCGAAGATTCTGATGATTGCCCTTTGCCTCGGGATGTTGGCATTGGGTGTTGAGAGTGCTCAAGCCAGCAGCGCAGGCGAGTCACGCTGTGCGGCATGTGCGTCGGTAGAGCAACAAGCACAAGAATGGGACATGGGAATACCTGTGCTCACTGCTCTAGTATTAGGACTAATAGCAGCCCTTTCGCCTTGTCCGTTGGCAACCAATATCGCTGCGATTGGCTATATCAGCAAACGCATCGACAACCGCAGGCAAGTCTTTCTACAGGGCTTATTATATACCTTGGGTAGAGTAGTGGCTTACACGGCATTGGGCGTTGTGCTGATTGCTCTACTAAGAAGCGGAAGCAGTATGTTGGGCGTACAGCGTTGGGTGGCGACATACGGCGAGATGGTACTGGGTCCAGCTCTAATCGTTATGGGAGGTTTGATACTGTTGAGCGACAAACTACGACTGCCGTCTTTGTCAAACAACAACAAGCATGCGCAGCTCGCACAATATGGTGGATGGGGCGCATTGTTGCTTGGCGTACTTTTTGCATTGGCTTTTTGTCCATCGAGTGCCGTACTGTATTTTGGCGGATTGATTCCTATGTCGGCAACCGCCTCGATGGGTTATCTGCTGCCCGTGGTCTTTGCTATAGCCACTGCATTGCCCGTACTGATTGTGGCATGGGTGTTGGCGTTCAGCGTACAACACATAGGCAAGGTGTATGGCAAGATGCAAAGTATTCAGAAGTGGCTGAACATAATCGTGGCGATAGCGTTTATCGGTATTGGCGTGTATTATACATACAACTATTTTAGTAATCGTAATAGTGAGACAATCAATCATATAACATCTAAAAATAAAATTATGGAAATTAAAGTATTAGGCACAGGTTGCAGCAAGTGCCGCACTACCTACGAATTGGTAGAGAAAGTGATCAAAGAGAATGGCGTATCTGCCCAGTTGGAGAAAGTGGAAGACATCATGCAAATCATGGAGTATGATGTGATGACCATACCTTGCGTGGTGATTGACGGCGAAGTGAAAATCGCAGGTCGTGTACCTACCGAGAGCGAAATCAAACAACTATTAGGACTATGATTCAGCGATTTGCAGACTGGTTGGTGTATGAGGTGTTCTCGTTGGATGCCTCTACACCTTTAGGCGTGGCAGTGAACTTCTTCTTTTACGATAGTATCAAGATAATTCTGCTGCTCTTTCTTATCAGCATGCTGATGGGAATCATCAACGCCTATTTCCCCATTGAGCGACTCAAGCGTTTCTTGGTCACTCACAAACTCTATGGTTTGGACTATTTCTTGGCAGCAGTATTTGGCGGCATTACTCCGTTCTGCTCGTGCTCGTCCGTGCCGTTGTTTATTGGCTTTGTGCGAGGGGGCATACCTTTGGGTGTTACGCTGACTTTTCTGATTGCCTCGCCTCTGGTGAGTGAGATAGCTATTGCCATGTTCTTGGGCACTTTCGGCATCAAAACAACGCTCATTTATATCGTTAGTGGCACAGTATTGTCTATGATTGCGGGTTTTATCCTCAGTAAGATGCGTCTTGAGCGTTATCTGAGCGATTGGGTGAAAGCAGCACAGCAGCAATCTAATACGCAAAGCCAACAATGGGAAACAGAGCAAACACCTTTTCTGCAACGCTTGCCTGTGATAGCAAAAGACGCTTTGGGAGTTGTTAAGGGAGTGATATGGTACATATTATTAGGTATAGGCGTGGGTGCAGCTATGCATGGTTATGTGCCCGAGGGCTTTTTTGAGCAATTTCTGTCGGCAGACAACTGGTGGGGCGTGCCATTGGCAGTCGTGTTGGCAGTACCGATGTATGCTAATCCTGCCAGTATCGTGCCTATCATAGAGGTGTTTGTGGCCAAAGGTATTCCATTGGGCACTGCGATTGCGTTTATGATGGCGGTGATAGGGCTGTCTATTCCAGAGGCGATGATGCTTAAAAAAGTGATGACTTGGCGACTGATAGGCATCTTCTTTGGCGTGGTGACATTGTTAATTATTATTTCAGGATATTTGTTTAATTGGCTATTATGAGAGTATTGATTTTGTGTACAGGCAATAGTTGTCGTAGTCAAATGGCACACAGTTTTGTGCAATTGCAGCACCCTGATTGGGAAGTATATTCTGCTGGAACTCAACCTGCGGCAAAAGTTAATCCGCTGGCTGTGGCAGTCATGCAAGAAGTGGGTATTGACATTTCGCAACATACGCCGCACCATGTGCAGGAATATGTGAATCAGTCGTGGGACTATGTGATTACTGTTTGTGGAGGTGCAAACGAAACCTGCCCCATTTTCGTAGGGCAGGTTAAGCATCGCTTGCATATTGGATTTGATGATCCATCGGACGCTTTGGGCAGCGAAGAGTATATCCTTTCAGAGTTTCGCCGCGTTCGCGATGAGATACATCAGAAATTTGCTGAGCTGTTTAATTGAGGAGTTTTGGGATAGTAGAGTTTATTTTCGTCCGAAGCGCTCTTTTAGGAATGCTTGGGCAGCGGTTTTGACATTGCTCATCGTGTTGCCAATAAGGCGTTGGAAGAAGACCTCCATTGCCAAAAAAGCAGCATAGAAATACAGCACTCCCCAAAGCCATTGAATACCTTGGTAATCAGCATGTTGGTTGATTTGTACGATTGACCAAATAGCTACAGCAGCCATTACGACGGCTGTCCACCAACCAGGAGATACGCCTTTGAGTCGGAACAGAAAGATGCCCCAATTGTGGATAAATCCCTCAAAAATACAGAGGATAATCACCCCAAAAGTGAGCCATAGTTGTTCGGGAAAGAGAATCGCCAACGAGAAAATGGTGGTGATATATACGGCTTGCGCCAGATGTGTAAGACCTGGTGTGAGCGAGCGATAGTCAACGCGCATCATGCGACCCAGCATCAGCTCCAAGAAGCGGTCTTTGTAACTCTCTTCGTATTCGTGCAGAATCAAGCAGGCATACAACGCCAAGACGAGTTTTTGTACGAGTACGAGTTCTGCCCAATAACATGCTGCCCACACTGCCCATCCGACAAAAATCAGTGTCATCAGATGGATGTTGTGCTTTAGCAAAAATAGTCCTAACTTTTTCATGGTATTATGTGTTTGGGTTCATGTTTTCGCTGCAAAGGTAGTAAAAAAATCGCATGTGCGCAAGGGCTATGCGATTTTTTTAGGTGTAAGGGGTAGGAGGGAGCAGCAGAGCTGCGGTTTAGTGGACGCGCCGATGGCGCTACTGTTTAGTGTTTAGAGGCAGGGTATACCCGAATGTCATTCGGGATAATGGACATAGAAGTTTCTTGTGGAATACTCGACAGTAAGTAGAGGGTGTTGGGGAGTCGGGACGCGCGAGACGGGACACCGTCGAGCAATGGATAGGTGGTAACACCGTTGAGCACTAGATGGGTAGAAGTGTGTAATTAGTTATCGTGTTTTTTTTAGTCGCTCTTGATAAACAACGCTACTCTTGCGTGAAGGTAGCGCAAGAGTAGCGAAAAAAGTTATTACTATTTGTTGACTCTTAGGTCTTATAAGAGGACATACTTATTTTTATCAGGATTAGCAATATCTTTTTGTACATGCCATATTTTTATTCGCGCATTGTCCCAACCGTTATTGTTGATTATGCGTAGTTTACGTAATTCTACAGTTTGTTTTTTTGCTTTTTTATTGGTATCATAAACATTTTGGGCTGCTTGTTTGATATATGTAGCATAATCACGTGGCATAACTGCTTTTTTATCTGCCAATCTCCACGAATCTTTTGTCTTAACAACATCAAATGTGAGTGTTTCTACTTGAACACTATAAGATTCGGATAGATATTGCTCCAAACTACATGTTCGCTGCGTATTAGGTTCTGTTACTGTTGCGATTTTTAAGATGCCTTTGACCAATAAATCGGAAATCAACGAAGCTACCGTATCTTTCTCTCCATCTGGAACTTCTACATAAAATTCACTTTCAGGAGGAATGCTTACATACAATTCTGTTTTTTCCTCCAACTTTAACATATCGTTCAAGACCATTTGCGTGTAGCGTTCTTCTTCCAAATTCAAGAAGAGTTCTGTAATAGATTTAGAAGCATTTTCGTTCGCTACAGATAGTTTTTGTGGTTTTAGGTTTTGTACAAACTTTTGATACTTCTTTTCCAATTCTGCTTTTTTTCTAGCTTCCTCCTTGAGAATTTCTTCCACCAAATAATCTGCGTATTCTTTTTCTGATACCTCTTTTATCGGTTCATTAAAAGAAATGAAGTTTGCTATTCGTATTATGGTAGGTGTATCGCTATCCCATTTGCCAAACGAAGCAATCTCTCCAGATTTTGTCCAGTATGAAAATTCGGTAATAGTCTTAAGCTTCACAACTGTGGACTTAGTCATTTTGACAGCTTTTTGTATCACACTTTTCCCTTTATTGTTTTTATACGAAACATATACCCATTCGGATTTACATTCGTATTTCTCTCCTTTGTTATATTCTATCCATGTATTTTGCTTTGAAGGTAATTTCAAAATGGTTATTCTGTCATTCCTTCTGCTTTCACCCAAGAAATTTGAGTATAGTTGTCCTGTACTAATAACCGCATCGTCGGAAATATCATAAGCATATATTGTGGTACTTCCCATTGGATAACCATTCTGGTCGGTCATACGAAGTTTTTCTTGTATAACTTGTTCCCAACCACGATAACTAACGATTATTTCTAACTCTTGAGGAAAATCTGACTCAGGAAGCCAAGTGTATTCTCGAGAATAATACATAGGGTAGAAATAGTCGCTTACTTTTTCTTGTGCTTGAATAGTCAATGTAAGAACTGCACTAATGACTACAAATAGTATTTTTTTCATGTTATTAAGAATTTAAATTGCCTACTCTTTGTCGGATTTTTGGCATACTCCGTGTTTTAAGTGTTTGATTTATTGTTTATTAATTGGATTTTATATACATACAAAAAGCGTGAACTTTCGTTCGCTTCAATTTGATTTGTTGAGGTCTTCGACTACCTTATCTATTCAAATTTACGCACGGAAAACTCACGCTGTTAACGCGAGCGTGCATAAACCGTACTTGAATAGATAATGATTGTTTGAAAGGGTCGAAGTTTCAACAAATCAAGTCTGGGCTTATAACGCTATA
>JAZKZF010000065.1:0-15297 GCA_045612525.1 Paludibacteraceae bacterium | reverse complement strand
GTTGTTGTTTGGGTTGTAAGAGCCAATGCGCTCAATGTACTTGCCATCACGTGGCGAGCGGCTGTCTGCTACTACGATGTGGTAGTAAGCGTAGTCCTTGTGACCATGACGAGCCAAACGAATTTTTGTTGCCATTTGTTTGTTGTTATTTGTGGACTACAACTGCACGAGTTGCATGTCCGAGTTAATAAATAATTTAATGGTATGCCTTTTACACGAAAAAGCGTGCAAAGGTACAACAATTATTTTATTTAAGCAAATCTTTTGTCAAAAAACTCTATTTTTCAACCTCAAACAGCGTGAAAAAAAGAGAAAATAGACCTATATTTGACAAAAATGCGAAAAAAATGACCTAAAATTTGGTCAAGTCAAATAATTGTTGTACCTTTGCACCCGCTTTTGAGAGGAATGCTTCTTTTTGGCATGGCGGGATAGCTCAGCTGGTTAGAGCGCATGATTCATAATCATGAGGTCCCCAGTTCAATCCTGGGTCCCGCTACAAAAGAAATCAGACACTTAGGTAAAATCCTGAATGTCTGATTTTTTGTTACATAAGCCTCTGGTTTCCTTATCTTTGTTCATAGCGCATGATTTGAGCTGTAGCCACGCGTTGCATTTGCTCCAGGCGATTGATATCCTTCATTAGCCAGCCCAGTTGGTAAGTATCCGAAAGTGCCTCTTTTTCTTGCTCGTTGAGATAATACACCCAATTATGCGTAGGTTTATTGCCTTTTCCTTCTACTCGAATACGAGCATCATGATGTGCGCTAATAAAATTAAGTAAAGAGAGCGCGCTTTCATCTTCTAGAGTCATTATTTCATGGTGATTGCCATCTTGAAAATGATGGTTATGTCCTTGATATATAGATTCTTCTCCTTCTGAGCTAAGGATAACGGATTGCTGATTTACTTGTACACCACCATAGTAGTAACTTTTTACTACGGTTTGACGATCGTCACGAACGTATGCTTGAAGGAAGTTGCGTGAAGTGTTGCTGCCTGTGCTGAGCAGGCGGTGAACATACTTGCCGTGATCTTCATATTTGGCATTCTTCTCATATTTAAAGCGTTTGATAAGTCCATCTACTTGCTCTAATAATGGAGGCAACAGGGTGTCGGTATATGCCAATGTGCGTTGTGCTTCGAGGTAAGTTATACTATCTTCCAGTGCCTTAGCAAGACGGCGTTGTGCAACTTGTTTGGGATAAGTGACATGCAAAGAATCCAGCACAATACGCGCTTGACGCCATTGCCCACTATCTACGAGTGTTTGTGCATCAGAAACTAAGATTGCTGCACGTTGTTCTTCCGAAGGTTGGCAAGCGACGAGAGTAGCTGCGCAGAGTACGCAAATAAAAATGTGTTGCTTGGTCATATTTTTTGATTTGTAATCTTGTTTATTATTTTCGCTGCAAAAGTACGAAAAAAAACGCACTTCTGCAAGAGAAATGCGTTTTTTCTATTGTTTTCACCTTTCTGGCTGATATTTTACTTTTCTGCCTCTTTCTCCTTGCTTAATCTAATTATTTCCTCGATTTGCTCGATTTCTTTTTCCCAAGCACTTTTGTAAAAGGTTTTGCCTTTTTTGATGCGAATTTTACCTCTAATTAATACAACTAAAATTGCTATTAGCCAAAAAAATACTAAGTACATATCTACTTCATTTTCAGTAACAACCTTAAGTACTAGATTTCCCAATACCATCAACGCAAACATCCACCATACCCATCTACCACGACCTGTTTCGTATTCCTGCGCACGTTTCATTTGTTTGGCTACATCCACTAATTTTCCGGCTCGGACATCTTTCAACTTAATCATAGACAAAGGTTTAATAGCCATGATTAGCATTAATGTTGTCATTGCGACATCACATATTAAACGTCCCCACTCCACTTGTGCTAAATTAGTTAGGCTCAAGACCCACGATGCAATAATCAAACCAACCATCATCACACCTAGCACCCACGCAGCAATAATCTCTCTCTTCAATTTTTTACCAACTATCTGTAGCATAAGTTGCTCACTGACAATCTCTTGCTTACTTAGTTTCTCTTTCAACGCAACCATCTGCTCGCGCATTTCTTGCAATTCATCCATATTATTTTATTCGTTAAAGGTTAATAGTTACTGTTTCTTCAATTGTTCACGAATACGCACCAGTCGTACCGAAACATTTTTCGCGCTAATGCCTACAATCTCCCCGATTTCATCGTAACTTAGGTTCTCCAACCAAAGCATGATTATCGCTCTGTCGAACAGCCCCAGCTTCTGAATCCGCTTGTAGAGCATCTGTACTTGCTCCATGTCTTTGTCATTTTCATCGAACAAGTCAATGTCCACCGCCAACGGAATACGCTCGCCGCGGCGTTTCTCTTTTCTGTCCATCGAGATACATGTGTTCATCGTCACGCGATATACCCACGTCTCCATCTTACTCTCGTTGCGAAATTTCTCAAAGCCCTGCCACAGATGAATCAATGTCTCTTGAAAGAGATCATCTATCTCATCCTTGTCTTTGGAGAACATATAGCAGATACTATATATCGTGCTCTTCTGTTCCTTGACCAGGGCTGCAAATTCTTTTTCGATTTGTTTCATATCTCTTGTTTGTTTTTATGCTGTCTTTCCCTTATAAATCTTTAGCGATTCTTTAGTGATTCTTTAGTGATTCATTAGTTATTCTTAAGTGATTTATAGGTTATTTATAGGTGATTCAGCAGTTCTGACCATCGAATCAACATACCTTGCCGCGAACTTTTTACTAATGTTTACCCATTAGACGCATCACCTATCTAATTTACTACAACATTTTTTCACTTTCTTCAAATATTTTGCAAAGATACTCTAAAATTTGTATAATTGCAAAAAAAAGCGCACCTTGTAATGAGATGCTGCAAATTTTATTCTACAACTTTGCGCATACAGACGTGGTTTTTAGGTGCTAAAACTAGTGCGGTGGTAAGCAGGTACCCAAAAAATCCAATAAAAAACAATCTTTTTTAGAAAATACTTGTGTGTTTGTAAATATTTTTGTACCTTTGCAGCCGATATAGTGTGCTTATTGCACAGTTTTTGTAGAGATGGATGACAGAACGACAAATTTGCACATAAAAGAAACAAATTAAACTAAATAAAAATAAACAAGTATGAAAAAATCTTTGAAAGTTTTTGCGTCAGTGATGGTGTTTGCTATCCTGGCATCTTGCGGAACTGCTGTTCAACCAGAGCAAGTTACCGTAAACCCAAGTCCATTAACCGTAGTTGGCAACTTGGTTGAGGCTGATATTACAGGTACTTTCCCAGTAAAGAAATTTGGTGCTAAAGCTGTATTGACAATCACTCCAGTTTTGAAATATGAGGGTGGTGAGGCTGTAGGTGAACCAATGACCTTTGTTGGTGAGAAAGCAAAAGAGAATGGCACAACTATCCCTTACAAAGCTGGTGGTCAATTCACCATGAAGGCTTCCTTTGAGTATGTTCCTGCAATGGCAAAATCCGAGTTGGTATTGCGCTTTACTGCTAAGAATGGTAACAAGGTGGTTGAAATTCCAGAGATGAAGGTGGCTGATGGCGTGGTTGCTACTGCTAAATTAGCTCAAGCACAAGACGTAAAACCACAAGTAACTGCTGACAAGTTCCAACGTATTATCCAAGAGGTTCAAGAGGCAGACATCAAGTTCTTAATCCAACAATCTACTTTGCGCAACTCTGAGTTGAAATCTCAAGCATTGAAAGATTTACACGCTGCCATCAAGGATGCTGACACTACTGCTAACAAGGCTATCAACAAGTTGGAGGTAGCTGGTTATGCTTCTCCTGATGGTGAAGAAGGTTTGAATGCTAAGTTGGCTGACGCTCGTCAAGCTAAATCACAAAAATATTTGCAAAAGCAACTGAAGAAAGCGAAAGTTGATGCTGCTATTGAGTCTAACGTAACTGCTGAGGACTGGGCTGGTTTCCAAGCTGCTATGGAAGCAAGCAATATCCAAGACAAAGAGCTAGTTCTTCGCGTGCTCAGCATGTATACCGATCCAGAGGAGCGTGAGGCGCAAATCAAGAACCTGAGCGCAGTATTCAAGACTATTGCTGACGAGGTGCTTCCTGCATTGCGTCGTAGCCGCCTCATTTTGACTACCGACTTGATTGGTAAGTCTGATGATGAAATCGCAGCTTTGGCTAAGAATGATGCTGCTGCATTGAACGTTGAGGAGTTGCTCTACGCTGCTACTTTGACTTGCAACTTAAACGAAAAAGCTGAGATTTACAAGAAAGCAGTTGCTCAATTTGGTAATGACTATCGTTCACACAACAACCTTGGTATGGTTTACTTTGCTCAAGGTAATGTGGCTGAGGCACGTCGTTGCTACGCTAAGGCTTTGCAAATTGCTCCTAACAACGCAGATGTAAACTACAACGCTGGTTTGGCTGCAATGGCAGAGAACGACTTAGCTAAGGCTGAGGAGCATCTTGGTAAGGCTGCTGGCACACAAGGTGACTTGAATGCTGCTATGGGTACACTCTACACCATGAAGGGCGACTATGCTGCTGCTAAGAATGCTTATGGCAACTCTGCAAGCAACAATGCTGCTGTTCAACAAATCTTGAACGAGGACTATGCTGCTGCACGTCAAACATTGGCTAAGGTAGAGAAACCAAATGCTACAACCGCTTACTTGGCTGCTGTAGTAGGTGCTCGCACCAATGATCGTGAAGCTGTATATGCTAACTTGACTTTGGCTGTTGAGCGTGATGCGAACCTCAAAGCTAAAGCGGCTCAAGATATCGAGTTTGCAAAATACACAGCAGACGAGAAGTTCCAAGCAATCGTTAAATAATGTCGGTATTATTTCCAAAAGTACCAAAACCACGTAAGTGGGATTATCGCCCCATTTACTATGATAAAGAAAAGGAGGCGCGCAAGGATAAACTTGCGCGTCTTCATCGTGGTTCGTTCCGTGAAACTCACGAGGCGAATACCTATAATCGCAAAGACCGTACTAAGCGCACTTCAAGACTCTTCTTGTGGATTGCGTTGCTGGGATTATTGTTATTTGCGTTTTACTATTTACTATGAGTGATATCATCCATCTTTTGCCCGATAGCGTTGCCAACCAGATTGCGGCTGGCGAAGTGATTCAGCGTCCCGCTTCTTGTCTCAAGGAGTTGGTGGAGAATTCGTTGGATGCTGGTGCCCAGCATATCCGCGTGATTGTTCGCGATGCTGGGCGTACGCTCTTGCAGGTGGTGGATGATGGCAAGGGCATGAGCCCGACCGATGCACGTATGGCATTTGAGCGTCATGCGACATCCAAGATAAGCCAAGCCAGTGATCTGTTTCAGTTGCGCACAATGGGTTTTCGGGGTGAAGCACTGGCAAGTATATGTGCTGTAGCGCATGTGGAAGTACTGACGAGACGTGCAGAAGATGAAGTTGGTACGCGCATTGAGATTGCAGGCTCCGAGGTGATTTCTCAGGAAATAGTACAGTGTGCTGTTGGGACAAATATGCGCGTGAAAAACTTGTTCTATAATGTTCCTGCACGACGCAAATTCCTCAAGACAGATCAAACTGAACTGCGCAATCTACTTGCGGAGTACCATCGCATTGTATTGGTCAATCCGCATGTGCAATTTACATTTGTGAGCAATGATGAGATTATATCTGAGTTGCCTCCTTCTACCCAAAAACAGCGTATTGAAGCAGTATTTGGGCATTCTTCTAAACCTTATACAGGGCAATTGGTCGATATTGCTACCGAAACCGAATTGGTGCGTATATCAGGTTTTATTGGTAAGCCCGAAACAGCAGGCAAAAATAGTCAGCAATATATGTTTGTGAATGGTCGCTATATGCGTCATTCATATTTCCACAAAGCATTGATGACTGCTTATTCTGGTATGTTGTTACCTGACCATTCGCCTTCATATTTCTTGTATTTTGATATCCTTCCTGATGCAATCGATGTGAATATCCATCCAACCAAAACTGAAATCAAGTTTGCCGATGAACAGGCTATATTCCAAATTCTATTGGCAGCTGCTAAAGAAGCATTAGGTAAGTTTAATGTAGCTCCTTCGCTCGACTTTACAACAGAGTCGCATCTGGATATCCCACAACGCACTTTAGAGACTCCACTAGCAGCTCCACGCATGCACTTGGATCCTGGCTACAATCCTTTTAAAGCACAAAATCAACGTCCTGCACCTACGGGGTGGGACCAACTCTACGAGCGTTCTACAAATAGTGAGACGCCAACTCCTGAACCATTGTTTGAACCTTCGTTTGTGCTTGACAATACGCCATTGATACAGTGGGATAACCGCTATATCTTAGCTCCTACGTCTGCAGGTTTACTTTTGATACATCAGCATCGCGCGCACACGTGCGTACTATATAAGGTGTTGCTCAAACAACTGAAAGACAGACAGGCGGCTACCCAACCCTTGCTATTTCCAGAAGTGTTAGAGTTGAGCTCAGATGATTTGAACACTTTAGAGCAGTTATTACCTGAGTTACAAAGTGTTGGATTTGAGTTGGAACAATTTTCACCAATGGCATATGCTATCAATGCGGTACCAGCGCTACTGGGACAAAAGAATGCGTCTGATGCTATCTTGCAAGTGATTCATAATGTGCAGGATACTGAAGGTTCTGTTGCACAACAATGGCAAGAAATGATTGCCCTTGGTTTGGCAGAACAGATGGCTATTCCACAGGGAAAATCATTAACAGAATTGGAGATGCGCGATTTAGTTGATCGACTTCAGCAGTCGTCTTCTGTACGCCATCTGCCTAATGGTCAAACTATTAGCATTGTATTAACCCATGAAGATATACAAAAGCATTTCTAAATATATCGTCGTATTATTGACTTGCTGTTGTGTGGCATGTACACAGTCTAAGTTGCATACGTTGACTATTTTACACACCAATGATACCCACTCTCAGGTAGAGGAGTTAGAAGAAGGTAAACGTGATGAGTTTTGCGGTGGTTATACTCGCCGTATGGGGGTAATCGCACAAGAACGCAAGGTGGATCCAAATTTGTTGCTCTTTGATGCTGGTGACTTTTGCCAGGGCACACCGTATTTCAATTTCTATCATGGCCGTATAGAAGTAGATGCAATGAATAGAATGGGATATGATGCTGTGATGTTAGGTAATCATGAGTTCGACAATGGCGTTGATACGCTGGCAGCGATTTTGCAAGGGGCGCATTTTCCTATAGTGTGTGCTAACTACGATGTCAAGGGGTCTGCATTAGAGGGATTAGTAATACCATATACGGTTATTCGTCGCCAAAACTTGCGTATAGGTGTGTTTGGCATAGGTGTTGACCCCACAGGTTTAGTTGCAGAACGAAATTTCGCACCATTGCAATACTTAGATCCTATTGCCACAGCACAAGATGTAGCAAACACCCTAAAGAATAAGAAGAAATGCGATGTCGTAGTCTGTTTGAGCCATCAAGGTACTCATCCAAGTACAGAAGGAAAACTATCGGATGTGGAATTGGCTCAAGCAACTCGAAATATAGATATTATTATTGGCGCACATACACACAAAATACGCACAAATTTGTATATTCCTAACTTGGACGGTGATAGCGTATTTTTGGCACAAATGGGCAAATCTGGTGCAAGATTAGGCAAAATTCAGGTCGAAATATCGGAATAAATGCACATTTCTTTCGAAAAATTTGCATATTCCAAAAAAAAGTAGTTACTTTGCACTCGATTTCACAAAAATAAATAAGAAAATAATAAAAATTAATATAATTAACAACTAAAAAAATTGTAATTATGTCAGCAATTGAATCAAAAGTAAAAGCAATTATCGTTGATAAATTGGGCGTAGAAGAGTCTCAAGTTACTCCAGATGCAAGCTTCACTGCAGATCTTAATGCAGATTCTCTCGACACTGTAGAGTTGATCATGGAGTTTGAAAAAGAGTTTGGTATTTCTATTCCAGACGAGGATACTCAAAAAATCAATACTGTCAACGACGTAATTGAATATATTGAGAAACTTCAAGCATAAGTTCTCTCGTATTTTGACTTTTACCATGGACGAGTTTGTGGATTAATCCGCAAACTCGTTGGATGTATTTAAGGATATGCAACAAAAGCGTGTAGTAATCACAGGAGTAGGGCTGGTCACTTCATTGGGTAATGATGTGGCTAGCACTTGGCAACATCTGATCCAAGGAAAAAGTGGGGCAGGTTCGATTACACATTTTGATGCATCTAAGTTCAAGACGCAGTTTGCATGTGAAGTCAAGAATCTAGACATGTCATTGCTTCTTGATTCCAAGGAATTACGACGCTATGATCGCTATATCCACTATGCCATCAAATCTGCTGAAGAGGCAATGCAAGATGCGCAAATCAATGTTAATCATGAGGATGCTTTGCGTTGCGGTGTAATCTATGGCAGTGGCATGGGAGGAATAAACACGCTCGACGTAAATATTGGAGGTTTTGGAGCTGGTGATGGAACGCCTCGTTATACGCCTTTCTTTATTCCAATGATCATCACCAATATGGCTGCAGGTATGTTGGCCATTCGCTATGGATTCAAAGGAGTGAATTTTGCTACTACTTCCGCATGTTCTTCCTCTGCCCATGCTATTGCTAACGCTTGTTACCAAATCCGTATGGGATTGGCTGATATCATCCTGACAGGCGGAAGCGAAGCTGCGGTTGAGTGCTCTGGTATAGGTGGTTTCAATGCCTTGCATGCCCTCTCTACGCGCAATGACTCACCTCAAACGGCTTGCCGTCCTTTCTCCGCTTCGCGCGATGGTTTCGTGTTGGGCGAGGGAGCTGGTGCTTTGATTCTAGAGGAATACGAGCATGCCAAAGCACGTGGGGCACATATCTATGCCGAACTAGTGGGTATTGGACTCACAGCCGATGCGTACCATCTTACGGCTTCCGACCCAGAAGGTACAGGAGCAAAAAATGCCATGCAGTTGGCTATCAATGAAGCAGGTATAGCACTCGAACAAGTGGATTATATCAACACCCACGGCACATCCACACCGATTGGTGATGTGGCAGAAGTAAAAGCCATCCAAGATGTGTTTGGTGAACATGCTTATCACATCAATCTCACCTCTTCCAAATCCATGACGGGACATATCCTTGGTGGTACAGGTGCGGTAGAGGCAATCATATCGATTCTCTCTATGCAACACGGTGTAGTCACTCCAACCATCAACCATGAGGAAGGGGATGAGGACCCAAATATTGATTACAAACTCAATTTCACATTCAACCAGGCTCAGCAACGTGAAATCCACTATGCTATGAGCAACAATTTTGGCTTCGGCGGACACAACGCATGCTTGCTCTTCAAACGAATTTGAACAACACTGAACAATATTGAACATATTAAACGCGGCTTTGCCGCCCTATATATTTACTGTTTTATTTTTAAGGTATTATGATTACAACTAAGATTGGTGAGAATGCAGGTTTGATCTGGAATGCATTACAAGGTGGTGCTCTCACACTCAAAGCTTTGAAGAAAGCTACAAAATTGAAAAACGACGACTTGAACCTCGCTTTGGGCTGGTTAGCTCGCGAAGGTAAAGTTGCTTTCGAGGAGGCAGAGGAATTGACAATTACTCTCCTTTAATTTTACTACGATAAGGCTGTTTGACTTTGGGCAGACAGCCTTATTTTACCTGTCAATTACGCACTATTCACGCACTATTCACGCACAATAGACGGACAATAAACGCACAATAACCACACAATTCGACTACTATGAATATAGCTATCGTGGGCGCATCAGGCGCCGTAGGACAAGAACTACTCCGCATTTTGGCTGAGCGCCAATTCCCTATCACTTCACTTCGACTTTTCGGCTCCGCACGCTCTGCGGGCACAACATATACTTTCTGCGGTAAGGAATACACCGTAGAATTACTCCAACATGGCGACCTATTCCGAGGTATTGATATTGCTTTCGTTTCTGCAGGCGGCTCTGTATCCAAGGAATATGCAGAGGATATCACCCGTCACGGAGCGATCATGATTGACAACTCTTCTGCTTTCCGCATGGATGAGAACGTACCTTTGGTTGTACCTGAACTCAATGCTGGCGATATCAAGCAAGCACTTCAAGAGGGTGGCAAACGCATCATCGCTAATCCAAACTGTACTACCATCATCATGGCTGTCTGCTTGAAGGCAATTGAGGAACTATCCCATATCCGCCGTGTACATGTATCTTCTTACCAATCGGCTTCG
The DNA here is from genome assembly GCA_045612525.1 of Paludibacteraceae bacterium. Lineage (GTDB taxonomy): Bacteria > Bacteroidota > Bacteroidia > Bacteroidales > Paludibacteraceae > Colicola. The sequence continues at coordinate 5,035 of JAZKZF010000065.1, read as the reverse complement.
GGCGCAGGTGCTAGTGCTATGGCAGAACTCGAAGAGCAATACCGCCAAGCCCTCAATGGCGAGGAGGTAAAGCACCAAAAGTTTGCTTACCAACTCGCATATAACCTCATTCCTCAGATTGACGTCTTTGGTGATGATGACTACACCAAAGAAGAGCTCAAGATGTACCACGAGACCCGCAAAATCATGCACTCAGACATTGCAGTATCCGCTACTTGTGTCCGTGTTCCATCCTTGCGTGCTCACTCAGAGGCTATTTGGGTAGAGACCGCCGAACCACTTACTCCTACACAAGTACGCGAAGCCCTCTCTCACGCGGAAGGTGTACAAGTAATGGATGATCCTACCAAATCCAATGGCACCTTCCCTTACCCCATGCCGCTATACCTCAGCGGTACGGATGATGTCTATGTAGGCCGCATTCGCCGCGACTTGGCAAACGAGAATGGTATCACATTCTGGTGTGTAGGCGACCAAATCCGCAAAGGTGCGGCCCTCAATGCCGTACAAATTGCAGAGAAGATTATTAATAAATAACATATATAACCAATGAATTACCTTAACGAACTTAACCCTTCGCAGCGTGCTGCTGTGGAATACAATGATGGTCCTCAACTAGTCATTGCTGGTGCAGGATCAGGAAAAACACGCGTGTTGACCTACAAGATTGCTTATCTGCTAGAACATGGTGTAAATGCGGGCAATATCTTAGCACTCACCTTTACCAACAAGGCTGCTCGTGAAATGAAATCACGCATTGCTAACCTGGTAGGAGACAGTGTGGCACGCTATTTATGGATGGGTACCTTCCACTCCATTTGCTCAAAGATTCTTCGCCAAGAAGCCGAAGCAATAGGTTACACCAAGGACTTTACAATTTACGACACCACAGACTCCAAGTCTGTCATCAAGCATATTGTCAAGGACATGCAATTAGATGAGAAGCAGTACAAACCTAATGTAGTATTGTCACGTATCTCATTGGCTAAGAACCGCTTACAGAGTCCTACTGCATATAGCTCCAACCGTGAGTTTACCATGCAAGATCGCTTTGAGCGTATCCCTGAAGTCTCGCGTATTTATATGGAATACAACCGCCGCTTGAAAGCCTGCAATGCGATGGACTTCGACGATTTATTGTTCCATACGAACACGCTATTCAAGAAAAACGAAGATATCCTACACAAGTATCAAGATATTTTCCAATACCTTTTGGTAGATGAGTATCAAGACACCAACTATTCGCAATACTTGATCGTTAAGCGCTTGGCTGAGCCACACAATCGAATTTGTGTAGTAGGAGATGATGCACAATCCATCTATTCCTTCCGTGGAGCCAATATCGAGAATATCCTCACTTTCCAAAAGGGATATGCCGATGCACAGTTGTTCAAATTAGAGCGCAACTATCGCTCTACTCAAACGATTGTAAACGCTGCCAACTCGCTCATTCGTCATAATCGCGGACAAATACCTAAGTCGGTGTATTCAGAACTGGCTTTGGGCGACAAACTGGTCTTGAGTACCTATATGTCGGATCGTGACGAAGCAACTGCGGTAGCCGGACAAATCAAACTGATTGCTCGTCAGGGAACAGATTACAACGACATCGCAGTGCTGTATCGCACGAATGCACAATCGCGTGTGATAGAAGACGAATTGCGCCGATTGAGCATTCCTTATCGCATATATGGCGGCATGAGTTTCTACCAACGCAAAGAAATCAAGGATGCCATTGCCTACTTCCGTTTGGCGATTAACCCCCATGATAATGAGGCATTTGCACGTGTGATCAATTACCCTTTGCGCGGTATAGGTGATACCACCGTGATGAAGATTCGTGAGGCATCTCGCCATGCGGCATGTTCGATGATGGAGGTGGTGAACGATCCTGTTGCTACAAAGTTGGACGTATCTGCTGCTACGCAAAAGAAATTGACCACCTTTGCAGAGATGATTACTGGTTTTGCTGCGGTGGCAGACACCTTGGATGCTTATGAGTTTGCTGACCGAGTAATGCGCGAATCAGGCGTGATGCGCGATGCCAAAGCAGATACATCGCAAGAGGGTGTAGCTCGTTTGGAGAACTTACAAGAGATGCTGTCGGGTATCCATGAGTTTGTGGAGCAACGTATGCGCGAGGATATTGCCTTTACGCCTATGACAGATTTCTTGTCGGAGGTCAGCTTGCTAACGGATCAAGATGAGAATCAAGATGATACGCAATCACGTGTGACCCTACTGACTGTACACTCAGCCAAGGGATTGGAATTCAAAACTACGTTTATCGTGGGCTTGGAGGAGAACCTTTTCCCTTCACAATTCTGCCAATCGCCTAAAGATATCGAGGAAGAACGTCGATTGCTGTATGTGGCTATCACTCGCTCAATGGAGCGTTGCTACCTAACCAATGCTCGTCAGCGTTTCCGCAACGGACAAACCCAATTTTCTTCTCCTTCGCGTTTTATCAAAGATATCGACACATGCTATATCCAGCAAATGCAATCCATGCAAGCACCACGATATGCGGACAAGGTATCTGTTAAACCGACCACAAGGCCCGCAGCACCTTCATCTCCTGTTGCAGAAGGCAACTCCAAACTGGTGAGTATCTCACGCAAGGTGGGTACTTCTACCTCAAAAACACGCAAAGAGGTACGTTCTGAATGGAAGAAGAATGACCGTGTGAACCACAAAGTCTTTGGTGATGGATTAGTATTAGATGTATATCGTGAGAATGACAACGATAAGATTGATATTCAGTTTGATGCAGTAGGCAAGAAGACCTTGCTCCTTACTTACGCCAAACTCACTCGGATATAAATAGTCGCTTTATTGATTTACTATCTTAACCATTATGCAACATTCTCCTGAAATACAATGTCTTCGTCGCGATATTGAGCAACATATGGAGCAACAGCTGCAATCGCCTGCTGATTTTCAATTGCTTATTCATCGAATTTGGGAGAAGCAGCATGCTGTCCTATCGCTCTCAACCATCAAACGCTTGTGGGGATATGTAGAGAGCAATGGTGCACCTCGTCTCTCTACACTCAATACTTTGGCGCAGTTTCTTGGCTTTGCGGATTGGCATGCTTACCTTGTATCGCTCGAACAACGAGGAGGTATTGAGAGTGCGATGTTCACGGGAGAAGGCATACAAACTTCCGAACTAAAGAAGGGAGATTTAATAGCCGTTACATGGCAACCTAATCGTCAATGCACTTTCCGTTATCTTGGTGAAAACCAGTTCGTTGTAGTAGATTCTAAAAACGCCAAACTGCAAAAGAATACAACTTTTTCCGCATCGCGCTTTATGATTGGTCAGCCCATGTATTTGGACAATATCCTCCTCGCTGACGGCACTCGTACCTCCTATGTCGCAGGCAAACGCAACGGTCTAACCTCTGTCACAAAAATCAACAATATTGAACCATGTTGAACAATATTGAACAACTTTGAACTACCCTATGACCGACATCTCCGACTCTGGCTTCATCGCTCCACATACCATCTCCACCAATTGGTCTGATATCACGCTCTTTCAGCAACGCAACCACAATATGCTCTACCATGCCAAACGCTATGGTAAGCATTTCGTTTTGAAAGGTCTATCTACTGATTGTCAATCGCTTACCGACCATCTTTTGCTGCAAGAGAAGGAGTTTGCTTTGGGCGTTTCGCTCAACCATCCTCATATAGCCGAGACTTACTCGCTGGAGGAAGTAGAGGGCTATGGTAGATGTATCGTCATGGAGTATGTGGACGGCACCACGTTGGCAGAGTGGCTGACTACTAATCCTTCAAAAGCGGCTCGCCAAAGAGTGATGATGCAACTGCTTGATGCACTGGAATATATCCATTCGCTTCAATTAGTGCACCATGATCTTAAGAGCAGCAATATCCTCATCACACGTAATGGGCAGAATGTCAAGCTGATAGACTTTGGATTAAGCCAAACGGACGCTGCGCATCTCCAGAACGATGTACAAGTGGATATTGATAAATTCGCTCAAGTACTTTCGTTGATTTTTCCGAAGCATTACCAACGGCTTCGCCTACGCTGCCAAAAGCATCAATTTGCCAATATCTCTGCGCTTCTCGCTTCTATCGAGCACCAAGAGCGAACAAAAAAATATATTCCCTATTTCGTGGCAATTATCATATTGATTTTCAGTGTATTATTGTCTATTCACACCTATCGTATCTATCAAGAATCTGAGCAGATGGCAACAGCTGCTAAGCAATATATGATGCAAAAACACCGCGAGCAGGAGATGATTGAGAAAGTACATTTTTATGTGACAAAAGAATTAGAACCGTTGCAAATAGCGGCAGATTCTGTGAATACCTATTTTGAATTTACACAACATCCGTTGTATATGGGAGTATGGCAAAAACAAACAATTACTCGCGATTCATTGGCCAATACATATACCGATGATTCAGCCTTGCGTCATCAGTGTATAGAAATCTGGGCGCAAAGTTTTGGCGAGAAATTTATGCAACTTGACTCTCGAATCAAGCAAACCACACCACACCAATAAATCCTCACTTTTGCTTTGCGTTCTACAGAAAAAGTTGTCGTTTTTTCTGCTTTTTTGCACCCGAAATGCACCTATAAATCTTAGGTGATCCTTAGGTTATTTATAGGTGATTCAGCAACTTTCCCTATAGGAATCATTGTACTCTTTGTGTCTATATCTGCCTTTAAAGTGTTAGCCCCAAACCTTCCTCTAAACAGAAAAGTGCTATTTTTTGCTATTTTTCTTGCATATGTACAAATTTATTTGTACCTTTGCGCTTGTAATCTCAGACTTATGGACAATATTAACCATTAACTGATTTTGCGGACATAGATATAGTAGCGTTTGCTATTTATTCGTTGACAATCCTTGAAACCTGAGAAATTTCAAATAACAGTCACCTCGAGTAAATAAGCGAATGCCCACGTGTAGGCGTGGGCGATTCGTTGTTTGGTGACAAGGTTTTCTCAGGACCTCAAGGTATGGACAAGGAATCGTTCATGCCTTTT
>JAZKZF010000064.1:0-30604 GCA_045612525.1 Paludibacteraceae bacterium | reverse complement strand
TACTAATCTCATAGTAGTCACATAGTGATGGCAGCATATGAACCCGTAATGAACCCGTAATTGATAGAGATTTGAAAGAGAAATTTGCATATGTCATAAAAAAGTACTACCTTTGCGTACGAAACAAAACAATCACATCATTGAATATATGTTTGCCATCAATCATTGCACAGTCACTCCTGTGCGTCAAGAGCCATCCGAAGGTAGCGAGCAATTGACCCAATTGCTCTTTGGCGAAGTATGCGAAGTCCTTGACCGTTTGCCCCGCTGGACCAAAATCCGCTCTACATTGGACGGACAAGAAGGGTGGGTAGATTTTAAGATGCTTGAGCATGTAGGCGATGAGGCTAATAGGCGAGAGGCGAAAGGCGAGGGAGTGATATCTGTCCCAATGGCAATCGCGACAGATATGGAAACTAGCGAGGAACTGATGCTCACCCTCGGTACACGCTTACCCAACTATGCTCACGGCACTTACGAAGTCCTCGGCAAACAATATTTGATAGACCCTGCTTGTGTTAATGAGGCGATAAGGCTAGGAGGCGATAAGGCGAAAGGTGAGGAGATATGCGCCATTGCGCAAACATTGCTCAACGCTCCCTACCTCTGGGGCGGCAAGAATGCCATGGGTATGGATTGCTCGGGCTTTACGCAGGTCGTATATGCAACTCAAGGTATCAACCTTCTTCGCAATGCCCGCGAACAAATGACACAAGGCGAGTTGGTTCCTTCCTTGGCAGAAGCACAACCAGGCGACTTGGCATTCTTTGATCACGCAGACCGCGACCCCAAGGCGACGAATATCTCTCATGTAGGATTGCTATTGGACAACAAAAAAATCATCCACTGTTCGGGGTGCGTGCATGTGGATGATATAGATGAAGTGGGTATTCATTTACCTGATGGCGAACTAACCCACCATTTAGTGCAAATAAGACGTTATCTGTTTGATTGAATGATGGTTGCAGCGCTATTGGCTGCGTGTTTTGTGCCAAGTATTTGCCAGAGTTGGTTGTAGTTACAGAGCATCTTTTGGCGATAATCAAGATCGTATAAGATACGATAAAGTTCTTGACTTACATTTTCCTGAGTGAATCTGCTAGCAATTAGTTCTTGTATAATCTCTTTATTGGGAATAATATTTACAAGAGTGAAGTGGCGTATACTGAATAGTATAGGTCGCACTAACCACTCTAACCATTTGCTGCATGCAATGTAGTATACAGCTGCTTGTGGACATCCAATTAATGCGGTTTCTAGTGTGGCAGTACCAGAATTTACTACAGCTACTTGCGCCTGAGCCACCAATTTATATGTGTCGCGTGTTAAGGTTTCGCCTTGTAAATAAGGCAGATAAAAATCATCTTCTATACCAGGTGCGGCAGCTACTACTATCTTATATTTTTCTCGTGCAGCTTCTCTTGCTGCGGTAATCATCGTGGGTAAGCAGTGTTGAATTTCACTTTTTCTCGATCCGGGTAGTAGTGCAATGAGTTGATCGGTTTGTATGTGTGGTAGTTGTATGGATTTCCACTCACTAATATAATCCGCTGTGGGATTGCCCACATATGTACATTTATATCCATATTTGGCATAGAAAGCAGGTTCAAAAGGAAATATTCCAAGCACTTCATCACAATATTTTGCAATTGTGTGAACGCGCCATTTTTTCCATGCCCATATTTTGGGCGGGATATAATACACTACTTTCGTTTGTGGTAGATACTGTTTGCAATATTTTGCAATCTTTAGGTTAAAAGAGGGATAATCTACTAGAATGAGAATATCTGGCATCTCATTTCGTAATGCTTTTTTTGCGATGCTTAAATTGTGCCATACTTTGTCGAGATTTAGCAATACAGCGACTACCCCCATATAAGCCATTTCGCGATAATCAATATATAAAGTGCAACCCTCTGCTCGCATCTTATCACCGCCTAAACCAACAAAAGCGGCTTGCGTATCCTTGATACGTAAAGCCTTCATTAAGTTAGAAGCATGTAAGTCACCTGATGCTTCACCTGCAATGATAAAATACTTCATATTTATGCCATTAGTATAATGCTAATAATCAGGTAGGGTAGGGCAGCTAATAGTACACCTTTGGCGAGTCGCCACAATTCCATTGTATAAAAAACAAATAACAATGCCAAATTAGGAAAGATACCGACTTGCAATATCTTGCTTAATATTCCGCCCATCAATTCTATGTTAAACGCTTTAAACGTATACCATAGATTGAATTGCTCAATATATACATATCCTACTATTGCTGGTAATGCTAATCCTAGTAGGACACCAATCCAATATTTATCAAATCTCTGCGTAGGCTGTTTGATCTATAGTGCAGGGATGTATACTAATATAATGGTTGTTCATCGCCCAAATATCAGTATCCTCCACTTCGGGTTCTATATTTATAAATTCTCCGGTCAGCCAATAGTGTTTCTCTCCATTTTCGTCTATGCGCTCCTCCATCTCTTTTTGCCAGAATCCTCGGCATTGGCGGGTCCATCTTATACCCTGTAGTTCGCCAACAGGCGCATTGATATTGTAGCAAACACCATATGGCATACCTTGCTCTATGAGGTAGCGAGTGATTTCAAGTATATAGGATTCGAAGTGGCTGAAATCGGCATCTGGATTATGATCATCAATTGAATAACCGATGGAGGCAATAGCATGTTCTGCTCCTACAAAACATGCCCCCATTGTGCCCGAGTAGATGACATTAATGGCAGCGTTGGAACCATGGTTAATACCACTAGCAAGTAGATTGATGCGACTAGGATTACCATCAAATAATACGTCGATTGCTAATTTAACACAATCGCTTGGTGTACCATTGGTGGTATAAACTGTTGCATTTTTTTGCCAATCTTCTCTCCCCCAATTAGGGTCATCAAATTGACGAAGGTAGATAGGTTGCTGTACACTGATAGCATTACTCATACCACTACGTGGCCCATCTGGGGCTACTACTGTCACATGCCCCAATTGGGTTAAGATGCGTACCAAGGTCAATATACCTTTGGCTCCCCATCCGTCGTCGTTGGTTACTAAAATTTCCATTGTAGATTGATTCGGTTATGCCAATTTGACTACTGATTTTACAACATCAATTACCTTATTTGCCAACTCGTCTGCCTCCTGCATAGTGGCAGCTTCTGAGTAAACACGTATGATTGGTTCGGTGTTAGATTTGCGGAGGTGTACCCAACCATCTGCAAAGTCAATCTTTACCCCGTCGCGGTCGTTGATGCGTTCGCCTGCAAATTTTTCTTTCACAGCTTCCAGCACTTTATCTACATCGATTTCTGGAGTAAGGTCAATACGATTTTTAGAGATGCAGTAGTTGGGGAATGTTGCGCGAAGTGCGCTCACAGTGCAGTCTTTTTGTGCCAAACTGCTAAGGAAGAGGGCGATACCTACGAGAGCATCACGACCATAGTGGCTTGCTGGATATATTACACCACCATTACCTTCGCCTCCGATTACTGCATTGGTGCGCTTCATCTCGGTAGTTACGTTGACTTCGCCTACGGCACTTGCGCTGTATAACCCACCATGTTTCTTTGTAATGTCGCTCAGTGCGCGTGTAGAAGACATGTTGCTAACGGTGTTACCTGGAGTGTGACTTAATACATAATCAGCTACGCTAACCAAGGTATATTCTTCGCCGAACATCTCGCCATCTTCGCAGATGATAGCCAAGCGATCAACGTCTGGATCAACCACGAAACCTATATCAGCTTTACCCTCTCGCATGAGGTCAGAGATTTGAGTAAGGTTTTGTGGAATAGGCTCTGGGTTGTGTGCAAAATGTCCTGTTGGTTCGCAGTTGAGTTCAATGATATTCTTCACACCTAATGCACGCAATATAGCAGGGATAGCCAAACCTCCTACAGAGTTGACACAGTCGATGGCCACAGTATAATCTTTGGCTTCGATAGCGGCTTTGTCAACCAATTCGAGTGCCATCACGTCTCGAACGTGATCTGGTAAATAGTCTCGATGGGTGATATGACCGAGGTCATCTACCTCTGCAAATTGGAAGTCTTCTGCATCAGCGATGGCCAAGACCTCTTTTCCCTCTTGGTCGTTAAGGAACTCACCATTCTCGTTGAGAAGTTTAAGGGCATTCCATTGTTTGGGGTTGTGGCTTGCGGTGAGAATGATACCACCAGCAGCATTTAATCCTGTTACGGCTAATTCTGTAGTTGGTGTAGTGGCCAAACCAATATTGATCACGTCGTATCCCATACCAATCAATGTGCCGCATACCAATTGGTCTACCATCTCGCCAGAAAGACGAGCATCACGACCTACTACGATTGTTTTGTTGTGTGGTAGCATCGCTTTGCGTTGAGTAGCATAAGCGGCGGTAAAACGCACAATATCTACTGGGCTCAAACCATCAGCAACGCGACCACCTATAGTACCGCGAATGCCGGAAATACTTTTTACAAGTGCCATATCTTTAGTAACGTTTGATTTTTATCTTTAAATCATATCCATAAGGTGTCACACTGCTATTTTCTTCGCTAAATCCTAATTTACTAGGACATATGATTTTGCACTGTGAATAAGGATATTTCATGTATTTGAGTGCGACTTGCCAACCCGTACACGACTCCTGCGAGCTTACCATATATTTAAATGTGATAGGTTCCGCACTGTCTAGTGTATTCCACATGCTAAGAGTGTCTGCATATTGCTCCAGTGTGTAACGTTTAAATCGTAGCAATACTGTCTCTTTGGCTTCTAATTCTGCAGCAGTGGTATCTCCTGCTTCTACTAAATGGAAGTAGAAATTGTCATAATCGGGTACTCTCCAGTAAACATTATCCCCCCATTCTTCCATGCTTGTTGGTTCTATATCTACAACTTGAATCCCTTGTCTGGCGATAAATGATTCGATTAATTTTTCTTCTTTTTTCAGTTGCTCCGAATATACATTTTTATTACAACTGCTAGCAATGCCTGCTAAAAGTAGCAGGATATATACACATCCGTGTTTCATTCTTTTGTTGCTATTGTGATGATTAAGTTAGTATATGGTTTAATTATTCCTTTTCCTTCTACTCCATATGCCAGGTACCATGGCGTCACAATAGTTATTGTTTCGCCGATACGCATGTTTTTAAGTGCACGATTCATGGCTGTGGGCATATTGTCGCTTCCTAGTACGAAATAGTCTTCGGTATCTGCTAGAAGATTGCCATTTAGTTCACGTATAAGAACTCGTAGTAATACATTTTGTCCACTAGTGATTGGTTCGCCATCAATTTTGACATCTTTTCGATACCAAAAACCAAAGTCATCCAATGTGTAGGAAACAGGAGCATTTTTGATCCATGTTAGACACTCTCGGTCTGCTGCAGTGGCCATTTTTTGATTAAACTCCATTTTTGCCAGTAATGTTGAATCAATGGGAGTCTCTTTTCCTAAATGACGAACTTGCTGTGGATTGGATTTATGACATCCTGATAACCCCATGATTAAACATACGTTAAACACAAAACGTAAAAATCGGATGGTTGTATGTTGGATAGATAACATTTTTTATTTCAAATAACGTTGCAAAATTATAAAAAATAAAGCAGATATGCAAGCCCGTATTATATTTTAGCCTTGATTTCTATGAGTTCGGAACGAATTTGTAGAAGAATATCAGAGGCTTTTTGACGTACATCCACCTGTTTGGCGTTGGATCTCAATTCATTTTTGATAGCTGCAATACGTGTGATATGCAGTTCGTTACGTAGGTATTTGACTTGTTTGATAAAGTCGATATCCTTTTCTGTGTAATAACGATTACCGTGTTCATCTTTGCGGGGCGAAAGCTGCGAAAACTGTTCTTCCCAATACCTTAATGTAGAGGATGGAAGGTCTAGCATTCGCTTCACTTCTGACATGGAGTAATATATTTTGGTAGGGTTTGACATACAACGCAAATTAAAAGTCTTAACTACCTATTTTAAGTGTTTTACCTGCACGAATCATATCGGACTTTAATCCATTCCATGCTTTAAGTTGTTTGACAGTAACACGAAATTTCTTAGCAATGCCACCTAGTGTATCACCTTCTTTGATTTTATAGTAGGTAACTCCATTGATGGAATAGCCGCCATTGACAGAGGTACGATGAAGTAACTCTATTTCATCGCGACGATTGTGAATCAGCTCGTTGGCTTGATATGCTAGGATAGTGTCTTGTAAATCAATATACAAACCTGCCTTTTCGATTGGCAAACAAATGGTGTATGCTTTGCCGCCTGGAATAATATCACGGGGATATTGCGGATTGAGGCGTCGTAATTCGGCTAATGGAATGTCTATATTATCAGCAATCTGCTTGAGATGTTGACGTTGGGTGGTAATAATCGTATCAGAAACCATAGTTGTCAATGGGGAGGCTGGACAAATTCCATGCAATTCGGCATAATTCATGGCATAAGATGCCGCAATAAAAATGGGTAGATATCCTCGTGTTTCACTTGGGAGATAAGGATAAATGCTCCAGAAATCACGTTTACCACCAGCGCGGTGGATAGCCTTGTTAACGTTGCCCGGACCGCAATTGTATGCTGCAATAACAAGATTCCAGTCTTGAAAAATACTATATAAATTCTTTAGAAACAAACACGCCGCTTCAGTAGAGCGGATTGGGTCCATTCGTTCGTCAACGAGGGAATTGATCTCCAATCCATATTTCTTGCCTGTAGCAGGCATAAACTGCCATAATCCAGTAGCCCCCATGTGTGAGCGCGCTTGTGGGTTAAGAGCCGATTCTATCACGGGCATATAGCATAACTCATAAGGTAAATCGTGTTTAGCCAGGATGTTTTCAAAGATAGGGAAATAGTATTCCGCTTTGCGTTGCAACGCAGCTAATTGACGTGGGCTATGTTTAACATAGCGCAATATATATCGCCTAACAACCTCATTATAAGGAACTTCAATGACAAAAGGTAATGCTTGTAATCGTTGTTTGTAAATAGAATCAGGTAATTCTGTAATGAGCGTGTCGGAGGTGCACTCGGTGGTATCTAACCATGCCAATGCTTCATCAAAGAATATTGGGGATATTACGGTATCTGTGGATGTTGAAATAATGCTGTCATTGGCATGAATGGCAGCATTGGCTATCCAACTAAGAATGAGTATGTAAAGTAATTGTTTCAAAGTCTAAAAATGTGTAAGTTAAAAACTAATTGCTAATTTTACTTCGGCACTGCGTTGGTTTTGCAAATCATAATAGAGTTGTGGGGAAACGTTGAGCGATAAATCGGTGGAGATATCAAAATCAAATAATTGCGCATCTACATAGGCATCAATCAATGTTAATGCGTATACGATAACTGTCGCTGCGATAGATAAGTCGCGGTTACGACGTGATTTATTTTGCCATTCTTTAAGTCGATCTCTATATGCAGAGGCTCCGCCCATTCGTTCGATAGTGTACCCTTCAGGTAAAATGGCTATATATGATTTGTTGGGATCATCACTAATGGTGCCATCGTTAATATCGTAGTATATATCACGATAAGCATTTTTGTAACTGATGTATTGGTTATTGGTCCAGGTGATGCCATATATACATCCCATGAAACCGCCATACACAATCGGCACTTTCCAGTAACTACGATTATATATTTGTCCCAATCCTGGCACAATAGCACCTAGCCAAACAGCACGTAGTGGATCTGGTTTCCAGAATAGGCGGTCTATCTCTTTCTGAGTGAGAGGCATGGAATCAGCATGCACAACCAATGGTTCGGACTGATGCTTTGGCTGAATGCTTCTAGTTGCAATCCATTCGGTGGAATCCATTACAGCATCTGTTTGTGCAAAACCAATAGATGCATAGCAAGTTAACAATATGTAGATGATAATTCGTTTCAAATCAATCGTTGGATAATCGCATTGAGTTGATCTTCGTCAGCAAAGGATATGGTGAGCTTGTTGCCACTAATTTTTACTGGCAACTGCAACGCTTGCTGCAGTTGTGTTTGTTGTTCGGCGTAAGAAGTGATAGGTTGTTTGGTTGGGGCTAGTTTGGTAGAATTGACCAATTCTTCTACCTTTCTTACTGACAAACCATTTTGTACAATCTTCTTGTAAAGTGTCAATTGTTGTTCCGGCGATGGTGAACCAAGAATGGCCCGAGCATGTCCCATGTCAATCTTTTTCTCCTTGATACCCAATTGTATCTCTGCGGGCAGTTTGAGCAAACGCAAATAATTGGCCACAGTTGCACGTTTCTTACCAACACGCTCCGACATGCGTTCTTGTGTGAGATTATATTCATCCATCAAACGTTGGTATGCCAAAGCAATTTCAATTGCGTCCAAGTCTTCGCGCTGAATATTCTCAATTAATGCCCATTCCATCACCTGTTCGTCCTTTGCCGTGCGGATATATGCAGGGATAGCCTGCAGACCTGCTAATTTAGCGGCACGATAACGACGCTCTCCGGCAATAATCATATACCGATTGTTAGCATCTTTGCGCAGTGTGATAGGAGATATCACACCATGATCGCGGATCGATTGAGCTAATTCTTGTAATGCTTCTTCATCAAAGGTGTGACGTGGCTGATCTGGATTGGCGTAAATCTTATCAATGGCTATTTCGCTAATAGAGGAAGAACCCGCAGTAGCAACATGCGTTGTATCAATCAAGGCATCTAAACCTCTTCCTAAACCTAGTGTTTTTTTCATGCTCGTTGTCTCTTTATCAATTCTTTAGCTAAATTCGTATAGTTTTTCGCACCTTTACTATTGCGGTCATATTCCAGTACCGACATACCATGACTAGGCGCCTCGCTTAGGCGCACATTCCGCGCGATGACGGTATTAAATACCAAGTCACCAAAGTGACGACGCACCTCGTCGTGTACTTGTGCAGATAGGCGCAAACGTGCATCGTACATAGTGAGCAAAAAACCTTCAATCCGCAAGGTGGGATTGAGATTAGATTTGATAATCTTGATTGTATTCAATAGTTTGGCAATACCTTCTAATGCAAAAAATTCGCATTGTACCGGAATAATAATGCTGTCACTCGCTGTAAGCGCATTGATTGTAATCAATCCCAATGATGGCGAACAATCAATTAATATGTAGTCATAATCGGCTTTTAGTGGGCTGAGCACATGCTTGAGAATATTCTCGCGATGTTCGAGGTTGAGCATTTCGATCTCTGCGCCCACCAAGTCGATGTGCGATGGAATCATATATAGATTTTCTACATTGGTAGGCAGAATAGCAGTATTAGGGTCTATACCATTAATTAAACATTCATAAACAGTATTATCCAATTCCTGGATGTTGATACCTAAACCTGATGAAGTGTTTGCTTGTGGATCTGCATCTACTAATAATACACGTTTGCCCAGCTTTGCCAATGCTGCGGCTAAGTTGATGGAAGTAGTAGTTTTACCCACGCCACCTTTTTGATTTGCTAATGAAATAATTTTTCCCATATGTCATGTATCAATTTTTCAGATATTATTTAATTTTGATTTCCCACAAATATGCCAAATTGATGCTTAATCCAATTGGATTAGCAAGTTCAAAGTGGTCGGTTTTGCGGTTGGAGAATACACTGCCAAAACTGTAATTAAATCGCGCTTCCAATTGAAACACCCCAATCTTATTGGTGCGATAATACAAGCCTAATCCACCAGCCAATCCCCAATCAAAAGGATTTTGGATTGGGATATACTGATGGGTTTGCTTTGGATTCTTGGTTCCATATTCGGTATCGCTAAAACAATAACCAATCTGTGGACCAAGGTTCAAGAACCCCCTAAAATGTTGCCCTCCTAAATACAAGTGCATCAATAGCGGTACCTCTATGTATTCTAATTGGCGACGATAGTCAAATCCATCTCCCTTCTCTCTCCAACCTCTTTGCATGTAATTAGCTTCTACTTGTATCGCACAAACCTTATGTCCCGCGTAGCGGAACACCAATCCGCCGTTCACGCTCAAAGGTGATTGAATAATATCAATACCAGTGACACTCGGATTAAATAGCATGGAGGATGCCATCACTCCCGCATGTCCACCAATGTAAATCTCAGGACGACGCAAACGGGGTTGTGCTAGCATGACACAACTTATCATCAATGCGATAACAATGAATATGTAGCGACAATACCTCATTTGCGAATAATATGAATCTGTTGGTTTTCATATCCGCCATCTGGGGATACTTGATGATATTGAATATCGGCTTGTGTACCATACCATACTTGCGCAGCAATGCTATCTGTGGAATTCTGCAAAAGGTGCAATAAATGACGAGTTTGATCATAGCCCAACAGATCATAACGTGGTTGCAAAGAGGATAGTTCATGGTTGAAAAACTGTTGCCATACTCCCTCATATTCCTCTGTTACTGCGAGTGAATCGCTGAAGATAGTAGTGTATAGTTGAGGTAAAATAATTTGCTCATTTTGCCACGAATAGTGCGAGAACAACGTGATTTGATAAGTGGAGTGTCCTTGAAGTAGATGAGGCATTACTGCCTTTAAGTTGCTGTATTTCTCAGTGTTAAAAATCACGATATTCTCCATATCCGTTTTAAAAGCACCATCCAACGAGTCTGCTAGTAGGGCGGTCAACGAAATGGTTGATGTAGGTACATGATGTACATTTAGTGCTTGGTGCAAAGCCATAATACCCGATGGTATCACATCGCCTGCTTTTGTTTCAATCAGTACGCAGTTCACACTATCGCCATATTGTGCCAAATAACGTGCTAAAGTATCGGCTTCGGTGTGCTCAGAAGGATTAAATTGTAACAAGTATGGATTTTGTTCTATACCTGCTACATTCGATAGGAATGGCACTAACATCCAAGTGCTATCTTCTTTGGCAAATTCTGCCGCTATAGCAACTTGCTGTGTGTATGCAGGACCGATGATTGCGTCCACCTTTTGCCATGTGCTGTCACAAAGCAATTGAGTCGTTTTTTGCACATTCTTCCCAATATCATAAGTATGCACTTCTATAGCTTGTCCTGCAGCTTGTACCTCATTGATAGCAATCAGTGCGCCGGCATAGTAGTCATAGAATCGGTCCATATTCTTATCACGTTTCATGGCATCTGCTTGCAACGGCAACATCAACGCTAGTCGTATTGTATTGCTATCGTTCTTCATGACTATACTATCCACTACAAGACTATCCACTACTACAGTGTCTATCAGTTGCTCCTTTTGACGTTTGTTTCTAACCAGAAGTGGTTCTTTTTTCTCTTTGACAACAGTTGTTTGTACCTCTACATGTTCATTCGCAGGCGCTGCTACTTTGTCTAAACCTTTTGCAGGAATCAAAATCTCCTCTTCGTAGCGTAGACCTGTGTTCTGCAAATGAGGATTGGCTTGCAGAATTTCCTCTTGACTCACACCAAAATTCTTACTGATACGATACAAACCAATACTGCGCTCTACCGTATAGCGATAATACACTTGCCCGTCTATCGTATCCAAAGGGTAAGGCAACACAGCTTGAGCAAATAACCCAAGACTCATCACAGTAGCAATGAATAGGTATATGATACGTAATTTTTGCATAAGTCTTTATCGTTTTATTTCATATTTTTTTCTTCTCACAAACATTACTATACCTCCCACTAAACCCAGCATTGCCAAGGGAATCAGAATGCTAACCACTTGTGCCTGTACACGCGAATGGCGGGCTCGTTGGTCATTAATCAAACGAAGTGTAAAGGTTTTTTGACGTAGTTGCATCCACCCTTGGTCATCTGCAAGATAAAGCACAGCATTGACCATAAAGTCACGATTACCCATTTGCATTTGAGTATATCGGTCATAACCTAGAGGTAATGGATTGCCCTGCTGCCAATCATTGCGTATAGTACTACCTGCAGCAACTACAATCTGTTTAGTTGTTTGACTTTGCTTCAACAATGGTGCGTGCAATTCCAATTCCGCTGGTGGCATTTGATGGGCGAACAATGATGGAAAACTTCCTTCTACGCTCACGGCTACGGGGATAAATGCATGCGCAAAACTTTGCTCATCATCCACACCCAAACTCAAGTCCACTTTTGCAGGTACGCCTGTAAGTTTACTAGCAGATGATGTCGCCAATAGCACCTCTTTCTTTAATCCATCTTCGCCACCTACCATATCCACGGCACTTGCCATAGTTGCACGTACTTGAGCCACATTACGTGTAATAGGCGAAACCTGTGAGGTTAACAATAATGGTGCGTATGTCCATGGCATAGGTTGCCAGTTGGGTTGAGACTCATCCTGTGATACATCTACAGGCACGGGCAAACATTGCAAGTCTTGTACCAAACCATGGTTCACTCTCACACCATAGCGAAACAGCATGTCGTTGATGTTCAAATCCAATGCCACAATTGGAGTCATGCCTTCAGAACTGAGGTAATCGTCGGAAAATTGCACACCATTTACCACCCACAAGATACTTCCTCCTTGCATCAGGTATTGATCCAGGATATACTTATCCGTTTCGCTAAATGCCGTTTGCGGGTCTGCAATAATTACCACTTTATACGCATCGAGTACTCCGGTTTGCAACCCCAATGTACCGCGATCTATTTGGTAGTATTGAGCCAATGCCTGTGTCAAATCATACACATACCGCTCATCCAACTCGCCATGTCCTTCTAAGAAAGCTATTTTCTCTACCTTTGTCTGCGTCAAACTGCGAATCGCATCTACAAACGCATACTCCAAGTTTTCAATACTGTGATTCAGATTCTCCTCGCCGCTCAATCCACGCTGATTCTTCAACAGCTGTACTGCAGCACTCCTACCTTTGTAACTCACTACAGCATACGGATATACCGTTGTCTGCGCAGTTTGTCCCTTGTGGGTGCGCTCATGTATTACCGTCGGAGTAAATTGCTTTGTCAATTCCTCTGTAGCTGGCAGTATATTCAGTCCATTGCCGGCATAGA
This sequence comes from Paludibacteraceae bacterium, assembly GCA_045612525.1. GTDB lineage: Bacteria > Bacteroidota > Bacteroidia > Bacteroidales > Paludibacteraceae > Colicola. The sequence goes on along the minus strand of JAZKZF010000064.1, from coordinate 17,632 downwards.
TACTCAATTCATCCACCATCTCTTCGGTGGCTTTCTTGAGACGTACAAAACCCGAATTCAGTTCGCCATCCAATAGCAATGTCACCCCTATTGGTTCATCCAACTCATGCAATAGTATTTTTGTTGGCTCCGAGATACTATACCGTTTGTCGTCGGTCATATCCCAACGACAAACGACATACCCAACTGACACATTGATTATTGCCAGTACCACCAACGCCAATATGAGGTGTAATCTTTTCAACTTATTGCTTAATCTCAGCCCAGACTTCCTCGTTAATTACCACAGGGTACTTCGCACGCAAAGTCTCTACCCATACTTTCTCCAAATAATCTTGGTAGTCGGTAGTCACCTGTGCACGCTCATCGGTATACTCTTGAGGATGCTTGATCACTTTACCTACTGGCACTACAATAGGAAACTCCTCGCTTGGAGTATATTCGGCCGCCTTATTCTTGAAACCATATTTATCTACAGCCGCATTTTTGCCTGCTTCCCATATGCCGCACTCCACACGAACGTACATCACGCTATCCACATTCACACGTTGATTCAAGTAGCTCAACACCGAGTCTGGATGCGCACTCTTAACAATTTGCTTAGCTGCTTTAGCTGCCACCTCATTCTTCGCATAGATGATACAACCTTTGTAGCGTGGAGCATCCCAAGTATAGTTTTTCTTGTTTGCCTTGAAGTAGGCTGCCAATCCTTCTTTATCTTGGTTAGCTTTATCCCATACCTCACGCAATGATACGTCAAACAGCAGAATACCATCATGATATTCTTTCACTAAGTGGCGCAAATCTACATATTTCTCCTCCAAGTGCGCATCTGCATATGCTTTCACATCTGCATCACTCATCTCTGCTGGCAAGTTGTACTCAGCGCGAGTCTTCGTGATAAAACTTTGCGCTGCAATCTGCATACGTTGATCGCGTTGTACTTGACGCAAAATTTGAGCACGCATGCTATCCAATGGTTGAATACCACGCTTACCATGCAATTTTGAGATATGAACACCAAAGCGTGTTTGGAATGGTTTGCTGATTGCACCAATCTCCAAACCAAATGTAATGTCCTCAAATGGTTGTACCATCGCACCACGACCAAACCAACCCAAGTCGCCACCACGTATTGCTGAACCGCGATCCTCCGAGTTTGCTTGTGCCAATGCTGCAAAATCTACAGTATCTTGAATAGCCAATTGATAAATGCTATCCATTACCAATTGGGCATTTGCCAAACGTTGAATATCACCGGCAGGAGTCATCTTCATAATATGTGATGCTTTCACCTCCTCAAAATCGCACTCTTCTTCCACTTTTGCAATATGGAATCCATATGGACTGCGGAATACTGGCGTCACTTTGCCTACTGGGGTGGTGTATACTGCATCTTCAAATGAATATACATAGCGGAATGGTTGAATCCAACCCAACATACCTTTGGTTTGCTTTGCAGATGGCTCCTCTGAATACAATAATGCCACCTCTGCAAAATCCTCTGGCTCACGTACAATCACTTTTTTGCGACCTTTCTTCACCTCTTTAGGCAAACCCATAGTCACGCGCTCACGCAACTCGTTGATTTTCGCCTCAGCAACTGCTACGGTTGCAGAATCTGCATCCATTGGGCATTGTACTGCAATATGCGATGCCTTACGAATCCTTGCCATGCGATTGTAACTCAATACCACCAAGCTATCGATGGCCTCATTATCTTGCAAATACTTTGGAGTTGCTTGGGCGCGATAACCTGCCAACTCTTTCTTGAATGCCTCTGTGGTATCCACACCCTGAGCCATGGCTTCTACCACTTTCAACTTAAAGTTAATAAACAAGTCCAAGTACTCGTCCATGGTCTTCTTTTCCAAACTGGTCTCTTGGTTGTTTTTCTCATAAATATACAAGAATTCAGATGCCATAATGTCTTCGCCATTGATGGTCATCAGGACTTTGTCCTCTTGTGCAAATCCCAATAGGCTTGCACCTGCTAACATGATTGATAAAATTGTTTTTCTCATTGTAGTATGTTTTGTTTAGTAATTTCTGCCATATATTGCCACATAAATAGCGCGCAAAGGTACTACAAAAAATGCATATATGCAAGAAAACGTATACTTTTTTTTGAAAAAGATAGATTTTATCTATCACTTCTATCTATTCACAATTCTCTCATGATTGATAACAATATCTCTCATTGCCATAATATCTCCTACTAATCACAATACTTCTTGTCCATTCGCGACAACATTTCTCATTTTTTATCTCGATATCTTATCTGCACCCGTTTCTCGCTTTTGTTTGTTCTTGCGTATTTCCGCTTTCAATTATTAGTGATTAGTTAGTGATTACTTAGTGATTAGTTAGTTATTCATAGGTTATTCATAAGTTATTTATAGGTTATACATAAGTCATTCCAATACTTTCACCCTATTTACTACTTGTCGCAAAACATTTTTACAATTCTTATATCCAAAATTCATAATTTCCATTTCAACATTTGCAAATACGCAAATTTTGTCGTACCTTTGCACTCGAAATTTGTGCAAATTATGATGAAAACAATTTTTTCCTACATCCAAAACGCTACTACAATTGCAATTTTTACCCACCAATCGCCCGATGGTGATGCTATGGGTAGCAGTTTAGCTATGTGGCATCTTGTGCGTAGCTTGGGCAAACAAGCCCAGGTCATCGTCCCAAATGCTTTTCCTGATTTTCTCGCATGGATGCCAGGGGCAAACGAGGTACTGCTCTATGATACCCAAACAACCCAGGCTAACACCTTCATCGAGAGTACCGAACTTGTAATTTGTACCGATTTCAACGACCCAAAACGCATTGGAGAATTAGGCGATAAGATGCTCTCACTTACCTGCCCAAAGGTGATGATTGACCACCATTTACACCCTACTGATTTTGCGGATGCTATGATTTCTGTTCCAGAGGCATCATCCACCTGTGAAGTAGTCTTAGATTTTATTAACAACGTAGCACAAGAACAATTGAACCTCTCTATTGCTACCGCGCTATACACAGGATTGATGACCGATACAGGTAATTTCTCCTATAATTCCAATAGACCACAAATCTACGGAATGATTGCCCAACTCATCGCTGCGGGAGTGGACAAAGATGCTATCTATGACGCAGTCTTCAATCAATATTCAGTAGATCGTGTGAAGTTGGTCGGCTATTGCCTATACCAAAAAATGCGTGTTTTTCCAGAATATCACACCGCACTTATCTATCTTAATCGCAAGGAGTTATATCGTTTTAATTTCCAAAAAGGTGATGCCGAAGGTATTGTCAATATCCCGCTCCAAAGCAAAGATATCTACTACTCTGTTTTTATGCGTGAAGACAAGGCCACTCCCGATGAAATGGCGAAAAATAACGGAATGAAGACCAAAATTAAACTTTCATTCCGCAGTCAAGGCAATAGACCTGTCAATGTATTCGCACAAGAAGTGTTTGCTGGGGGTGGACATGCCAATGCGGCGGGTGGAGAATATTACGGCACTCTGCCTGAAGCCGTACAACGTTTCTTAGACAACTATACAAAATACTTAAAAACAGAATAACCCAATCAATTATATAAGTTTATACTTTTTGAACGTTATACATTCCTCAAACTCATGAAATTTCTTAGTAATCTTGTTTGGCTAATTTGTGGCGGATTCATCACAGCATTGATGTATTGGTTTGTAGGTTTATTGGTTTGTGTTACCATCATTGGTATTCCTTTTGGGGTACAACTCTTCAAGATAGGTGCACTCGTACTTTGCCCCTTCGGACATGATCTCGTACCGAAAGCAAACAACGGAGGCTGCCTACAAGTTGTATTCAATGTGCTTTGGATTGTGTTGGGATGGTGGGAAATTGCGTTCACGCATCTTATCTTCGGTTTGATTCTCTGTTGCACTATCGTCGGTATCCCTTGGGGAATGCAACATTTCAAACTCGCCTTTGCCACCATCCTCCCATTTGGCAAAGAAGTAGTATAATTATCCCCACTTTTCTACGATTTCATCCATTATTTGGAATACTTCGGCTTTGGTGTCAGCACGAAGTAGAGCAATGCGTGTTTGACGAAAGTCAAACAATCCCTTGAAAGCAGGTGATGCTGCAAAATGGCGGCGACTATGCACAATCCCCTTGCGCTCATCGCCTATCCACTCAATACTGCGCTCCACATGCTCTTTCAATATACTTACACACCATTCCATCGTGCGCGGAGGTAGCAATTCCCCCATTGCCAAATAATGTTGCATATCCTCAAATATCCATGGACAACCAAAGGTCGCACGACCAACCATGATAGCGTCTACTCCGAATTCATCGAAACATTTCTTAGCTTGTTCGGGAGTAGTAACATCGCCATTTCCAATAATTGGGATATGTATACGTGGGTTATTTTTCACTTCTCGAATTAGCGACCAATCGGCATCACCGCGGTACATTTGGCTACGTGTACGGCCATGAATAGCCAATTCTGTAATACCGCAGTCTTGCAGCGGTTCGGCTATCTCGGTAATGATGCGATTATTATCGTCCCATCCAAGGCGAGTTTTTACGGTTACAGGCGTATTCACAGCTCTCACTACTGCACGAGTGATGTCAAGCATTTTTGGAATGTCTTTCAGCAATCCAGCACCTGCCCCTTTACCCGCCACTTTCTTAACCGGACACCCAAAGTTTATATCGATAAAATCGGGCTTTGCTTGCTCCACGATACGTGCCGCATCTGCCATGCTCTCAGGATCACGACCATAAATTTGTATTGCCACAGGGCGTTCGTCGTCGCTAATTTGCAGTTTGCGTGTAGTAGATGCAACATCACGCACCAAAGCATCTGCATTCACAAATTCAGTATAAACACGCGACGCACCAAATCGCTTACAAAGTAATCGAAAGGCAGGATCGGTTACATCCTCCATCGGAGCCAAGTACAATTTGCTATTTACCATGTTATCCTAGTGAACTATTTATGGGTTTCTTCTATCGTAGGATACACGATTCGATGGTGGTTAATCTCAATCAATTTTTGCTTGAAGACCGCACGGATATCTTCCAAATCTTTGAATGACAATACCGTTTCAGAGAACTGACCATCAGCTACCTGCGTATCAATCATCTGATCTACCATCTCAGCAATAGATTGCTCCGTGAGCTCATTTAGCGAACGTGAACGTGCTTCTATCGCATCCGCCATCATCAATATTGCAGCTTCCTTAGTTGATGGTTTTGGACCGGGATAACTATAGTCAGATTTGTTGATGTCTGCAACTGTTTTTCCCTCAGTTTTTGCCGCATTCACCGCAGTGTTGTAGAAATAACGAGTTACAGAAGTTCCGTGGTGAGAACGGATAAAATGTACGATGAGTTCGGGCAAATGGTGCCTACGTGCAATGCGCTCGCCTTCTTCTACGTGGTTAATAATTACCTTTGCGGCCTCTGTATATGACATTGTTTGTAATGGATTAACCCCCGTTTGGTTCTCAATGAAATATTCGGGGTGTGCCATCTTGCCAATGTCATGGTATAGTGCGCCTGTACGTACTAGCAGCACTTTTGCGCCAATGCGTTTTGCAGCCTCAGTAGCGAGATTGCTGACTTGCAGCGAGTGTTGGAAGGTACCAGGTGCTTTTTCTGCAAACTCCAACATGAGGTTAGAATTGACATTGGTCAACTCTACCAAAGTGATGTTGCTTACCAAACCAAAAGTACGTTCAAAGAGGAAAATCAATCCATAGGCGCAAATCACTAGAACGGCGTTGATTGCGAAATAGATGTAATAGTGATATTCCACATTCATTATATCACCTGTCACCAACATCGTCGTTGCGGTATATACGATGCTATACGTTAAGAATACAAACAATGCAGTTTGCGCCAATTGTGCACGTTGTGTCATATCACGTAGGCTAATTACAGCTACGATACCTGTGATAACTTGTAGCAGAATAAATACATATGGTGCAGGAGCGGCGATGGATACAATCAAAATAGTAATAAGATGTATAAAGATTGCAGTTCGTGAATCATAGAACACACGTGCAATGATAGGTACCCATGCAAATGGGATAAGGTAGATATATCCGGCTGCCACATGTCGTAGTACAATAAAGGCTGTGGTGATCAATAGTGCCATCAGTATTGTAAAGAATAGCATATGGCGCAGGTTAAATAGGAGTTTGCGGCGATAGGTGTAAAGATACATACCGAATAGCGCAATCAAAACCACGATATAAAAGCCAGCTCCTATAGTAGAAGTCAATGATTGACGATGTGAGATGTTTTGCTCTTCAATTGTTCGGCGGAGTGATTCAAGGATTTGATACGTATGTTCCGATACTATTTCACCAGTATCAATTATCTTCTCGCCAGCTTGTACCATGCCGTGTGTCAACGAGATGGAAGATAGCAGATTTTGTCTCAAATTCTCCGATGTAATCGAGTCATATTGCAAATTTGGAGTGATATTGCGATGTGTTTTCTCGTAAGCCTCTTTTGGAGTATATAGATTGGTAACTGCCACTTGTGTGGCTACACGATTATTCAAAACAGACACTTTGGTGCACCCTAATTGATCTAAACGTTCCATTTCGGCTAGGGATAACACGTAGAGATTGTGTTGCAATGCAGTAGTATCCACGACATAACAAGGGGTATAATCGCGCAATACTTGTTGACGTTCGATTTCTAATTGAGCATTGGTTTTATAAATTGCGAAATTAGATTCGGCTGTTACCAAACCATATGCCCAGGGTTGTCCTACTTCGAAATGGTATTTGAATGGATTACTATATTTTGGTGCAAGATAAATAGCCAATGCTGCTAATGCCGCAAGGGATAGCACTTGTAAGGTTGTCAAGATGGATTTTTTCATGTTATTTATAATTTGAGAAAAATATATAATTTCTACTATAATTAGATCGAATTATTTACCTCGTTTTTTTGCAAAAAATGCTTGCATTAATTCGCGGCATTCTGGTTCTAATACTCCCGAAGAAACAGCACATTTTGGATGTAATGCTTTCGGAGCATAAATAGTAAATCCTCGTTTCTCATCGCTTGCACCATACACTACACGTTGTACTTGCGCCCAACCAATGGCTCCTGCACACATTACGCATGGCTCTACCGTCACATACAAAGTACATTGTGTGAGATATTTCCCTCCTAATGTATTAGTGGCGGCAGTGATTGCTTGCATTTCTGCATGGGCTGTTACATCCGCAAGGGTTTCGGTAAGGTTGTGTCCTCGACCTACTACTTGTCCGTCTGCCACAATCACACATCCCACAGGTACTTCACCCATGGCAAATGCTTTCTGTGCTTCTGCTAAAGCCATAGTCATATATCGAGTATCATTTTCCATATCGTTCTCGTTTTATTTGAACAAAATTGTCGATTTCATCGGGATGTTGCTCAAAATGATTGCCAATCACTACGATATCTGCACCGGCTTCAAAGGCTTGCAACATTGCATTTGGAGTACATATTCCACCTCCTACAATCAGTGGTACTTGTAGTTCTGCACGTACAACACGAATAATATCAGGCGAGATGGACATTTTTGCTCCGCTTCCAGCTTCCAAATAAATAAGTTGTTTCCCTAATAGTTGTCCTGCTATAGCAGTAGAAACAATCCTACCTACCTCACTTTGAGGTATTGGATCACAATTCGACACGATTTCAACGCTACTTTTTCTTCCCCCGTCTATCAATATATATCCCATAGGTATTGCTTCTATACCCGACTTATGTATGGGTATTGCCATTTGTACATGCGGTTCAATTAGCATATCTGCTGTGCGTGCATTGAGCAATGTAAGAAATAGCAAGGCATCTGCTTGTGGAGAAAATTGAGACGCATTACCAGGAAATATGATCAATGGCGCATTAGTATGTTCTCTTAGCATCGCAATGCATGGTTCAACGTTTTCGCCGGTACTACCACCTACAAATACCAAATCTGCTTGCTTTAGTTTTGGCAGCAAAGGTAGATAGACCTTCTCCTTATCGGGATCTATCAATATAGCCAATAATTTGGCAGATTGTTGTTTGTGGGATAATATTGTAGAATAAACGCTCATATGGTCGATTTCAACGCCATTTCATGGATTCCATTAATACACGCACATCTTTACGCAGATAGTCATATATTGGGGCTAAAGAATCTTGATTGGGGACACTATTGCAATATACCGAACCACGAAAAAAATGTTCAATAGAATCAGTTAAAACGAACTGAATAGGGGTTGCTGTATTGCCGTGTAATTCATAATACAATCCCCATACATTATTCGCTAAATTACCAAATTCTTGTACAGGGATAGCGGAAGCCACTGTAGTATGTTTATACAAAAATTCTTGCGCATCACGCGATAGTATACGCAGATTGTTTTCAACTGGTTTATAGCTACAATGAATAGTAGCATTCAATGTTGGGTACTGAATATCTATCCAATATTGTTCACCTTTCTCTTGACGTTCTTGAATATAGGCATTATTAGACAGTCGAAATGCATAGGGATAATATGGTGGTTGCACCTCTGTATAGGACGTATCAGGTATTGCAATCCGAAAATAGCCATACGGTCTAGGCATAGTTGTGCGCTGGCAACCCACTAAAATAGTGAATAGCATCATCACACCTATGTACTGCCACCACTTCATACTACATACGTTCATTAAGTATTTCAACTGCTTTTTTAGTGATATCATCATCGCGCTCAAAGAGAGGGAAGAAACCTTCATCGTTCAGAATGTTGCGCACAATATAAGCATTCACCACGCGCACCAACAGTGGACGTGAGATTGCCAATTGCTTTTCGTTAGGCTCTACACCTTTTTCTTTGGCAAATGCAACAAACTCTGGTACCCAATTGGCTTTGAGCAGATGTTTTTCGAGTGATTGCCAATCTTCGTACTTGCTGAGTTCTGCACGATGCTTATTGGTGTATTGATACGCAAATTGATAGGTATATGCGCGATTTGAAACGATATTAAAATAAGGTGTATAGAGCGTCGTATCACGACCAACGAAGATATCTGGCATGATACCTCCGCCGCCCATCACTTTGCGACCTTCTTTTGTGTAATACACGGTGGAATCGGCATAATGCACACTATCTTCCGAGAAAAATTCGCCACTTTCATAGCGGTCAAGTAAGTCTTGTGCATAATCCTCTTGCTGACCCAACTTATAAGGCTTTTGAATACAACGACCTGATGGAGTGTAGTAACGTGCTACGGTCAATCTGACTGCACTACCATCCGCAAATGGTATCTGTTGTTGCACCAAACCTTTGCCAAAACTGCGACGACCAATAATAGTTGCACGGTCGTTATCTTGCATTGCTCCAGCAAAAATCTCACTAGCAGAAGCCGAGAAATTGTCTATCAACACTACGAATTTCTCGCGTTGGAAACGACCAGCACCATTGGCTTGTGCTTCATAGCGAGGATAAGCGCGACCCTCTGAATACACAATCATATCACCACGTCTTAAAAACTCATTCGCCATCTTAATTGCCTGATCCATATAGCCGCCCGAGTTCTCGCGCAGGTCAATGATATAGCAGGTAGCGCCTTGTCCCTTCAGCGTAGCAAGAGCTGCAATAAACTCATCATACGTCTTCTCAGCAAAGCGGCTTACGCGAATGAAACCAATTTTCACTACTTCATCGCCTTTCGCCTTATCGCCTTTTGCCTCTATAATAAACTTCGCATCCACTGAGTGTACTGGAATATCACCGCGAATAATTGTAAAATCCAACACCTCGTCTGTGACGCTGCGTGCCACACCAATCTTCACTTCTGTGCCTTTTGGACCGCGGAGCGCGTGCATCACTTTCTCGTTGGTGATAGTCTTGCCTGTGAAATTAGAGTCATTGACCATCACGATCTTATCACCAGCCAGCACGCCCACACCTTCGCATGGACCGCCCGAGATCACAGACACCACTTGCACCGTGTCATTCTGAATAGAAAACTGCACACCAATACCCGAGAAAGAGGCAGAAAGCTCTGAGTTGACCATCTCCAAGTCCTCTTTGGGGATATACGCAGAGTGGGGATCAAGGCGTTTGATCACCTCTTTGGTTACCTCTTCGGTGATACTATCCACATTGATTGGATCTACATAACCAGTCTGGATCAACCCTAGCACTTGATCAATCTTCGATTCGGGTTGTTGAAATAATTGCCCGTTCTGGATGTAAAAACGTTGTGCGTTTACTTTGTTAGAAATAGCATTACCAATCAGAAAGCCTACCATCAGGCAAACGATTGTAATTGTTGGAAATAAATACTTTTTCATAGCTTAAAATTGTTCAGTATTGTTCAATATGGTTCAGTGTTGTTCAAAATTGTTATTCTTGATCAGGCATAAAGTCCACTTGCACACCTGCACGTTCAAGGAGTTCTACGCCGTCCATGATGCGGTATTTCTCGCCATATACTACACGTTTGATACCTGATTGAATGATGAGTTTCGCACATTCCATACATGGCGAAGCGGTCACATATAGGGTTGCTCCTTCGCTGCTGTTGTTGCTGCGTGCTACTTTGGTCAGAGCATTGGCTTCTGCGTGAAGTACGTAAGGTTTGGATACATTATTCTCCTCGCACACATTCTCAAAACCACTAGGAGTACCGTTGTATCCATCGGAGATGATCATTTGGTCTTTTACCAAGATTGCACCTACTTTGCGTCGCACGCAATAACTATTTTCTGACCATGTACGCGCCATGCGCATGTACAAATAATCGCGTTTGGTTTGTTTGTCCATATCGTGCAAATAAACTATATCCTTTATACTATCAACTAATCAATTCCCTTGCAAACTCAGGGATGTTTACACCATCAAAATTACCCGAACTCATCATCAGCAGGGCGGTGTTCTTATACTCAATCTCGCGCAAACGAGCTTGCAACGCTTGGCTGTCAGTAAACACTTCTACATTTTCTGTGCCAAAAGCCTTGCGCACTTCTTCTGCGGAGATAGGTGGCAGTTTTTTGTGCTCCAAAACCTTAGGATTGAAGTACACAAATGCTTTGTCTGCTTGCTCCATACATCCCTTGTACTGAGGCAAGAAGTCTGCCATCAGACTGGAGAAAGTATGTAGCTCCATGCACGCTACCAATTGTTTGTCTGCATAATGCTCACGTACAGCGTTCACCGTAGCGCGGAGCTTGCTAGGAGAGTGTGCAAAGTCCTTGTATGCTACATTATCGCCGATTTCATCGATCAGTTCAAGGCGGTTGCTGGCACCTGTAAAAGTTGAAATCTCGCGGTAGAAGTCTTCTGGCTTTACTCCTATCTGCTCGCATGCCAAGGCTGCGGCTTGCAGGTTCTCCATATTGTGCTTACCAAAGATGCGCATACGCACATCGCCTTGGTATGCCTCGTATGGAAGTTGCTTAATATCTGGTCGTGCCTGAGATGCGATCTCGCACAAGTTAGAGTCGTGTTTATAGTATATGAATGTGCCATTTTCCTCGATTCCATCGACGAATTTACGGAAAGTGTCCACATATCCTTCAAAAGTAGGGAACACATTGATATGATCCCATGCGATACCTGTCAGTATCGCCACATGAGGGTGATACCATAGGAATTTAGAGCGCAAGTCGAGCGGCGAAGTGAGGTACTCATCACCCTCAAAAACTGCGTATTTAGCGGTATCAGAGAGGCGTACCATGCGCTCAAAGCCCTCAATTTGTGCTCCTACCATATAGTCAGCTTCAATGCCAAGACGTTGGAGCACGTATAAAATCATTGATGTCGTAGAGGTCTTGCCATGGCTACCACCCACTACGATACGGATTTTGTCTTTGGTTTGTTCGTATAGGTACTCTGGGAAAGAGTATATTTTGATTCCCAACTCGCGTGCACGAACCAACTCTGGGTTGTCCTCGCGCGCGTGCATACCTAAGATTATAGCATCGATATCAGAGGTGATATTCTCTGGATACCATCCCATCTCTTTAGGCAGTAGTCCTGCTTTCTCGAGATGTGTACGCGCAGGGTCGAATATCTCATCATCCGATCCTGTCACCACATATCCTGCTTTGGTAGCCACTGCCATGGCTAAATTGTGCATGGCAGCACCACCTATTGCTATAAAGTGTATTCTCATACGTTCTTGATTCAGGAATAAGGAACAAGGAGTAAAGACTTATTACCTTTGTCTGCTCAGTCGTTACTGATTTGTCTTGACTCTTTGTTCTTGGTTCCTTGTTCGTTATTATAGTTAATTAGACTGCAAAGGTAGTGAAAATCCTTGATATATGCAAATGTTTTTGCATAAACTCGTACTTTTGTCGCATTTTCAAGCCGTCATTTAATTGTTGGTATTTTGACAGAATAGGCGTGCTGCAAGTTAGGCGATCACTATAGGAGATCTGTGGGACTTCTAGGGGCTTTCGGTGGCTTTCTATAAACGTGTCTCTATAATAATGCTGCAAAAAGTAGCTGCAAGAGTGGATAAAGTTGCAGCTGATTTAGAATTAATCGCTTCTAAAGTACGATTGTTACTGCATAAAAAATATTTTGACTTTGCCGCTAGTTCTGCCGCTATTTTTTGTGCCTCTATATAATATAGTAATGCCGTATCTTCGGCATTTTGGTAGTTTTGTGCCGAAGGTTTGTGAATTTGTAGGGTAAAGTGGTATATATAACACGCGGGAAGTGTAGTGTTTACTATGATACCAGCGTGAAAGTATTTTTTGAAAAAAGTTTTCGCGCGCCGAAGATTGTGCCGAAGGTTAACGGTAAAGGTTGTTTCTTTATCCTTCGAGCAGGTACTTATTCTATTTCCAATTGTTTGCGTTCACGCATGATCTCCTGTTGCAGAACCTCTGGCGTTGGCAACTCTAATAGATATTTAGAGGCAAAGATTTGACGATGCTCTGCTAAAACTGAATATTTTACAACCGCCTCATTCTTGTCGGAACATAGAATCAAGCCCAAAGTAGGATTATCGTCTATATGTTTATACAAATCATCAAACATACGAATATAGCTATCCATTTGTCCTACATCTTGATGCGTTAATTTACCTAACTTAAGGTCTATCAAAACATGACACTTCAATATGGAATGGTAGAACACCAAATCCACATAGAAATCTTCATTATCATAACGCATCAATTTTTGTCGTGCCACAAAACAAAAGCCCTTCCCCAATTCTAATAAGAAAGATTGCAAATTATTGATAAGTGATTTCTCAATATCTGTTTCATGTAAGGCGGGGTAATTCTTTAAGTTTAGAAACTCTAGCACATAAGGGTCATGGATGAATTCTTGTGGTGCTAATTGTGCGAGGTTATTTTCTGCCTCTTTGCGTACTGATAATGTGTCTGTACTATTTAATAGACGTTCATAATACAAGACAGAAATTTGGCGATCCAACTGTCGAGATGACCATGTTTGCTCCGCAGCTTCGTTCATATACCACAAGCGTGCTTGTTCGTTTTGCACACGAATCAATAAGCGATAATGTGTCCATGTCAATTCGGGACGCAGTGCGTCCCATTTTGGGAACACTAAATAGAATTGGCGTATACGGCGTAATTCTCTCTCATCAAATCCTTTTCCGAACTCATCTGTTAGGCGTTTTGACAAATCCGCTAATATAGCCTTACCATATTCTGCTCGTGTATTGCCCTGTTGTTCATCTTCAACGATCAGACGACCTACATTCCAATATGCAGTTACCATAGCGAAATTAACTGCTTTGTAAGCTGTTCGGCGTGCAGTGACAAGTACTTCGCGAATTTCTGCGAATAGGTGACTCGAGTTTGAAAGTGTTTGATTAGATTTATCGATCTCGCTCATCATTGTATAATTTTGTTAATTACCCTGCAAAGGTACGGAAAATTTTGCAGATATGCAAGTTATAACTTGCGAAATGGTGATTTATTGGTGAGATTTGTATAAGAAGTCACTTCTTCATTTTTGGGGAATAGGCGTACTGCAAGTTTTACGACCACCATAGCCCTTGTAAGCATTCGTTAAACCCCAAGGTCATTAGATTTTGCAAACATTGTCAGCTTTTGTAGCCTAACTCTTGTCAACATCGCATCACAAGATAGATATTGTGCTGTGTGCCATTGTGCCGTTGGTTTGGAGTTTGGAGCAATAGGGTGTGAACTTGGTGTAGTTTCACTTTAGGAGGGTGATTTATTTAGCAATACCTTTCTTGTACCTTTTAGTAGAGATAAGATTTCCTTTGGAGTCATATATTTCAGTTTTTCCATTTCGTACGCCGTTCTTTATAGTAATGACTTCGTTAATACCTTTATAGATAGTAGATAACTTACCAGAGAAAGGCTTTTTTTTATGGTTTTCATATATTACGAAATAATCAGGTGAACGTTTATCGGTGTATTCGGTTATTTGAATATTATTACCACAAGAATTAACTATATAAATCCAATCTCCGACTTTTTCACCATTGTAATACTTGCCTTGAATTAAGACTTGTTCAGTAACAGCATTATAATATTCATAAACACAATTCTTCATAAACATGTCTCGCCACTCATAATACGTCATATCGGCCAAAATATCATCTAAGTAAGACAATTTTCGATAATAAATGTTTACATATTCGCCATCAAAAACATGCATTTCTATATTTTGCTTTGCGGTAATAGCAATACGCAGTGATAAATCTGGAGTGTAATGGCTGATAGAGATAGGTTTGTCCTTAGAATATTCAATCTCCTTAGTTACATTATCGTTATCATCGTAGAACGTCATTTTTATAGATTGTCCATTCTCATAAATCTCTCGGCAAAATACTTTGCCGTCATCGTTATAGTGTTTCCAGGTACCAATTCTCTCGCCTTTTTCATATTTACCGTTAGCTGCTAACTTTCCAGGCTCATCAAAGAACGAATATTCGCCATCTAATTGATCATTTTTATAATTGATATCATATATCAGTTTACCAGTCTCGTCTTTTTGAATCCACTGACCATCAAATGCGCCATTCTTAAACTGTCCCTCCCAGAAAGTAGACCGAATATCTCCAATAATAGTGGTATCGTAATCCATATCATAGGGAAATATGGTCCTATCTTCGTGACCATCATCATCTTTAAAATATAGACAATTATATGTTTTAGTAGGTCCATTTAACATGTCATTCTGAACTTGGTACTCAACCGCTAAAATACTTTTTCCACCGCTAGTCTTATTACCATACCAATATTCTGTCCATTTTTCTGTGTTTTTACTATCATTTAAATACTCGACTTCGTAAGCCAAATTATTTTTATCTACCTTATCTCCGTAATATCCCTGCCATATTCCAGTTTTGTCACCAGCGTTATTAAAATTTCCTATTGAAAGGACTTGATCATAGAACTTGCCTGATACTACATTTCCGTTTTCGAACTGATAAGAAGCTATAAGTGAATATTGAGACAACAACTCATTGCCTTTGTTCCCTAAAAAACCTTTTAGGTGTGCACTCGAGTATACACCATAATGTCCTTCCAAATCAAAAAAGGGATACCACAAATCTTCTAATACTGATGTAACGCTATCGTGGGATACATATTCGTTCCATTTTTTGGAATAGATATTTGCTGTGCCATTAAGTTTTCCCTTTATAAAATTAGCTTCTATTATCCAATCTTGAGAACTATTATACCACTTGTACTGACCTTCTAGATTGACTCCATTCCACGTTTGATAAAACCTAATCTTCCCCTTATTTTCAGAGGTCATATCAATAAATTGTATAAGATTAGTAGAATAATCTTCAACACATTTACCTATGAGATTATCATTTTCGTCATAGAAATAGTAATTCCAAATTCCGACACCTTTACCATCTTTCCAGTTTAATTTATATTTAAGTTTTCCGGAATTAGAATAACTTATCATTAGACCATCATAATCTCCATTCTTGTAATTTGCTTGGAATAGAACAATGCCATCTTTTTCTTTTGTTTCCACCCCCTCTTTTTGACCATTTCTCAATGTATATCTCAGTGTGGAACCATCATATAATTCATAAACCTTAAGTCCATTATCAGGATCATATTTTCCTCCTTTTTTATAAAAATCAATAAAATAATTCACATTAACAGAACTTAATTTATTTGTATTCTGTTCGATTCTAAATTTAACTAAAAACTTGTCATTAGTAAATACGAATTCATTATTGTCCTCACTAGAAAGCTCTTCAAAATTCTTCGCTACAGGTATTGAGATTTTATTATAATCATCTAAATCAAAAATTTTTAAGCCAACATAATCTATTATTCCATCATTTATGTATAGCCAAAGCCAACCTGAAGCATAGATTTCGTCGGCATCATCATTATAATAAGGATTATAATTAAAGCGGATACAATCCTTTTCATCTTCATAATACTCCCATCCTTTATTTTGAACAAAGGCAGAGGCTTTACCAGGTTTCATGCCAATCAATTGTGTAAGATCTGCATAAGTTATTGCCTCAGCATGGCCATTTAATACACTAGATATTAGCAAAAATAAAAATAAAAAAACTTTTTTCATGGCAGTATCATTTTGTTATGTATAAACTATCTCCAGATATGCACTTTCCAATTTTTTTATTATTTGGAAAGCCATTTCGGGTGCAAAGGTACAATAAAATTTGCGGATGTGCAAGAAAAATCGCACTTAGTGCGATTTTTCTGGTGTGGGGTGTATGGCGTAGAGTGTAAGGGCAGGAATTTACTCGGCGGGAAATCGCCGAGCACTAAACAGACAGGTGGAAAGTACCCCAATACGATTGGGGCGAGTTCACAATCATTAGGTAACCTTTTTCAGGAAAGTAGTCAACTTTTTTAGGAAGGGTGAGTACTTTTTCGGGAATCAAGTCAACCTTTTTAGGAATCAATCTTAAGAAAAGTACTTTTTTATTCATAAGGTGTTCTATCGGAGTTCTCTCGGAGTTCTCTCGGTCGTCGGTCGGTAAAATTAGGGAAGGTATAAGAGAGGGAAAAGAGATGGCAATCTTAATAAAAGTACTTTTTTCTATTTTGGGGTTCTTAGGTTCATCCTAGGTTCGTCTTTGGTTCGTCCTTGGTCTTTTACCCGAGGAAGATATATAAGGTATAAGAGATGGGATTCTTAATAAACAGCACATTTTTGAAAACAAAGATATCCACGGCGAACTACCGCCGTGCACATAACAGACTACGGGACCAAATCAAACCAAAGACATCGATAGGATTTCCTACCGATGTCTTTGTGTTTTGTATTGTCGGCTACTGCCGAGGTTTGTGCCCATTAGGGGGCTGGTTGTGTCGTTTCGCGAGGGCGGGCTATTATGCGAAGAGTTTGCCGAAGTCCTCGTGGCTGATCTCTTTCTCCTCGATCTTAGCTACGCCCTTGAGTGCAGCATAGATCTTGTTCTCAGCTACGCGCTCAACGATACCGCGGAGTTGCTTCTCGTCCTTGAGCATTTGCTCTGCGTAGTTAGCCAAGTAGCTATCCTCTACGTGCATCAAGCCGTATTGCATGAATTGCATGCGAGCTACCTCTTTAGCGTATGCCTCAACATCCTCTTTCTCTACTTGGATGTTGAAGTGCTTAGCCAATTGGTCTTTAGCGAGGTGCCAACGGAG
>JAZKZF010000063.1:0-4749 GCA_045612525.1 Paludibacteraceae bacterium | reverse complement strand
AGCTGTCCAATGCTGGAGACTTGCTCTTGTCGATAAGTTCTGCTCTTCCTTTTCTAACTAATTGTTGAATTGTAGGCATTTTAACTTTTAATTTTGGTTAATAATTTATGTTAATTTAAACGTTTTGTTTTGCTTTTCTTCATAGCATTCCCGCGTCTCATACATACACACACATATTCACGCGCCGCGAAAAAGCATGCAAAGGTACTACTTTTTCTCGAAACCGCCAAATAATCAGCGGAAAAAGTGTGTTTTTTCTGCATTTTTTTGTCAAAAATTGTTACTTTCTTTATTTTGCTACTTCGACTTTACAAAATTCACCCTGTTTTGTGTAAAATATCACTTCTTCAAAATGTCTCTAATCTGAGAAAATTCAGTTACTTATACAGCTTTTCAACATCACCAAAAATCATGCTCAAAACCACAAAAAACAGGACTGTCGAATAACACTGTCACCACACTTATTAAGAGGGATGTAAGGAGACATTTTAAGCAACAAGCAATGAAATAGTAAACCTACAGAAAAGACAAGTTAATCACTAATGAATAACTAATAAATCACTAAAGAATAACTAAAGAATAACTAAAGATTTATAGCAGAAAGATGGTGAAAAATACGGGGGGCTCATTGGACTAGGAAAAAGAGAGGGAATATGCATTTTTCTTGTACCTTGAACACCGCCTTGCTATTGCAATTTCTCCAAAAGCACATTCGCAAAATGCAGAGTAAATGCGGACCATGTCCTCGCGCGGAGTGGCAGGGTTGTACCTTCGAGGGCACCGACCTCGCTATGCTCGCCCACCTCGAAGTTACTGCCACTCCACGCAGCCTAAACACAACTAAAATCGCATAAAAGTAAACTTTTTGCTCTTTTTTTTGTGTTTATGCGTTTTTTTTTGTACCTTTGCGCCCAAATTGGCTAAAACGAACTTTTATGTATTACACTTATAGTGTACCATAACGAAAAAGATGGTCACTTTTATAAATTCAACATTTAGGAAGAAACCAAATGCAGAAATCGGATTTTATCATTGAGGTGAATCATGTGTCCAAACAGTTTGAGGACGGTAAATTTGCCTTGGACGATGTGAGCCTTCAAATCAAGAAAGGCGAGTTCGTAACTATCCTGGGTCCATCGGGTTGTGGAAAGACTACCTTGTTGCGTTGTATAGCAGGTTTTCAAGTGGCAACAGAGGGTGATATCTTGCTGAACGGCGAAGATGTGACCACAATGCCTCCACACTTGCGCGATGTGAATACGGTATTCCAGAAGTACGCGTTGTTCCCACATTTGAACGTATTTGACAATGTAGCTTTCGGTCTGAAACTGAAGAAGGAGGATAAGAAAGTCATAGAGAAGAAAGTGAAGCAGGCGCTTAAAACCGTCGGCATGACGGACTATGAGTACCGCGATGTGGATAGCCTGAGTGGCGGTCAGCAGCAGCGTGTGGCTATTGCTCGTGCGATCATCAATGAGCCAGAGGTGTTGCTACTGGATGAGCCATTGGCTGCGCTGGATTTGAAGATGCGCAAGGACATGCAGATGGAGCTTCGTGCGATGCACAAGAAGTTGGGTATTACCTTTATCTATGTGACCCACGACCAAGAAGAGGCATTGACGCTGAGCGACCGCGTGGTAGTAATGAGCGAGGGTAAGATTCAACAGATAGGTACGCCAACCGATGTGTATAACGAGCCACAAAACTGCTTTGTAGCCGATTTCATCGGAGAGAGTAACATCTTGGATGCCACGATGGTGAAAGATAAGATGGTGAACTTCTGCGAGCATGACTTCGAGTGCGTGGACAAAGGTTTTGGCGAAGATACCGAAGTGGATGTGGTGGTGAGACCAGAGGATATTTATATCGGAAAGGTGAAAAGTGAAAACGGAAAACCAGAAGAGGATAGTCCATGGCAGTTGCATGGCGAAGTGCATAGTTGCATCTTCAAGGGTGTGCACTATGAGATGACCGTGCTGACTGATGAGGGGTATGAATTGATGATTCAAGATTATCATGCCTTTGAGCCAGGCACGAAAGTGGGATTGTTGGTAAAGCCTGAAGATATTCAAGTAATGAAGAAAGAGCGATTGTGCAACACTTTCGATGGCGAGGTGCTGGAGGATAATCGTGTGCGCTTCTTGGACGAGGAATGGGATATCCCTGAGCGCGTAGCAGAGCGATTCGAAGTAGGAGAAGAAGTGGAAGTGGAAGTGGACTTTAATCGTGTGAATTTGCAAGACGACGAGGAAGATGGTGTGTTGTGCGGTGAGGTATATTTCATCTTGTACAAGGGCGATCACTATCACTTGACCGTTCGCACGGACGATGGTGATGATATCTTTGTAGATACCAACGATGTGTGGGATGATGGCGACAGAGTGGGTATTCGCATAGCACCAAGTTATATAAGATTGTATAAGAAGAGCCAAGAACAAGGAACAAAGAACCAAGACTGATTTGTTTAGTGAACGCCCTATGGGCTACTGTTTAGAGTTTAGAGATGAAAAATAGTAAATTAAGAATGGTGTTTCAGTCGCGTAGTACATGGGCATGGCCCTATGCGCTGTTTATGCTGTGCTTGGTGATTTTGCCATTAGTGCTGATTGGCGTGTATGCCTTCACAGATTCTGAAGGTAGTTTTACGATCCAGAACTTTGTAAGTTTCTTCACCAAGTCCGAGGCGATTAATACATTTATCTATTCGTTGGCTATTGCGCTGATAACGACCATTATCTGTTTGGCGTTGGGTTATCCAGCTGCCTACATCATGGCGATGGCAGATTTTAAGACCCCACAAGTAATGGCGATGCTGTTTATATTGCCGATGTGGATTAACTTTTTGTTGCGTACGATAGCAACGGTGGAGCTGTTCCGCATGTTTGGTTTGCCGTTGGGTGAAGGAGCGTTGCTATTTGGTATGGTGTATGACTTCCTACCGTTTATGATTTATCCTATCTACAACACCCTGCAAAAGATGGACACCAGTTTGATTGAAGCTGCACACGACTTGGGAGCAAAGCGCCATCAGGTGTTCTTGAAAGTGACATTGCCGTTGTCGGTGCCGGGCATCTATTCGGGTATCGTGATGGTGTTTATGCCAACTGTTTCAACCTTTGCAATTGCAGAGTTGCTGACGCACAACAAGGTGACACTATTCGGTTCGCTGATCCAACGCTGCTTCGGTGAAGGTGGTATTGCTATGTGGAACTATGGTGCAGCATTGTCGCTGATTATGCTGATAATCATTGGTTTGACCAGTTTCTTTGGAGGAGACAAGGAGGATATAAATCGTTGAGTGTTTAGAGTTTAGTGTTTAGAGACATGTTTAAAAATTATAAGAAATCGAAGATTGAGCAGCGTGGATTGGCATCGCGCGTGGCAGCACAAGCATATTTGTGGTTGCTGTTGGTGGTATTGTATGCCCCAATCCTGCTGATTATTATATTCTCGTTCACACAGAGTAAAGTGTTTGGTAACTGGACAGGATTTACATTTGGTTTGTACGAGAACCTATTTACGGGCTATGATGCTGTGGCACAAGTGAAGGTAGATCCCAACTTGTATCGTGCGATATTCTTCACGGTGGTGATAGCGCTGTCGTCGGCATTGATTTCTACCGTATTAGGAACATTGGCGGCTATAGGCATCTACCATATGCGCAATCGCGATAGGAAGATACTCACCTTTATGAATAGTATCCCGATGATTAACCCTGATATTTTGACGGGTATCAGTTTGTTTTTGCTATTCGTATTCTTGGGTATTAGTCGGGGTTTGGGTACCGTGATTGCTGCACACGTGGTATTTTGCACGCCTTATGTGGTGCTGAGCGTGATGCCACGATTGACGAAAATGAATCCGAATATCTACGAGGCGGCGTTGGACTTGGGTGCAACACCTTTCCAAGCATTGCGCAAAGTGATGATGCCTGAATTGTGGCCAGGCATGATTAGCGGATTTATCTTGAGTTTGACATTGAGTATTGATGACTTCGGTGTAACCTACTTTACAAAAGGCAGTAGCGGATTGGAGACATTGTCCACTTTTATCTATGCTGACGCACGCAAGGGCGGTTTAACGCCAGAGTTGCGCCCATTGTTCTCATTGATATTCTTGACCATCTTGGTCTTGCTGATAATAATGAATATACGAACCCATAAACAACAAAACAAAACGAAATGAAAAAGTTCTTTTTTGCTGTAGCCGCTTTGGTGCTACCTTGTGTATTGGTATCTAACGCTTTTGCTGCCGACCGCGAGCACACGCTCAAAGTTTATAACTGGGCTGATTATATTGACATGAACGTGCTTAATGGTTTCCCTGCATGGTACTACGAGCAAACAGGCGAACAGGTGGAGGTGCTCTATCAGACCTTCGACATCAACGAGTCGATGCTTACCGAGGTGGAGGTTGGTCATGAGGATTATGATGTGATTTGTCCTTCTGAGTATATCATTGAGCGTATGTTGCGCAATCAGTTGCTACAACCAATCAATAAGGATTTTGGCAATACGCCCGACTATACCAAATTGGTATCACCTTTCGCAGTAGATAAGTTCCAACAGATGGCGGCCGATAGCAATATGTGTGTGGCAGATTATACTGTGGGATATATGTGGGGTACTACAGGTATTTTGTACAATACAGCATTAGTGAACAAAGAGGACATTCTTTCGCTAGGTGGTTTGCAAAACGAGAAGTTTGCGGGCAAAGTGTTTATGAAAGATGCCTTCCGCGATATATATT
>JAZKZF010000062.1:0-58828 GCA_045612525.1 Paludibacteraceae bacterium | reverse complement strand
AATGTCGATCTTATTCTCAACCAAATCGACGGCTTCCCAGAGGTGGGCAAAGAGAAGTTCGCTAAGCAAATGACATTAACATTAGGTAGCTCTACTGCCATCTTCGCGGCCAATGCAGCAGCATTGGGCGTGAAGGTAGCTTTCTGCGGTATGGTGGGCAACGACCAGTTTGGCGACTTGGTAGAGACTAGTCTCCAGGCCAAGCATGTGGATACCACCTATCTCATCCGTACTAACGAGTATGCTACTGGCGCTACCATCTGCATGAGTTACGATGAGGATCGTGCCAACCTCACCTACCAAGGTGCAATGGACGTGATGGCACTCAAGGATATCAATCCTGAGGTATTCACCCACGCTAAGCATATCCACATCTCTTCTATCTTCATGCAAAGTGGTTTGAAGAAAGACCTTATTGAGATCCTCAAACTCGCTCAAGCCAACGGTGTGACCACCTCGCTCGATACCCAATGGGATCCTGTAGAGGAGTGGGATTTGGACTATGCCAACGTCTTGCCACTCATCACCGTCTTCATGCCTAACGAGACCGAGCTCAAAGCCCTGACTCATAAGGATAATATTGACGAGGCAATCGAGTGCATCGCACCTTATATTAATAATGCGATTATCAAGCAAGGTAGCCGTGGTTCGTTGCTCATCAAGAAGGATGGTACTCGCCACCAAATGGCAGCTATGCTCAATGAGAATGTAGTAGATTGCATTGGTGCAGGCGACTCGTTCAACTCAGGCTTCATTTCTCAATTTGTGCAAGGGGCTACCCTCGAAGATTGCCAACGCTATGGCAATATGACGGGTGCAGTGAATACTACCGCTTCGGGTGGTACTACTGCTTTCACTTGCCTAGAGGACGTTGAGCGCGTAGCCAAAGAGCGCTTCGGCTTCGTAAAATAAACTACTAAACTTCTAAACTACTAAACGATGAAACGAATCCTTGTATATTGCGCTGCAGCACTTGCACTAGTGTCTTGCTGCAAAACTCAGGAGCAACCTAAGGGCATTACCGAGACTTTACTCTTGAACGACTTCCGCCCGGTTAGCGTAGATAATATTCCGCAAACGTTTGTTGAGAAAGCGAAGTATCCTGTTATCGACATGCACTCGCACGACTATATTGCTGCCCCAGAGGAAGTGGATGCTTGGGTAGAGGCTATGGATGCATGTGGCATCCAAGAGACTCATATCATGCACTGCTCTTGGATTGGCAAACCATTTGAGGAGGTGATGGCACCATATGTTAAGTATGGCGATCGCTTCCGTTTCTGGTGCTCGCTCGACTATACCCAATTGCTCCAAGACGGTTCTGCAGATGAGTGTATCGCTTATTTGGAGAAATGCCATGAGATGGGCGCTGTAGGTGTAGGTGAAATGGGTGATAAGGGTCAAGGCGATCTTTATGCTCGTCCTACCGAGGGTTATGGCCTCCATATCGACGACCCACGCCTCAAACCAGTTTGGGCAAAGTGTGCTGAGCTGAAGATGCCTATCAATATCCACGTGGGCGAGCCATATTGGATGTACCTTCCACAAGATGCTACCAACGATGGTCTGCCTAATGGCGCTGTTTGGCATGTGGATACCACCGCAGCTGACTGCCTTGGTTATGAGGGATTGATGGCTACCTTTGAGAATGCACTTCGCGAGAACCCTGCTACTATCTTCATCGCGTGCCACTACCTCAATATGAACCAAGACCTCCCACGTCTAGGTGCGATGTTGGATAAATATCCTAATATGTATATCGACATCTCTGCACGCGTAGCAGAGTCTGCACATACCCCACGCGCGACGCGTGAGTTCCTTATTAAGTATCAAGGCCGCGTGCTCTTTGGTTCCGACAACGGTATGGCAGCAGATATGTATCGCAATATCTTCCGTATCTTGGAGACTGAGGACGAGCATATCTATATCCACGATTACAACTATCATTGGCCATTGTCTGCTTTCTACTTGCCAGACACAGTGCTTGAGAAATTGTACAACAAGAATGCAAAACGCATCTTAACCGAGTATAAATAATTTCTTGCAACTTTGAAACAAGCACCCTTTGGTGCATGAAATATTGAAACTTTAAAACTTTTTTAATATGAAAAAAACAATTAGTTGGTTGTTCATTATAATTTGTGTTGTGGCACTCTGCGTAGGTTGTTCTCCAAAACTCGAGACTGACCTTCTTGAGTGTGATGCGGCTACAATGACCCATTTTCCATATAACGAAGGTGGTGTCATTGTATCCAAGCATCAAACTACCACCCCAGTTGATGGACATCCTGGATTAGTGAAGATTGAGACATATTATGTCAATGAGGGCAAACCTATCACCGTGCGTGCATACGAGATGTGTCGCACCGAGGTAGAGGCTGCTGATTCTGTAGTATGGTCATTGCAACCATCTTCTACCTCTGGCCGTCTCGACTGGGTATTGCCAGTGACTGAGGGCTTCAAGAAAGAAAACTATTTGGGTATGAACAATACCGACTACGGAGGTGGTATCCCAATGGTGGACTTGTGGCAACGTGATGGTGGTGTCGCTATTGGTCTCATTGAGCCAGTGCTCCGCATGATCTCTATGCCAGTAGAGTGGAAACGCTATGAGAACAAGGTGAGTATGGCTCTCCGCTACGAGTTTGAGTGGCCTGTAGAACTCAACACAGGTGATACACTCCATACCTTCACCGCTTTCCGCTATGATCACAAGGGCGACTATTTCAACGCTCTCCGAACCTTCTCTGAGGTGATGCAAGAGGATGCGGGTATTGAATTGCCTGCTTCTGAGCCAGAGGCCTTTGAGCCAGTATGGTGTGCATGGGGTTATGAGCGCACCTTTACCATCAACGAGGTGATTGGTACGCTTGATAAAGTGGCTGAATTGGGTTTCAAGTGGGTGGACGTGGACGATGGTTTCCAAATCGCTGAGGGCGACTGGGAGACCAATAAGCGCTTCCCTGGTGGCGATCGCGATATGCGCCGTATGACCGACGAGATTCACCGTCGTGGCATGTTGGCTAAACTCTGGTGGGCTCCTCTTGCTGCTGACCCTGGTACTAAACTCCTCAAGGAGAATCCTGAGATGATGCTCCTCACTCATGAGTACGCACCTGAGTATATCACCTGGTGGGATAGCTACTACCTCTCTCCTGTCAATCCTCATACTACCGAGCATACCAATATGCTCCTCGAGCGTTTCCTCGGCACATGGGGCTTCGATGGCCTCAAGATCGATGGCCAACACCTCAACTGCTGTATGCCTGACCACAACGAGCATTCTTGCTTGGAGTATCCTGCACAATCTGTAGAGCTCATGCCTACATACTTCCAAAACGTATTTGAGAAAGCACGCGAGATGCACCCACATGCTGTGGTACAAATCTGCCCTTGCGGTTGCGCAATGAACTATTTCCACTTGCCATACTTCAACCAAGCAGTGGCTTCTGACCCTACTTCTTCTAAGCAAGTACGTATGAAGCGCAAAGCCTATGCGGCTATGGCGCCTCAATTGGCATACTATGGCGACCACGTAGAACTTACCGATGGCGGTACTGACTTTGCTTCGCAAATCGGTACAGGTTCGGTGATTGGTACCAAGTTTACTTATCCAAAAGACAATCCTAATGTGGAAATTAGTTTCTTGTTAACTCCTGAGAAAGAGGAACTTATCCGTCACTGGATGAAGATCTTCAAGGAGAAGAACTTGGCTCGTGGTGAGTATCTCAACCTCTATTCATGGGGCTATGATTATCCAGAGGCACACGTTATTCGCCAAAACGATGCGCTCTACTATGCATTCTACACCGATGCGGAGGCATTCAAGGGACAAATAGAATTGCGTGGTTTGGAGAAGGGCAAGACCTATACCGCTACTACCTACACGGCCAAAGAGCCTATCAGCTTTGAGGTGAATGGCAGCAATCCTGTGATTGAAGCCGACTTTGTGGGAAATTATTTGTTAGAACTCAAACAAAACAACTAATTTATAAACTTTAAAAAACATGAGAACATTTTCTGTTATTTGCATGAGTCTCCTTTTGGCAATTGCTCCAGCTTTTGCTCAGACTGTTGTGAAAGGAACTGTTACCTCTGCGGATGACGACATGCCATTGATTGGTGTGAGCGTTGTAGAGCAAGGTACTACAAATGGTACGGTTACCGATTTTGATGGTAACTACGAACTCGAAGTGACTTCAGGTGCGATGATTCAATTCTCGTACATTGGTTACAAGACCCAAACAGCCAAGGCTGCTGCTTCCCTAAACATTGTGATGGAGTCTGATGCCATCATGATGGAGGAAGTCGTATCTTTGGGTTACTCTTCTCTGAAGAAAGCAGAGTTATCTTCTGCTGTGGTTACTGTATCCAACGAGGCTTTGACCGATGTGACTTCTTCTGATATTGGTAACATGCTTCAAGGTAAAGTGGCTGGTGTGCAAATCACCAACGCAGGTGGACAACCGGGTGATGCTGCTGAAATCCGTATTCGTGGTACGGGATCTATCACTGCAGGTAGTGCTCCTGTATATGTGGTAGATGGTGTGATGGGTGGCTCGTTCAGCCCACAAGACGTAGAGTCTATCTCTGTCCTCAAGGACGCGGGTGCTACAGGTATCTATGGTGCTGCCGCTGCAGGTGGTGTAATCGTTGTAACAACCAAGTCTGGTAAGAAAAACGAGAAGGTCACTGTGGACGTAAAAGCTACTGCAGGTGCTAAGCAAGCCCTCTATCAAAACTACAAGATGATGGATGCAAAAGAACTCTACAATTTCCACAAACAACTTTATTCTAAGAGTCTCTTCGGTGTGATGTATCCAAAGAGCCTCCAAGAGGAGAACCACAACTGGCAAGACGAATTTTTCCGAACAGGTGTGATCCAAGATTACTATGTATCTGTAAAGGGTGGTTCTGAGAAAGTAGGTTACTATGCTGGTCTCAACTACTACGACGAGCAAGGTACTCTCATCACCACTGGTATGAAGAAGTTCTCTGCTAACCTCAATATGAATGCACAAATCACCAAGTGGTTGGATATGAAAGCTAAGGTTACTTTCACTAAGTCAACTGTAGACTATCCTTCTTCTTGGACAATGATGGACGACGCGTTCAACAAAATGCCATGGGATAACCCATATGAACTCGATGCCGATGGCAAATCTACAGGCAAATATCTCTATGTGGACAACAACAAACGCTCTGATAATGGTCAAGCTTGGTGGTCACAAAATACTTGGAACTCACTCAATTCTACCTATTATAATTATAGCACATCTAACAACTTCGACTTCAGTGGTATGCTCCAACTCAATGTGCATTTCACCGATTGGTTGAATTTCTCTACTACCAACACTTTTGGCTCTGGTTACTGGAAATCAACTTCTTATATCGACCCACGTGCGTATGACTCGAGTTATGCTAATGGTTACTTAGAGAACTCTATTGGTGTTAGCAAGAGTTTTGGTACTACCAATATCTTGAAAGCTTCTTACCAATGGGGCGACCACAGCGTAAACGGTATGCTCGGTTGGGAGTGGGGTACTTGGAAATCTGAGTACACTACCGCTGCTGGTACAGGTATGCCTAACGGTGTAGATGCACTCAATGCTACCTCTCCATTCGCAGTAAGCGGTTATGAGATGCCAGGTGCTAGCTGGGCTGCAATTATCCAAGCGCAATACGACTATGCGAAACGTTCTTTCGTTACTGCGACCTTCCGTGCTGAGTCAAGTTCTATCTTCGCTCCTGAGCACCGCGTAGGTTACTTCCCATCAGTGGCTGCTTCTTGGCTCATCTCTAACGAGGACTTTATGAAGAATCAAGACGTGGTTTCTTTCTTGAAACTCCGTGCTAGCTATGGTATTACTGGTAACAACAACATCCCTGAGTACAAGTACTTGGCTACTTACGCACTTAGCGCATTGTATCAAAACCAAGTGGCTGCTACCCCTAGCCGTTTGGCGAACCCTCTCCTCCACTGGGAGACTGCTAACATGGCTGCTGTAGGTATCGACTTGACATTCATCAAGCGAATTGATATGTCTATTGATCTCTATAATACTGACAATACCGGTTTGCTCCTCAATGTGCCTGTAGCTCCATCTACTGGTTTCTACGAGGTTACCAAGAACGCAGGTTCTGTTCGCAACCAAGGTATTGAGTACCGCATTGATGCGAATATCATCAATAAGGGCAAATGGAATTGGGATCTTGGCTTCAACATCGGTTTCAACAAGAACCGCGTGACCGAACTGCCTAACCACGAGGCATTCTTGCAAACAGCAAGCTCTGTGAGCCAACAAGTGAAAGAGGGTCAAGACATCTACTCTTGGTACATGAAAGAGTGGGCTGGTGTAGATCCTGATAACGGCGATCCATTGTGGTATGTAGTAGATGATAAGGGCGAATATGTGCTCGATGCAAATGGTAAAAAGACTACTACCAACGACTACAATGCTACCCAAGCGAAAGTGGTAGGCAAGGCTACTCCTCTCTTCTCTGGTGGTTTGAACACCCAAGTAAGTTGGAATGGTATCTTCCTTAGCGTCAATACCAACTTTATGTATGGTAATAAGATTTACAACTACACCCGTCAATCTACCGATGCCGACGGTGCGTACGTAGGTTACAACCAACTCTCTATTGACAATTCTATCCAAGGTTGGAGTCGTTGGGAGAAGAAGGGCGATATCGCTACTCACCCAAAACCAATGTTGAATGGTAATAAGAGTTCAAATGCCATCAGTTCACGTTACTTGGAGGATGGTTCATACTTCCGTATCAAGAACTTGACTGTAGGTTATGAGTTGCCTAAGAATCTTATCAAGAAGGCATACATGACACGCTGCCGCATCTATTTCGCTGCAGACAACCTCTGGACTGCTACCAAGTTCTCAGGTATGGATCCTGAGATTACCCTGCAAACTTCTACTTATAACCTCGCAGGTATGTACTCTAGCAACTATCCTGTTGGACGTACCTACCAAGCTGGTGTAGAAATCAGCTTCTAAAATCTCTAAATTACCTTTAGAACTTTTAGAACTTTTAGAACTTTTAAACTTTTAAAACGATAAGAATATGAAAAAAATAGCTTTAATCATGGCTCTTGTGGCAGGGGTAATCTTCACTTCTTGTGATCTCAACTTCTTCCCATCTGATGAGCTCAACTCCGATGTATTGCTTCAAGACGAAGCAGGAGCTACCTACATCATGGATGGTTGCTATGCATTCCTCAAGGATGAGATTGACTTCTTGGGTTATGCGTCTGGTAATACGTTTACACGTCACTATTTCCAATTGTCAGAGTTCCCTGCTGATAATACTTGCCTCTCTTCACATACCACTGACCCTCTCTATGAGGCTACTGCGTATGCAATGACTGACAACCTCAAAAACGTAGGTACTCTCTGGATGGTTGCTTATAAAGCAATCTATATGACTAACACCGTAATTGCTTCTTTTGAGGAAGGTAAATCTGCTAATGGCGACCAACTCCTCGGTGAAGCTTACTTCATGCGTGCCCTCATGCACCTCAACCTTGTGACCCTCTATGCGAAACCTTATACACATGATAAGGATGCAATGGGTGTACCTTTGCATGTTTCGACTAGCAACGAGACTATCACTCGCGCTAAAGTAGGTGATGTATACGACCAAATCGTGAAAGATCTTACCAAGGCTTCTGAGCTTATGGGCGCTTCTCGTGGCAACAAGGGCTATCCAAGTAAAGATGCAGCGCTAGGTTTGCTCTCACGTGTACACCTCTATATGGAGAACTGGGATGCTTGTATCCAAGCTGTCAATACAATGCTTGGTGGTGCAACTCCTGCTTCTAAATTGGAGAAAGATTTAGTGGCTCTTTTCCCTAATGCTAAGACTGCCACTGAGACCCTCTTCTGTATCGCACACGAGACGACTGATACACGTGGTCAATCTTCTATCGGCTCAATGTATCTCAAAGATGGTATGGGTTGGGGCGAGATCTATCCTTCTAACACCCTCCTCTACCTCTATGAGCGTTACCCAATGGATGTACGCTACAAAGGTATCATCCTTCCTCAAACTCTTGCTTCAGGTACCATGACTGCTTATCTCCCAATCGAGGCACAAGAAGGTGGTATCTCTACAGGTCGCTCTAATATGATTGCTACTGCTACTCCTGATGGCGATAACTATACTTGCACCGTGGATGGTACTAAGTACACCATCGAGAAGCGTACTATCAATGGCGAATATACTGAGTATTGGATGAATTACAAGGGCGAGGATGTACAAGTACGTGTACACCCAGCTATGCAAAACCGCAAGCAAATCCCTATGTACTACATCAACAAGTTCTCTTACCAAGATGGCGACCCAATGCTCTCTTCTCCTATCGTTTGCCGCTGGGGTGAGGTACTCCTCAACCGCGCTGAGGCTTATGCTCACCTTGGACAAGATGCTGAGGCTTTGGCTGATGTCAACGTACTTCGTGAGCGTGCAGGTATCCCTGAGGAGGGTTGGTTTGCTGCTGGCAAGATGCACGGCTATGCTTCTGCACTAGATGTAGTTCTCGATGAACGCCGCCTTGAGTTGGCATTCGAAGGTCACCGCCTCTTCGATCTTATCCGCAACAAGCGTACTATCGATCGTCGTTTCCCTGGTGCACAACCTTGGGAGGTGGTTGAACCTGATTACCCAAAACTCCAATACCCTATTCCTAACAACGAATGGACTGTGAGCGGTATTCCACAAAACCCAACTTATTAATTGTTTAATTCTCTAGGATACTCTGGGCTTAGCATCAGGGTATCCAAGAGATATAAATTATTAACTATTAATTATTAACTGATTTAGAATCAATCAACAACAATTTATAAACTTTTTAATAATCGATTATTATGAAAAAATTTCAATTTGCACTTATGTGCGCTGCCGCTTTGGCAATGATCGCTTGTGAACCAAAAAACCCAGCTGATGACAACAATCAAGGTGAGGGTGAAGAGCAAGAGTATGTTAATCCAATCGACGTTACCGATGGTAGCGCTGCTGACTGGGATGCTCTTCCAACCGAGTATGTAGCTTCTGCTACTCACGTTGATGGCTGCTCTATGGACGGTCTTAAGAGCGTTAAGGTTTACTGCGACGAGATGTACCTCAACGTATTGGTAGAGGTTAACTTGGAGGTTGTTACCGACCACGCTTGGACTCCATTCCACATGTATATCAACGCTGACGGTTCTGCAGCTACTGGTGGCTACGGTGATGAGTTCGCTGATGCTGATGCTGAGTGGATGCTCGAGACTGCTATCTATGCTGACGGTGCTGCTCAATACAACCCTGCTGTATTCAAATGGTTTGGTGAAGTAGGTGGTTCAGGTTGGTTGTGGACCGATCCTAACGGCGTTGCTGACGAGACCAATGGTTGGGGTGCTATCGTTCCAGAAGGTTCTCTCCCAATTGGTAACGCACAAGCTGTTAACGGCATTGGTACTGTAGAGATCCAACTCCTCAAGGAGCTCATCCCTGCTCAATGGGCTGACGAGTTCTCTATCGGTTTCGATATCCAACAATCTTGGAGCTCTGTAGGTATCCTTCCTAACGCTGCTGATGACGCTGAAACAGCTGCTGCTGTTCTTGCTAACAAGCTCGTTGTAAAGGTTAAAAAATAATCCTACCCTAAGAAACTACATTTGAATTTTTAGATTCAAACATTTAACAATTGTTGATTGACGTATCGGTGCGGAGGTGCACCTCTGCACCGGTACTTTTTTTACAGCTACGTTGATTCGTAGTTTAGCAGTTGAAAAATTTCAAGATAAATTGACTGCGTACACCGTACAATAACCGGACAATAATCCTACCATTGGGTAGATTGTCCTTATATATCGCAATGTTTATGAAACGAAATCTGCTTTTTGCAACCCTTATTTCTTTATTGTTTATTGCTTGTACCAACCCTTGCCCTGTATGTGGTGCAGACCCATGTACATGTCCTGAACCTGACCCAGAAGGTACAATCTATTATACAGAAACACAAGACCTATTTCCAAACCCAGAGCGTGGCTTCCTTGCTCAAGTCTACTACGAATCGGGTGATTTGACCAAGAAGGCTTCTGCTAATTCTTATTTGAATGCACGCGAGGGAGATAATTATATGACATTATATCTACACTCATATTATCTCACCGACTATATGGAAAGCGATATTTCACAAGAGTTCCTTGATCGTATGGAACACAACTTCCTCGCATTGCGCGAAGGTGGAGCTAAAGTGGTATTACGCTATTCTTATAAATCCAATTATAATAAAAATGACCAACCTTGGGATGCTACTCCAGAGTGGATATCTCGCCATATCGACCAACTCGAACCATATTGGAAGAAATATACTGACGTAATCCTCTGCCTACAAGCGGGATTTATCGGCTCTTGGGGAGAGTGGTATTACACGTCTACTTTCCCATTTAATCCTGATAATGACGAAGATTTTGTACCACGTTGGGAATTGATCAATCATCTCCTCGAGGCTATGCCAGAAGATCGTCAAATTGCGTTCCGTACACCTGGATACAAAATTAAGTACTTAGAAATGCACGGACAAGAACCTACACCGCTCACAGAGATCGAAGCTTACCAAGCAACTGCCAAAGCACGTCTTTGTGGTCACAATGACTGCTTCCTCGCTTCTGCGGATGATGTAGGCACATATTTCTCTCGCCAAGATAGAGAGTTCTGGCAAGAGGATACCAAATACACCCTTATGGGTGGTGAGACTTGTGGCAAATGTCCCTCTCGTTCGGATGGTCCTAACGCCATCAAAGAGATGGAGAAATACCATTGGACATATATCAATCGTAGCTACCACCAAGAGGTACTCAACTCGTGGATTGTAGATGGCAGTATGAATGAAATCAAGCGTCGCCTCGGTTATCGTTTCGTGCTTGATAAAGCTTATCCAACGCAAAATCCAGTCGCTGGCGAGCGCTATTCGATTATCCTTACGTTACGTAATGTTGGCTTCGCAGCTCCTGCCAATGCACGCGATGTAGAACTTGTCTTTGTGGATAAAAATGAACCTACAAATAAATTTGTTCATAAACAACAGCTAGACCCACGCTTCTGGATGGCTGGTGATACGATTGTCACTACACTGCATGCTACACTTGATGCTAGCATGGCTGGTGAGTACAAGGTATATCTTAATCTTCCAGACCCATATCCTACTCTCCATGATAACCCTCTGTTCTCAATCCGCTTGGCTAACGAGAATATGTGGGAAGCTGAGACTGGATATAACTATTTGACAGACATGTCATTGTAATAAAACTGCTATCATAAACTACCTAGATAATCTAGTTTTTCTAGTTTCTCTAGGTAGTTTCCAATTTAATAATACATTAGACTCCTAAAATAGCCATTATGCTTCTTCAACTCTTAACCTTTTTGAATATTTGGTGGGGTGCCTCTGTGGGATTAGGATATAACCAACCTTATGTAGAGCAATCTGAGTTCAATCTCCACGTGCAAGACGAGAACAACCAACTCGTTCCGCTCTTCCTCAATAGCGACGGACGCTATCGTTGGTCAGACTCCGCCTTCATCTTCTCTGTCGCTAATGGTGAACTCACCACCTCTATTCCTATGACCGAGGTACAAGCAGGAACTACCCTTCGCGATGCCTATATGGCAGCGCAAGCCAAGTACTTCCCTGCTACAGGCACTTTGCCTGACACCCTCTTCTTCACCATGCCACAGTACAACACATGGATCGAACTCATGTACAACCAAAACCAAGCCGATATCCTCCGCTATGCACATGCGATCATTGATAACGGTTTCCCTCCTGGCGTACTGATGATTGACGACAACTGGCAACGCTACTATGGCAACTTTGATTTCAAAGCCGAGCGTTTCCCAGATCCTAAAGCCATGGTGGACGAACTCCACGCATTGGGTTTCAAAGTCATGCTGTGGATCTGCCCATTCGTGTCGCCAGACTCTCCTGAGTACCGCGACCTCGAAGCAAAAGGCTATCTATTGAAGAATCCTCATGGCGGCACCGCTATTCTCAACTGGTGGAATGGCTATTCGGCTTGCTACGACCTCACCAACCCCGATGCTGCTGCGCATTTCGTAAACGTACTCAAGCAAGTGCAAGCCGACTATGGCATTGACGGTTATAAGTTTGATGCTGGCGACAACAACTGCTATGCATCTACTGCTATCCTTGCATACGATAAGAATGCTACCACAGTCGATCATACCACCTCTTGGGCAAAGATTGGCTTGGAGTTCCCATTCAACGAGTACCGTGCTTGCTGGAAGATGGGCGGTCAGCCTCTCGTACAACGTCTTGGCGATAAGGACTATAGCTGGGAGGCCGTGCATTCCCTCATCCCATGTATGACCGCTGCGGGCTTGCTTGGCTATGCCTATGTTTGCCCCGATATGATTGGCGGCGGACAATGGACATCCTTCCTTGGTATCAACTCCGACGAGTTCGACCAAACACTCATCGTGCGCTCCGCACAAGTGCATGCCCTCATGCCTATGATGCAGTTCTCTGTAGCACCTTGGCGAGTACTTTCGGCTGAGAACTTAGAGATTGTCAAGGAGATGGCTATCCTCCACGCTAAGTTTGCACCATATATCATGCAATATGCACACCATGCAGCTAAGACGGGCGAACCTATCGTGCGTTGCATGGAGTATCAATACCCACACCAAGGCATGGAGATGATCAAGGATCAATTCATGTTGGGCGACAAGTACCTCGTAGCGCCTATGACTACCCCTGGTACCGAGCGCACGGTCGTATTGCCAAAAGGCACTTGGCGCGACGAACAAGGCAAACGCTACCGCGGTGGCAAGACCTACACCATCTCCGTCCCCCTCTCCCGCTTGCCCTACTTCGAACTCGTGAAATAAAAAAGATATCATTTTGTTTTGCATATAAGAAGCAGTTACTAACTGCTTCTTATATGCAAAACAAAATAGAGATGCTAGATTTTTGTATATTTTTGTAGCGAAGTGTAACGAAGCGTATTTTTGTTATAAAATGGAATTTATATGTCCTTGAATTGACGATAATTGACGTTCAAGTTGACAATAATTGTCTTAAAAATAAAATACTAATTATTAATTATAAACAACAATGAAGAACAAACTTTGGTTACTTTTCATCCTCATCACCGTGGTTACATGGGGTATTTGGGGAGCATTCTCAGGTTATCAAATCAGTCATGGTATTCCTGACACAGTCGTTTACATCGCATGGGCACTCTCTATGTTGCCTTGCGCCCTAGTGGCACTTATCATCAACAAAGGCAAACTCACCTTCAGTTGGCGCGGCATAGGCCTGGGTGCTATCGTAGGTCTGCTTGGTGCAGGTGGTCAATTGGTGCTTTTCAAGGCCCTCACCCTTGGCCCAAGCTACATCATCTATCCTTTCATCTCTATGTCACCAGTGGTAGTAATCACCTTGGCATCTATCTTCCTCAAAGAGCGTGCTAACAAGTGGCAAATGGCAGGTATCGTAGTGGCTTTGGCTGCTATCCTCCTCCTCTCGCTCGAGACAGGCAACGAAGGCAGCCCTGTTACTGGTTGGTTGTGGATCGTATTGGCAGTGCTCGTGCTCCTCGCTTGGGGTATCCAAGGTTTCTTCATGAAGTTTGCTAACGAGAGCATGGACGCTGAGTCACTCTTCGTATATATGGCGCTCTTTGCTGTCGTATTGGCACCAGTAGCTTATTTCATGACCCCTGATGCTGCTGAGTTCTTTGCACGTGAAGCAGTTGCAGGCACATTCTGGTCATCTTTCGGCATCCAGATCCTCAACTCAATTGGTGCACTCACTCTCGTGTATGCATACCGTCATGGTAAAGCAGTAGTGGTTTCTCCGATGGAGGGTCTTGCTCCTATGGTGACTGTATTGCTCTCCCTCGTTATCTTGCACGTGATTCCAAATCCATTGCAAATCGCTGGTCTCGTATGCGCAGGCTTTGCGATGTACGCGCTGTCTAAATAAAGATCAAAGGTTAGAGATTATTAGGTTAGAGGCAGGTAGTTTAGCTGCGCTGTATCCCCGCCTTTAACCTTTAACCTATAACCTATAACCTCAAGAAAGCATGAAAAAGCTATTCATTCTATTTACCGCTCTTGTATTCACAGCTACCATGATGGCAAGCTGCGAGCCAGTAGGTGGTTCTGCTCCAGAAGAACCAAAAGATACTATTCCTGCCCATTTAGAACCTCTTGAGTTGTCAGTTCCGGTTATTGATAATTGGGTGTTTGAGAGCAAACCTACTATCACTATCCATATTGAGAACCCCAATGCGGTTGCCATAGATGCGGCAATTACCGTTATGGTTACTAAAGATGTGAAGGAACCCGTTGAAACTATTGAGAAGACTTTCAATATAGCAGCAAAAACTTCTCAGGACATTACATTAACAACTTCTGAAAATCTTGCTCCTGGTTTCTATCGTGCCAACTGCATCGTCAATAACAAGAGTGCACGTGCTTTCAACTTTGGTATCAATCCTACAGCTATCATTTCTGCTCCTGACAAGCAACCTGACTTCGATGCATATTGGGATGCAGCCAAAGCGCAATTGGAGGCAATTGATATGAATGCACAGCTTACCGAGTTGCCAACAAAGAGCACCGACAAACGCAAGATCTATCTAGTAGAGTTGCAATCCGTACCTGATTCTCCAGATGGTGATCCTGTAACGGTACGTGGTTACTACGCTGAGCCACAAGATGGTCAGAAGCACCCAGTCATCATGCACTTCTATGGCTACGACACGCAAGGCGCTACCTCTTGGCCTCCATGTCCAGGTGGTGATGAGAGCGAATACGCAGAGTTCTTCTTCTCTATCCGCGGACAAATGCTCAACAACCGTGCAGCAGCGAATCGTGTGCCAGATGGTAAAGGAGATTTTGTGAATATCTATGGCGATTGGTTCGCATATAACTTCGGCGTAAAAGATGGCTATTACTATCGTGGTGCGTTTATGGACTGCGTGCAAGCAGTTCGTTTTATGGCAACCCGCGAAACTAGTGATATGACCCAACTCTTTGCAGAAGGTTCTAGCCAAGGTGGTGCACTTTCCTATGCCGTAGCGGCACTGAGCGATTATCCATTCACAGCCATTGCTCCATGCGTAGCATTCCTCGGCGACTTCCCTGATTACTTCAAAATTGTATCATGGCCTGCAGAAACTGCTAAAGCCAACAAAGGGAGCATGACCGACGAGGAAATGCATGCGTTCCTCTCATATTTCGACACCAAAAACTTGGCTACCCGTATCTCTGCTTCTGTCATTGCATGTAGCGGCTTACAGGATGGCACATGTCCTCCTCACACCAACCTCGCTCCATACAACAATCTCCCAACCGAGGATAAGGTGATATATTACTATCCAGAGATGGGCCATGAGATTCCTGCGGATTGGAATACCAAAATCATGAATTTCTTCAAAGAACGTATGAAATAAATAAGTAATCTTAATTCTAAAAATTAACGTGTTATGAAACAAATTTTCTCTATCGTTAGTGCATTGGTACTTTCAGGTACTATGTTTGCACAAACCATCGCTATTGATGGCGCTAATACAGATTGGTCAACTGTACCTATGCTTACCGAGCCAGGCGTAGGTCCTGTAGTTAAAATGGTCGTTCCTCAAGATGGTCTTACTTTGCCAGAGGGTATAGCATATGCTCTCATGGTGGAAGGTGATCATGAGCAAATTTTGGCAGACTATCCAGTGATTTATACGGATGCCGATATGAGTAATACTACTGGTACTTCGTCTTGGATTTGCCCATCTATGGGATATGACTACGAGATGGCTACATGGGATGACATGTCTATTTTTGCTAATAATGATGAAGGGAGCATTCGTGAAATGGCAGTAAAGTTGAGTGCCTTCTCTGGTGCACTGAAATTCACTGGTAGTATTAGTGCATGGTTAACATTTGATTGGGGAAAACTCTATATCCCAACAGACCCAAGTACAGAGGGATATAAATGGTCTGAGGCTACATATCATCCTATGTATGTGAAGCCATATGCATATGCAGATTTGAAGGGTACACATGTAGCTGCTGATGCCTACGCTACTCACCAAGCTTTGGCTCCTGGTGCTACTCTCAATATGAAGAACGCAGGTTCTGCCAATGATACCTTGTTATGGGCTGCGTGGACTGTAGAATTGACAAAGCCTGCAACTTATGTTGTAACCGCTGACGTTACTTCTGTCAATACAGCAACAGTAGATTTATATTTGGTAGATGTAGTCACAAATAATGTAGTTGCGACCTTCGTAAGCACTGATGTATGGGCTCCTGCAGGCAGTGCTGAGTATGGAGAGTGGGATTTGTCTGCTATACCAGCTGGTAAATATATGCTCAAAATAAAAAATCATGCCGCATGGTCTGAGATGGTGCTGACTTCTATTACATTGACAGAGAAAAATGCAGTGGAAAGTGCAGTAGAAGATGTAGTGGTAAATACCAAAGCTACTAAGCTTATCAAGAATGGTCAATTGATGATTGTTCGTGATAATGTACAATACAACGTTCTTGGTGCAGAAATTAAGTAATTAATAACATGGTATATTCAAAAAAGGCTGCGTTATGCAGTCTTTTTTGAATGACTATTGTTGTGAGATGTACGTTAATTGTCTTAAATTATATTCTTTGAGCGCTCGAGGATGTTGATTCGAGCGCAAGTTATTGAATTTTGTTGTTTGTGTTGTTGGATTAAATAATCTTTGGTGATTTTTGGGCAATTTTGAGTAATTTTTGTTTTCTTTCTAATTCAACGCATCAGTATCATTCTTTTATTTCACTACTTTTATGCAATACATTATCAATCAATTCCAATTGGCAAATGCCGTACAAGCGCCACAACCTATTAAAGTAGGTTTTATCAACGACTCTTTTCGTGTGATGGCTGCTGAGCAAGGTGGTAAGTCTTATTTCCTGCAACGTATCAATCATAATATCTTCCGTGATGTAGAGGGACTTCAAAATAATATCCAACGTGTCACAGAGCATATCCGCCATCTCCTCACCGAGGCGGGCGAAACAGATATTGACCGCAAAGTGCTCCAGTTGGTACCTACCCATGATGGCAAACTCTATTACCAAACACCCGAAGGTGATTATTGGCGTGTATATGAATTGATCCAAAATGCAACATCCTATGAGCAAATAACTCCAGAAGGTGCCGCACTAGCAGGCAAGGCATTTGGTCTATTCCAATGTCAATTGGCATCGCTAGATGCTGACAATTTGGTGGAATCTATTCCTAATTTCCATAATTTGGAGTTCCGCATTGAGCAATTGCGTGAAGCACTCGCTACCAATGCAGCAGGTCGCAGAGCAGCAACCCAGGATATTGCAGATTACTTCTTGCAACGTGCAGAGAAGATGTGTATGGCAGAGCAACTCTATCGCGAGGGTAAACTCTCCAAACGTATCAACCATTGCGATACCAAGATCAACAATATGCTCTTCGATGAGCAAGGTAATCCTATGTGTATCGTAGATTTGGATACTGTGATGCCTGGTTTCGTACTAAGCGACTTTGGTGATTTTATTCGTACTGCTGCTAATA
The DNA here is from genome assembly GCA_045612525.1 of Paludibacteraceae bacterium. Lineage (GTDB taxonomy): Bacteria > Bacteroidota > Bacteroidia > Bacteroidales > Paludibacteraceae > Colicola. Next base: position 41,217 of record JAZKZF010000062.1, on the reverse strand, counting down.
CTGGTGCCGAGGATGATCCGAACTTAGATAATATCCATGTGAATATGGAGATTTTCGAAGCGTATGCTAAAGGCTATCTTTCTACAGCAACCTTCCTCACCAATCTAGAGAAGAGTTTGTTGCCATATGGCTGCAAACGTATGAGTTTTATGCAGGCGGTACGCTTCTATATCGACTATCTCAATGGTGATACATACTATAAGATAGCTTATCCAGAGCACAACCTCGTACGCACCAAAGCGCAAATCCGCCTATTTGAGGAGCAAGAAGCCGTAGAAGAACAAATGAATGCAATTATCGCACAAGCAATATGATCAACGAAGCAAGTTTTAATCAAATAGTTCAAGGTAAGCAGGTGGGTTTATTCACCCTCACTACTCCCGATGGCATCACAGCCCAAATCACCAACTATGGTGCGAAAATCGTATCACTCTTAGTGCCTAATGCAGAGGACGAAGTGGCAGACGTAGTATTGGGCTTTTCCACCTTGGATGAGTGGCTCACCCAAGAGGTCTATTTTAATGGTATCAACGGACGCACCGCAGGACGCGTAAGTGGAGCTCAGTTTGATATTGATGGAACTACCTACCATGTTACCCAAAATGCAGGTGAACATTGCTTACACGGCGGATATCATGGTTTCAATGACAAGGTGTGGGACGTCGTAGAAGTCAGCAATTCTGCGATTAAGTTGCATTATCTCTCGCCCGATGGCGAAGAGGGATTTCCAGGTAATCTCCATGTATTTGTCACTTATTTGTTGCAAGACAAAGATTTGATAATCAACTACGAGGCATCCACAGATGCTCCTACAATCCTCAACCTTACCAACCATGCCTACTTCAATCTCAAGGGAGAAGGACAAGGTACTATCCATGACCATACCTTGCAAGTCATGGCAGATGAGTATATCCCTTATGACGACAAGGCTGTGCCATTAGGCCATGTAGCTACTGTAGATCACACACCTATGGATATGCGACAACCTGTGATGATAGCCGATCGTATTAATTTGCCATTCTTTGCGGCGGGATTAGGTATCGATAATGGTTGGGCTTTGCCAGAGTGGAATCAACCTAATGATACACCAATTTTGCGCCTTGCTGCCATCTTAAAGGGTGGAGGACGCACCATGGAAACATGGACTACTTTCCCATGTATGCAAGTCTATTCTGGAAATTATGTGGAGAAGCATATGGGTAAAGCCGGACAGATGTATGACGTACAATGTGCCATCTGTTTAGAGGCGGAGATGTTCCCAGATGCGATTCACTATCCATTGTTCCCTAACACCATTCTTCGTCCTGGTGAGCAATGGTTACATACCACCCAATACCGTTTCTCGTAATTTACGATATCTCACCCCAATTGACAACGGTTTGACGTAACAAGTCAAGCCGTTGTTTATATATGCGGTTATGCATTTCTTCCAATAGAGGGTCTGCTTCTAAAATCGCAAGCGCTGCTTGGCGAGCCTGATCTAGAATCTGTCCGTCATGAGTTAGTGATGCTATACGCAGGTCAAATGGTAATCCCGATTGCTGTGTGCCTTCCAAATCACCAGGACCACGGAGCTGCAAATCGGCTTCTGCTATGCGAAAGCCATCATTTGTTGCTACCATGATATCCATGCGTTTGCGCGTATCTTTGCTAATCTCAAATTTGGTTAACAACAAACAATAACTTTGATCCGCACCACGTCCCACACGTCCACGTAGTTGGTGCAACTGACTTAATCCAAAGCGCTCTGCATTTTCGATGATCATCACGCTAGCATTAGGCACATTTACACCCACTTCTATTACAGTTGTAGCAACCAATATTTGCGTTTCACCTTTAGCAAAGCGTTGCATCTGTTCATCTTTATCCTTTGCACGCATTTGCCCGTGCACCATGGAAATTCTGTAATTAGGGAATGTTTCGCATAGGCGATTATAACCATTTTGCAGGTCCTGCAAATCCAGTTTCTCGTTCTCTTGTATGAGTGGATATACCACATACACCTGACGGCCAAGGTCAATCTGTTGGGTAACAAACTGATTGATGCTCATACGACGTTCAATATTGTAATGCAGCGTATGTACCGGTTTCCTTCCTGGTGGCAATTCATCAATGATACTCACGTGCAAATCGCCATAAACGGTCATCGCTAAGGTGCGTGGTATGGGGGTCGCTGTCATTACCAACACATGAGGTGGACGGATATTCTTCTCCCATAATTTCGCACGTTGTGCCACACCAAAACGGTGTTGCTCGTCAATAATACACAATCCAAGATTTGCAAACTGCACATCCTTCTCTATCAATGCGTGTGTACCAATAAGGATATCAATGCTTCCATTGCGCAATTGTTCATGCAGAGGTTGGCGTTGTTTCGTGGTGGTCGAACCCGTTAATAATTGACAATTAACTCCCACTGAACCAAGCAATTTGGTGATGGTCTCGTAATGCTGGTTTGCAAGTATCTCTGTGGGAGCCATGATACATGCCTGATAACCATTATCTACAGCAAGCAAGGCTGTTAACAATGCTACGACTGTTTTACCACTACCCACATCTCCTTGAAGCAAACGATTCATCTGTTTACCAGACTTTAAGTCTGTTTGTATCTCTCGCAGTACGCGCTTTTGTGCATTTGTTAATGGAAAGGGCAGGGTGTTATATTGCTCATGAAAGGCCTTGCCTACAATTGGCATACGAAAACCTTCGTTTTGTTCACGACGTTTCATCTGCCGTAGAATCTGCAATTGAATATAGAAAAGTTCCTCAAACTTTAGCCGCTCACGTGCCTTTTGCATGGCAACATAATCTTTCGGGAAATGGATATTGACCAATGCTTCGCTCAGGGGCATGAGGTGTTGATGCTCAATCAGATCTATTCCCAACGTCTCGCGTACACCATATTGTCGAAGCAACGGCATCAATTCGGCTGTAATATTGCGTATGGCTTTCGAGTTAAGTCCCGCACGCTTCATTCCATCAGACGTGTTGTAATAGGGTTCTAACCCCTGTGTCATCTCGGGGTTTACTTTGGCCATCGGAGTTAACTCAGGATGTACAAAGTTGTATTGATGGTTAAAGCGAGAAGGTTTCCCAAACAGCAGATATCGAACATTGCGTTCCAATTTCAGATATTTGATGCCTTTAAACCAAACCAGTTCTATCGTATGGCGTCCATCTGTAAAGGTGGCTGACAAGCGTGCCGCAGCACCAGCACCTACGGTGTGCCATTCAGTAATATGACCAATTATTTGTACATATGTATCTTCATCATCAATCTCGTGGATAAAGTAGAAGCGACTCCGGTCTATATACTTGTATGGAAATTGGTATAGCATATCGAGCGCAGATTTTACACCGAGCTCTTTACGAAGAATGTCGGCACGCTTAGCGCCGACACCCTTACAGAATTCTATATTTTGGATGGATAAATCCATCGCAAGAAGCACTACTTTTTATTATTGCAAACGGAAGTTTACAGGCACTGTGTACTTCACGCGCACTGGCTTACCACGTTGCTTACCTGGTTTCCATTTTGGCATTGACTTGATCACGCGGATAGCCTCTTTGTCCAACGATGGTTCACCAGATGAACGTACTGCTACAACATCCACGATACTACCATCTTTGTTAACCACGAATTGGCAGATAACACGACCTTGGATACCGTTCTCTTGTGCAATAACCGGATACTTCACGTTCTCAGCAAGATACTTGAACAATGCTTGTTGACCACCAGGGAACTCCGGCATAGATTCTACAACCATAAAGATAACTTCTTCCTCTTCTTCCTCTACAGGGGCCTCTACTGGTGGAGCAATCACAACCTCTACATCTTTGTCGTCCTCAGTGTTGATCTCAATCTCTTCTACCTCAACATCATCTTCAACCACGTTCAGCACTTCTACTTCTTGCACTGCTGGTGGTGGAGGGGGAGGAGGGGTCTCTTGAGTGGTTTGTTGGATATCAATCTCTTCCTCAAAGAAGAAATCGGTGTCCGATACTTCATACTTGGTCACTTCTTTCTCTGTCCATTCAAAAGCGACATAGCAGATGCTCAATACGAGCACGAGACCCATAAGGACATAGGTCAATTTCTTGTCCTCTAAGCTTGCCTTAGGTGATTTTTTTAGTTGCATATACTAGTGATTTTAAAATTTCAATCCTCGTTAATGCGGAGATACTACTCCTTTCAGCGTGCAAATTTACTGCTTTTTTTTTAAATGAGCAAATATATCTAACCTTTTTTACAATTTTTTCACAAAATAGTTGCGATTTCCGGATAATTGTAGTACTTTTGCAAGCGAAATGGATATACTCAATTTGATAAAATCATCAGGCGCTCGCAATTTTGCTAAATTGCTATCCGCCAATGTCGTGGCACAAGTCATAGGATTGATTGTATATCCCATCCTCACACGCATTTACTCACCCGAAGACTTCGGACTACTCAATCTGTTCCTTAGCATAGGAAATGTCCTAGTCGTTATATCACTAGCGGACTATTACTACGCAATCGTGTTACCCAAAAACGAACGAGATGCGGTGGCTTTGACGCATACTTCTTTATTCTTATTACTAATAACCTCAGCAGTAGTCACGCTCAGCGCATTATTTTCTACTCCAATAAGTCTCTTGTTTAAATCACCCTCCCTAGCACAATATTATTGGATGATGCCACTCTATGTCTTGGCTATGGGCGGATGGAATATTCTAAATTATTGGTATATTCGCAAAAAATCATTTGGCAGAATCAGTGGATACCAAATCTCGCAAAGTATTCTTTCTGCAGGGGGAAAAATCGGACTTGGATACATGGGAATACTTCACGCAGGAATGATTTATTCTGTTGTAATTGCTCCAATAATATCATTAATTTCCAGTCTATTCTTGAGCCTGCGTAATACACTCGCTCCTTTGCGCCATGTTGATTGGAAAAATACTTGGCAACAGGCGAAGATATATTGTAATTTTCCTTGTTATGTTCTTCCACGTAGTTTTATCAATGTATTAGCAGGGCAACTGCCTGTCTTGCTCTTAACTCCTTTTTTTGGTGCAAAATATGTGGGATTATTGAGCATGGCGCTGTTGCTTGGATATACGCCTGTTGGAACCATATCTAGAGCACTGTATCAAGTTCTATATCAACATAGTACAGAGCGTGTACATGCCTCTGCAAAAATAGGTGACGTCTTTTGGCGTTTCATAGGCTATGGCAGTGCGATTATTATTCCAATATTCACAATCATAGCCTTCTTCCTGCCTTCTATCACGGCGTGGCTGTTAGGCGAAGAATGGCGTGTAGTGGGCAACTATATCCGTTGGATGTTGCCTTGGTTATATGTCTCTTTACTAACTGCCAGTACGTGCTATTTATCAGATGTGTTTATGAAGCAAAGGGTAGGCCTGCTATTCGAGATTTTACTTGCTATATGCCGTATCGCAGGCCTATGTGTTGGTATCTTAGCTCAAGATTTCACAATTGCCATCGCAGCTTATTCTATAGGCACTGCCATTGCTGTCTTAGCCCAATTGATTTGGCTCGGCTCCTTAGTTCGCCGATACGATCATTCGTTGGTATAATTCAGATAATTGCTTGCCTACCGCTTGGTACGTATATCTCTCGCCTTGTTTCCGGATTTCATCCGTTTTAATTTCGCCTTCATTGTCCAGCATCTTTACCATCGCATTTGCTAGCGCCACCTCATCCTCTGATGGTACTAAAATTCCGCAATTGCTTGGGAGCTCAACTGCAATACCAGCTGTATCGCTGCTTATAAATGGAATGCCCACTGCCATCGCTTCTGCTAATACGACGGCAAAGGTTTCATACCGTGAGAATAGTAAGAAACAGTCGCTCTGCTGCATCCATTGTGCCACTTCATAGGGCGTTTGCTCACCAGTGAAGATGAGCGTCTCCTTGGGCAAGTGCAATGATTGTGCATAATCATATACCCGTGCATAATCCACACCAGTACCTACAATAACGAGTTCAAAGTCCCGACGCAACTGCGCTACCTTGCCCACTGCACGCAACATACCTTCTATGTTTTTAGCCTGCTCATCAAAACAACTCACGTGCAAAAAACGATACTTATCCCCCTTTGGAGTAACCGTAATTGGAGAAATTGGATGGTAAAAAAAGTCATCAACTACATTGTGAATACGTTGCCAATGCTCGTTTCTAATACCACAATTCTTCATGGATTCCTCCAACATCCTACTCACAGGCAAAATACATGAGGCATGTCTCGCAATCACCTTCATCATCCACCCATGCCAACCACCTCTAAATGCATAATTGGCAGGCAAATAGCCCGACCAATGCTCTACGATAACATATGGAATTCCGTACCACCATCTCAGCAATAGAGCAATAATCCCATTTTTGTCCAATACATTCATCTGCACAATATCCGGCTTATCCCATTCTTGCTGCAACTTCTTCCAACTCTTATACATAGCACATATCCATTGCCAACCAACTGCTTCGGAATATAGTACACGCACATCATGCCCCTGCACTGCAACGGATTTGACATGCTTTTCTACAAACAATCCTGCCATCGCATCACGCTCTGTCGGATACCATGCACTCAGATACAATACCTTCATCGCATCCTCCGCTCTCTTAGCCAATTGATGGTATTGGCAAACCAAAACCACCAACGATAATACTTCTCCACACTATAATATACCGTACGCGTACTACCGAATTGCCTATAGTGATTAGCTACACCTCTTATCATGCTGCCCTCAAAATCAAATCCTACACCTTTCTGACGAGCCAACTTTATCGACTCAAGCACCAACAATGCACCCGCTCCGGAGTCTTTGTGACGTACACTATAACAGGGTATGAGGTAGTACATGCTACGTCGATCCCAAACTAGAAAAACTGCTGCCATTACCTCATTATCGGCATTGCAAATTGAGAGAATTTGGCACTGACCCAAACGACGTGCCTTACGCTCCAATACCAACAAAAACTCGCGCGAATAACTAATCTGCTTCCCCTGCTCCTGCAGACAACGCACGTGAAAACGGTAAAAATCTTCCACATGCATACCCGTCTCGGTATGCAGCGAAAGCGCCTTTTGCAATTGACGTTTCTTATTCTTAGAAAAAGTACCAATCACCTTGTCTAGATTCGACAAATCTTCGATACGATACGTGACGCGTTCTTTACTCTTGAAACCCAATGTACGCATTGCATCCACTGCCGCACTACCTATTGGATAATGCTGATAGTAATAATGCAACCCCAATGAGGATAACTGCTCAGCCAACTCTCGGCATACAGCTGCGGTCTTGCCCGCATCACCACCTATATCCTCACGCAACCATATGCCGCCCATTTGCGTCTGCTGTGGCATAACGATGTACTTCATCCATGCGCGCTTGCGCAGTAAATATGGTAAGACAGCACAAATCTCCCCTTGCTCATCATGACTTAGTAGCACGTCCCATTGCTTTCCTGCACACACTGCGTCCATCCACCAATCTGTAAAAAACACTGGCAAATCGCTGTTTCTCAAGCAAAATTCATGGTATAATTCTTTGTTGGTCATATTACCCAATATACAATTTGCCTGCAAAGTTACGATTTTTTGTCGAAATATCCAAATAACACTTGCAAAATCCAAAAAAAAGCAGTACTTTTGCACGTCAATTCAAAAATAACTCATAAATTTATCTAATATGATTATTGAAACCAGTCCGTACAAGGTTTTTGCTCTTTCTCAAGGCGGTGAGCTCGCTAAGCGTATTTGTGACTATTTGGGATGTACATTAGGTAACATCCAAGTAGCTCGTTTCTCCGACGGTGAGTTTGCCGTAAGTTTTGAGGAATCCGTTCGTGGACAATCGGTCTACATAGTACAATCTACTTGCCCTAGTAGCGATAACATCATGGAACTTCTGCTTGCTATTGATGCAGCTAAACGAGCAAGCGCATACAAGGTAATTGCTGTTATCCCATACTTTGGATGGGCGCGTCAAGATCGCAAGGATAAACCGCGTGTGTCTATCGGTGCAAAAGTTTGTGCGAACTTGTTACAAGGCGTAGGTGTAGACCGTGTCATCACAGTCGACCTCCATGCTGACCAAATCCAAGGCTTCTTCGATGTGCCTGTAGACCACCTCTATGGCGCCAATGTCTTGGCTGACTACGTACAGGCACTCAATCTAGATAACCTAATCGTAGCTTCACCTGACGTTGGAGGTACCAAACGTGCATCTGTATTCGCTAAGAAACTTACTGCACTCACCAAGCAAGACGTACCTATGGTCATCTGCTATAAGCACCGCCCTAATGCCAATCAAATTGGAGAAATGCGAGTCCTAGGTGATGTAAAAGGCAAAAATGTAGTCATTATTGATGATATTGCTGACACCGCAGGTACTCTCTGTAAGGCTGCCGAGGTCATGAAAGCGGATGGTGCTAAGTCCGTTCGTGCATTGGTTAGTCATGGACTCATGTCTGGACCAGCATGCGAACGAGTTTCCAATTCCGCACTTGAAGAACTTGTCTACACCGACTCCATTCCTTTCAACCAAGAGCGCTGCTCCAAGGTTAGCATTGTATCAATGGCTAAACCTATCGCCGAGACTATACTCGCGATCCAAAACCACCGCTCTGTCAGCGAATTGAATATACACTAATTTGATTTACAGACAATTATTATATATTGCCCTATCCCTAGTTTTGCTCTCTTGCCAGACCAAAACCCAAACTTCTGCAGATGTCCGCTGTTCCTTTTCAGCGGACTCTGCATATACATACATCGCACACCAAGTTGCTTTTGGACCACGTGTACCAGGATCACCACAGCATGACGCTTGCGGCGATTGGCTCGTACGTAAACTCGCTAGCTTTGGTGCGCAGGTCCATAATCAATATGGCACCATGACCAATTATGCCGGTCAACCACAACCTATCCGCAACATCGTGGCCTACTTCCAAGGTACCACTACCCACACCATACTCCTATGTGCTCACTGGGATTCACGACCTTGGAGCGACGAAGAAGAGCACTATGACCACCGTTTCGTACCTGTACTAGGCGCCAACGATGGAGCCAGTGGAGTAGGGGTTATACTCGAAATACTGCGACAATTGTCTATCCTCAAAAAACAAAACCAACCGATACCCTCACTCCAAATCGTTTTCTTCGATGCTGAAGATATGGGTACCCCAAACCACTATACCGGCTTGCAACGCGAACATACATGGTGCCTCGGTAGCCAATATTGGGCAAAGCAATTCATCGCACAAAAACCGCAATACACTATCCAATACGGTATCCTACTTGATATGGTCGCAGATCCTTCAGCCACCTTCCCACGCGAATATTTCTCTGCTATGTATGCCGGCAACTTTGTCGAACAAGTATGGCGTAATGCAGCCAAACTAGGCTATAGCCGCTATTTCACCAATCAATCTACATTCTATCCCATTACAGACGACCATTACTATGTTACTACTATCGCAGGCATTCCTTGCCTCGATATCATCGACTACAAGAACAATACGGCTACTGGGTTCGCCGAATGGTGGCATACCCAGCAAGACGATATGCGAAATATTAACCATCAAACATTACAAGCAGTCGGAGAGACTGTCCTTACTACCTTATGCTCGAAATAAAGAATCTACATGCCTCCATCGCAGGCAAAGAAATACTCAAGGGACTCAACCTCACCGTCAATGCTGGAGAGGTACATGCAATCATGGGACCTAATGGTGCAGGCAAATCCACACTCTCCAACGTACTCACAGGACACCCCGCATACACTATTACACAAGGTGAAGTTATTTTCCGTGGCAAGAATCTCTTGGAGATGTCACCAGAAGAACGTGCACGCGAGGGCATATTCCTCTCTTTCCAATACCCAGTGGAGATTCCTGGTGTCTCAATGGTCAACTTCATGCGTACTGCAGTCAACGAGAAACGCAAACACGATGGCCTACCAGCCCTCACAGCCACCGATTTCCTTCGACTCATGCGCGAGAAGAAAACGCTTGTTGGCATGGATAATCGCCTCACAAAACGCTCTGTCAACGAGGGCTTCTCGGGAGGTGAGAAGAAACGTAATGAGATTTTCCAAATGGCCATGCTCCAACCATGCCTTTCCATCCTCGACGAAACCGACTCAGGACTTGACATTGACGCATTGCGAGTTGTTGCCGAAGGCGTCAATGCACTCAAAACGCCAGAAACAGCTTCCATCGTCATTACCCACTACCAACGACTTCTCGATTACATCGTACCCGATTTCGTGCACGTATTGGCAGATGGTAGGATTGTACGTACGGCTGGCAAAGAACTCGCCCTCGAATTGGAAGAAAAAGGCTATGCCTTCCTCAACGAATAATAGCTCTAGTTGTATTGCTGCTTGAAACTCTGAAACATTGAAACCTTTGAATAATATAATCATCCCTGCTGGCGAAAAGCGCGAAATGCTTTTGCTTAATGAGCCTAACACCCAATGGCATATCATTCAAGAGGCAAACTCATCTCTCGTGCTCCATGTCATAGCATTGCCACATCCTAACGATGAGGCCATCTTTCATACTAACATCACCATTGAGCACAACGCTACTGACTGCCGCACCGAAATCTACGGACTAGCACTCTTGCATGGCAACCAACAACACCATCTCACCACATGCGTACTCCACAATGTAGGTCATGGTTACTCGTCACAACTCATCAAGTTTGTTTTGGACGACGAATCAAAAGCTTCGTTCAAAGGAGAGTTAAAGATTATGCCCGATGCACAACAGGTCGAAGCGTACCAAACCAACCGCAATATCCTACTCTCGTCCCATGCGGACATGACCACCGAACCACAATTAGAGATCTATGCTGACGATGTTAAGGCTAGCCATGGTGCCACTACGGGCCAACTCGACGAGTCAGCCATCTTCTATATGCAACAACGTTGCATTGGACGAGAAACTGCACGCAAATTATTGCTTTGCGCATTCTTTGATGATGTGCTACGCACATTGCCCGATGAGCAAATGCAAGAAAGTCTCTTAGAAACAATCAACCAATATATGGGGTGATGTAACTATCTATCACGTTTACCGTTTATCAGGAAACTCTCCATACTCCTCAAATGTATAATTGAGAAAATCATTGATTGGTTTTGCTGCACGGGAAATCTCGGTGACCAAATCCACGAAATCAGCCGATGAAACTGCCGTATCGCTCAATGGAGTTGAAAAGGTAAATGCTTTACGTTTTAGCCAATCTGCATGCACAAAATCAGCTGGAAAACCCTGAGGTACTTTCTTGAGCATATACTCTGTGTCAAAATCTTGAAAATACTTGTTAGTCATAGGATTAGCAAAGATATTCTCCACTTCGTCATAATTAGCAAGCACCTCTTTGCGTAAGGCATACAGCAGGTCCTTGTTCGGACACCATATTCCGCCGCCGAACATGCACTGCCCTGGTTGAATATGCACATAATATCCGCCTCGATCACTCTTTCTGCCACCTTTTACCGCAGGAAATACGCCAAACCATTCCTTGAAAGGACGTTTGTCGTGTGAGAAACGCACATCACGATAGATGCGCCAGATGCAATCTTTTGGTTGTAAACCAACCAAATCCTTATCTATTTCCACCAATCTATCAAGCCATTGTGTCGTAAATTGTTCGAATGTCTTGTGGCTGCGTACATACCAATCCTTATGCTCATTAAACCATTCGCGGTTGTTGTTGCACGCCAACGCTGTCAAAAAATCTAGTACGTCTCTCATCGTCTGTTATTTTGCTGTACCTTGGTTATCAATGAAGAATGTATATGTAGGGCTTATCACGGCAATCTTGTCCCCCGCTATTTTATACACTGCCTTGATAGGTACATGTTGCTTATGCTCAAATTGACGAATTATCTCAAGTTGCGAATTAACCACATAGAACAATCCATCCGCATAAACCACAAGGTATCCTTCACTCAATGGCAGCATATTCACAATCTCCGCCTCACCTTGTGGAAGTTGATGGGAAAATATGATAATATCATTCAATGCATCTCGGTATTCTTCAAAAGGTGTAATAGTCTTATTTATGGTCAAGTAGAATTCCTCTGCTATTTTTTCAAAGATGCTATCCGCCACGTGCAATCGCTCCTCTGCTAAAGCAAGAATCGCCTCTTTTGTGGTGTCGGCACGCAGTATTTGCTGGTATTTGCTGAGTTCTTTTTCTGTCAATCTGACTCCCAATACAGCTAGTTGTTGGCGCGCAGCCACTCTATTTTGGTCATGTTCATACAACGTATTGAGTGCTAACTCAATATCCTCTACTACCAATGTGCTATCATTTTCTGCCAACAACTCGTTCGCATGGCAATGGATCATATCTGCGCAGATCTGTTGAATCTGTGTTAGTGGCACCATAAATGATGCATAATCCATTTTGTTGATGTAGTTGGTCAAAATCTTATTAGTCTTAATAGGTAATTTTTCGCCTTTTTTTACTGCTTCAACGGCATTACCAATTTGTTCGTACTCCTGCTGAATGGTTTGATAGTATGCTGCATAATCTTCATGTTGCTTTTTTAGGAATTGCTTGGCAAATGCCCCGTAGTTCCAAAGCGGAATAGTTGATGCCATAAAATTGGTATGTGTTAATCCATCCAGTCGATACAATCGAATATCTTGATATACAAATATGGGTTGATATTGTTCGATAGGGTATTCTGCCAAGGCGTTTTTAAAGGCTTGAATGTCTACATGCAACGAATCAAATTGTGCCGCCAAATGATACAGTAGCGTAATATCTTGCGCTTGCAGTTGCAGATGGGCTTGTTTCTCGCCAGGATATTGTTCGCAAAAGTCAGTAAACATGCGCCTACATGCATTGTAGCGCTCTACCATGCGATAATAATTTTTGTACAAATTATCAACGCGTGTTTTGATTTGCTTGACATGCTCCATTTTCTTATTAGTAAAGCGTGCAATGTCCTCATAATCAATATGATTTCCCTGCTTTGGAATACCTACAAAATCCTCATCCTTCAGACTAGTATTTTGTGCATAATGTAAGCAGTTCCCGTAGTACACCCTGGCATTGTATAGTACTCTGCCGAGATAATCATAATTCAAGATAGGGTGGATATTGTACATCAACTCTTCGTTCTTCTTGCCCAAGTGATAATACACTCCTGCAAACCACGGATGTGCCAATTGATATTGCTCCAATTGATAAATAGCTTGATCGGGAGTCATTTGCGTGATAGCCACAAGTTGCTCATCAAATTTCTCTTGCCCCCACACACTGATTATGCCCATGCACATCAGTGCACATACGATATATCGTAAAGATATCTTTCTCATTGTTCAATTTCAATTTCGTTAATGGTAAACTCAACACGTCTGTTTATTGCACGATTTTCATCACTATCATTAGGAACCAATGGCTTGTTTTTACCATATCCTTTGGCTATGATACGCTGTGCTTCTATGCCTTGTCTTTGCAGATATTTTTTTGCGGCCTCTCCACGCTTTTGCGACAAACGCAAATTATATTGCTCGCTACCCACATCATCGGTATGTGCTGACAACTCAATCTGCATTGACGGGTTATCTTGCATCAGTTTCACCAACTTATCTAATTCTTCATAGGATGATGGTGTTAATGCAGATGAATTATGATCAAACTGAATATTACGCAGTTGTAGCACCATCTCTTTACGCAAGGCAGTCAGAGGTATAGTGTGTATGAGCGTGTCGCTGAGATATGGAATTTGAAATAATGTATCTTTATACACATATCCTTTTGCACGAACATAAAGAAAATACGTATCACCTTGTCTTGCTCTCACAATATGCTGCATCGGGTCATTACTCATATTAGTTAAATCCTCATCCTTATCTCTGTTGCGAATATCTACAAGACCTACTATTGCATGCAGGCTGTCTGCGTCTACGATTTGCAAGATCAAATGGCTCTTGCTAGGTATCATCTCGATATCTAATTCCGATTGGGTTAGCAAGATACTTTTCTGCGTGTTAATATGCAGGGTGGTATCTTCATAGCCCTTTTTCTTATACGTAATTTCATATATTTCACCTATATTCAACTGAAGATCAGTCTGACTAGTAGACTTCTTGATTGCCTTTCCGTCTAATAAGATACTATCAGGAACTATTGGCAATAGTATGTCAGCATCAAAAGCATTGATACGAATATTCAATTGCTTGTCCAGATCAACATTCACTTTGATCGTTGTATCCGTCGTCAATTCAGTACAGTTGTATTCACAATAGTAATGTGAATAATTCTCGCTAGTGATGTCTATAAAATACGGTGTTCCAGCAGGTAGCCCCAATTTGTATGTCCCCACCGACGATGTCTTGATTTGCGCCAAAGGTTTGAAATTGATAGCGTGATACACATTCAGTTGTGCGGGGATAAAACGCTTACTCTTCACATCCCTAATCCTACCTTCCAATGTGAGAATGAATCTTGGATGAAATTGTTCGGGCAACACCATTTGTTCTGCCACATAGGAGGTGTCGCGATTGTTACATATCTGATGGGTGTACCCAATGGTGATAGTGCGCGTGTTTCCTTGTCGCACAAAATTCTTTACATATGGAGCATAATAATGCTCATTCTTATTTTTTGGTGCAAGAATCAATATTGGATTAACCCAATTGCGGTTATCGATACGTTGTGTATAGAATAGTGCAAAGTTGCCATCTTTCTTATTATCTGTTGTACGGCTTGACGCAAAAATTACTGTTTTATTATCTGCCAATAATATTGGTGAAATGTCTTTTCCTTTCGATATGATGATTACATCTGGAGCCGTCCATTGCGATTGTGCATGGTTAGTCGACATTAGGTAGAATGTCTCAACAGTCTTTTTACCTTTGCCTGCTTCCACGCTACGTTTCACGAAAATCAAATCTTGTTCGCTGCTCGACAGTGTAGGGTATAGCTCATCTGCAGCGGTGTTAAGAGTGGTCAAGGGAGTGATATTCTCCCATACCTTCGCATTTTTTCGGGCGGTATATAGGTCGTAATGTGTTTGTTGTGGCGCTTTGGCAGAGAACACCAACGTTTGCTCATCATACGACAAGCTATGCGAATGTACTTGCCACCCCTGTGCCTGCAATTCAGACAACGGTGATTTATAGTTTGCTTGCATGATTTGTCCTACCAAGACTTGAACAAATAGCATGCTGAACAATAAAGTAATACCTTTTTTCATACCATCTCTATATTCTTTTTGCAAAGGTACAACATTTTTTGCATATATCAAAAAAAAACACTATCTTTGCAGCGTTTTTTAAGGCTCCATAGTTCAATGGATAGAATACGGGTTTCCTAAACCTTAGATTCGGGTTCGATTCCCGATGGGGCTACTACTCAATTAGAGTTGATAGGGTAATATTTGATACTTTTCCACTGATAACACCGATTGTCTCTTCATCCCTTGTAATCCGTGTTCATCCGTGATATTCGTAGAAATTAATATAATACATGGAATAGAATCTGGCATGGGAAAACAAAACGCAAAATTTTACGTGGTTTGGCAAGGACGCGAGACGGGAATATACGACTCGTGGGATGCCTGCCAAGTTCAAGTAAAAGGAGTAGCTGCCAAGTACAAAGGATTTGCTACACGCGAAGAAGCCGAAAAGGCCTTTGCTGCCAATCCAGAAGACTATATCACTCGTAAACGTCATCTACCATCAACAGATGGTTCTGCGAGTGCTCTACAGTCACATAGCGACGATCTACCATCTAAAATCATCCTCCCTGCTCTCGCAGTAGATGCAGCATGCTCTGGTAACCCTGGACTTATGGAGTTTCGAGCTGTAATAGCAGATACTGGCACACAAGTATTCCATCGCGGACCATATGTAGATGGTACAAATAATATCGGGGAATTCCTCGCAATTGTATTAGGATTAGCCTATTTGAAACAACAAAACCTATCATGGGCACTCTATTCCGATAGCAAAACTGCCATCGCATGGGTGAGGCAGAAGCAATGCAAATCTAAATTAGAGTGGAGTGCAAAGAATCAGGACCTATTATTGGCTGTACGTGCGGCAGAAAAATGGCTACACGAGAATACATGGAGTACACCCATCTATAAGTGGGACACACAACATTGGGGTGAGATTCCTGCTGATTTTGGACGGAAATAACCTACTACTTAGTACATGCGATTGATTGCGTAGTCCAATAGCGACAATAAGCTTTCCTTATATTTATTATCCGGAAATATTCCGAGTAAATCGATCGCTTTTTTACGATATTTCTCCATCAATTGATGCGCATAGCGAATACCATCGTAACGAAGCACAAACGAACGAATCTCTTGCTCTGCCTCAAATACATCTAGATGAGACGACTTGTTCGCCAACCCCTCCGCTAACTCCTTTATACGAGCCGCTTCTTCCTTAGTCGCGCGTTGCAGAGATTTGATAATGGGCAATGTTGCCTTGCCATCACGAATATCATTCATCGTCGGTTTACCTAAATCTTCTATATCAGAAAAGTCAAATACATCGTCCTTTAACTGAAAACACAACCCCAAGTACATTCCAAACTGTTTCAATGCATGGCTCTGACGTGCAGTGGCACCCGAACTCACAGCACCTGCTTCTGAGCATGCTGCAAATAGATGCGCCGTCTTATGTTGGATAACACGTAGGTATTGCTCCTCATCAATCCACATCGATTCGCCGTCATGCAACTGTATCAACTCACCCGAAGACAACGCTGCACCTACTTCAGATACAATACCTAGAATCGTCGTATTACGCAATTCTGCCAACAAACCGATCACTTTCGCCAATAGGTAATCTCCTACCAATATAGCTATTTTATTACTCCACTGCTCTTGTATCGCTTTCACACCACGACGCATTGGAGAATTATCGACTACGTCATCGTGCACCAATGACGCCGTATGTAGCAACTCCAAAGATACTGCTGACTGAATAGTCTTATCCGTTACACCTTTGCATATCGCTGCTGATAACAATACCAAGATAGGACGCAATTGTTTGCCACGTTTCGTATGGATATAATCCAATACGTTACTTATCAACGTGCTGTCCGCTGCCAACGCTTGACTAAACGCTTGCTCAAATTGCAAAAACTCGGTTTGTATGGGCTGACGCAATGCTTTCATCGGGATAGGTTACCAATTGATTGAATTTAAATATCCGCGATAGACATCGCTGAAAGTTTCTGTGGAACTTTGTCCGCCAATTATATAGATGTTGTTCTGCTCATCTACCACCACACTCTGCTTTTGGCGCGATTGATATGTTTCAGGCAACTGGTTGTGTGCCGTATCTGCTTTGTACCAATGCATACCCTCATCGTCAGAAAGCAGCATGTCACTGCGCCAGGTCAAGTCATTATCAATACCACCAAACATCATCAGATGATCTGCATATTGGATGATGGATATACCTGTAAGCGAGTTGAATTGAGGTTGCTCTATCGTAAAATCTTTTAATCGGTAACCGGCATTAGCAGCATATTCGAAATTCCAACGCGTATTTACTGCATCTCCATTTTCCGCACGACCGCCTACCACCATAGCACGTGGACGTTCACTACTACTCTGGAAGGTCAAAGCAGCAAAATCGCTCACAGGGAATTGCGCAGGCAACGCACCATCAACCAAACCTTGCATCTCTGTAAATGGCTGTATTAGTGTATCTACTACTGTAGCCAAATACAATTGATTATCATGACGATTTGCTACAATACACCATGCTTTACCTGCAAAATTCATCAACATGGTTTGTGGTGAGAATTCTGCTGACGAATAATCGGTTGCTGTCCAATTAATTTGGTCATCCGACTGATATAGCATATCACCATCAATATAGTATAATACACCATTATGCTCCATCATCTCACGCACATAGCATGGCGTTGGCAATCCCAAAGGTGTGCCGATTTTACTCCATTTAGCACCATCAGCAGATGTGTAGATAGTTGTAGAAAAACCATTGTTGACAAATAGTGTTAATTTCCCATCTATCCAAAATGCTTTGGTCTCACAACTCTGTGGAGCAAAGATCTGCTCGGTTAACTGTTGCCAAACATACAAATCAGGGTCCACCTGATGCACCGTCAAACGAATACGATACCACTGCTCGTTTTTCAAATTGGATGAAGTGACATGTAGATAGATTGGGTCTTGTGCAAAATTCATCGTATCACTACCTGTACTGATAATCGTGGTGTCAGGAAGGATAAAGACCGCAGTACCTGGAGTGGCTTTGTATGTCACATAAGGTACCACGCTATCCAAACAGGTTCCATAACGCAACGAGTCACGATTATAAATCAAACCAGTGTCGCCACTATGCTCAATCTTATATGTCGCTTCTGTCAAACCAGGATTGATGGTGTCCTTATAAAAGGCAAAGGATTCTACCCGTGCTTCTGATGATGTAGTAGTCGTCTCTTCCTTCTTGCAACCCACTAATATGACAGATAATAGTATTAATATAGAGATAAAATACCGCATAATCATAAAATTTTGCACAAAGATACTGCTTTTTTTGCATACATGCAAAAAAAGTTATACTTTTGTATGTTTTTTTCAAGAATTATGCTTTCTGACTCAAATATTTTACACTTATTAAGGATTCTTCCCTGTCGTAAGAAACAACAAGAGAAGATGCGCCTACGCGAATTACTTTCGCAAAAACGTCGCATGCTAACATCCGAAATGGTGCACGAAAATTCCAACAAACTAGTTGCTTTAATTGAGCACCTACCCGCTTTCCAAAGTGCACAAACAGTATTAATTTATTATCCTATACGCAACGAAATAGATGTCTTGTCACTTATAAAAAAATACAAGCAGACCAAGACTTTCCTCTTCCCTGTCGTACAGAATAAATCAATGATAGCCTGCCCCTACGACGGCAATGAGAAAATGCATCGAGGTAAATACAATATTCCAGAACCTACGACTTTACCTTATGATGGCAAAATTGATCTAACGATTGTACCTGGAGTAGCATTTGACGCAAAAGGTAATCGATTAGGACGTGGAGGTGGATATTACGACAGATATATCACTACCACCAAATCACATTCATTATTGGTCGGTGTTGGATACGATTTTCAGATAATAGACAAAGTCCCTACCAATATCTTGGATAAACATATGGATTATGTGATTGCGCCCACTAAAGGCATCATCAAAATAAAATAGGGATTGATTCAATCCCTTTTATTTTACAACTCTAACTTTGTCTGTTGAGCACGCTGTGCCACAATTTGTTGGTCTGTTTGTGGCGTTAGTTTCGCTTCACCGGTACGGTAATAATATATCATTCCGTATGCCTGGCATTTTTGCAATTTAGCATATGGCAACTCATCCTTGTAAAAAGCCTCTATCTGATCCCACATATCCAAGATAATCTCATCCGCTTGCTTGCGCAGTGTTTCCGTATCTTCAAATACGCGGTTATGAGTACGCTTATGCAACTGATGATTCGTATAATCCTCTTTAAACATCTCATAGTGCACTTTCACTTTGTTGATAGTCGGATTGTATATCGCAAATCCACCCGCTGCTGTGCGTTGATTCTCACCATCAATAATATTTTGTCCCCATTCCATCAAACCCTCTTCTGAACTCAAATCAGGCAGTGAATCACTTTTTGGATCTAGTTTATACAACTCTTTTTGACTACGTTTAATCTCACCACGAATCACTGCCAAGTTCAGCACTTGTATAAAATGAGAAATATACATTCGTGCATTGCGCACGCGATGGCGATACTGCTTGTTAGCAGTTACCTTGCTATCAAAATTAGCATGATATTGTGCCACTTGATTCTCAAACTGCATCAAAAATCGTTGGGCCTCTGTGATAGTACGATAATTGATTGCTTGGTCATTGTACGCAGCATTGCCTGATTGTTGCACTGCTCGTTGCAAAGCACGCAGACGTGCTTGATCTGTTTTTGGTAATCGACGATAAGGCATATTTCTTTACGATTTACTAATCTTTTCGAGTATTGAGTTTTTCAGCAAGTTTACGCAATTGTTCCGTAGCAGCATTTTGTGGCAATGTCTCCAATATTTGCAATGCGCTCTGAGTGTAATTCTCTACTACCATATCACATGCCGCACGTACATTCAATTGCTCAAAAATACCTTTCACTGCGGCTATTTTATTCGTATTATCATCCAATACACTTCCGTACCATTGATGCAATTCCTTTGCCAATTTTGCATCAGCTAGTTGTTGGGCAGTAAGATAGACATACGTCTTTTTGTTACATGAGATATCTCCTCCTACAGCTTTTCCAAAGGTCTTTGGATCACCCCACACATCAAGGATATCGTCTTGTATCTGGAAGGCCAATCCCATATTGATTCCAAATGCATACAACGCCTTTTGTTCTTCTTCTGTTGCTCCTGCTATATATGCGCCTATTTGCAATGCTGTAGCCAACAATACCGACGTCTTCAATCGAATCATCTTCAGATATGCTTCTATTGTCACGTGCTCTAGGTTCTCAAAGTCTACATCGTATTGCTGACCTTCACAAATTTCAGTAGCCATCTTGTTGAATAACCGCAATACTTTGGATAACTTCTCTTCTGGCACCTCTGTGAGCAACTTATATGCCTCTATCATCATCTGATCACCGGAGAGTATAGCCGTGTTTTCATTCCATTGAACATGCACCGTCGGTCTGCCACGACGCACATCTGCATGATCCATTACATCATCGTGCAATAGGGTGAAATTATGAAATACCTCCAATGCCAATGCCGCAGGAAGCACATCTTCATCCTTACCTCCAAATATCTGGCTGCCAATCATTGCTAATTGTGGACGAACACGCTTGCCACCTGCTGCCAGCGTATAGGCAATCGGGGTATATAATCCCTTTGGTTCACGTTCCCAATTGAGTTTTGCTATTTCGTGATTTATATCCATATCACTATAACTCTAAACACTAAACTCTATAATATCTGTAAGCACGTCTTTGATATCTAAACCCGCAGCACGCACTTGTTGGGGGATAAACGATGTGGCGGTCATTCCTGGCGTTGTATTAACTTCTAGTAGATTAATCTGCCAATCGCCTTTTGCCTCTCGCTTTATTGCTCCATCACCAGTCAGAATGTAATCCACACGGATAATTCCCTTGCAACCTAATATGTCATATATCTTCAAGGTTATCGCTTGTACTGCATCACGCACCTCATCTGGAATGCGAGCTGGGGTTATCTCATCCACTTGCCCATTATATTTCGCATCGTAGTCAAAAAACTCATTGCTTGTCACTACCTCAGTTATAGGAAAAGCTACTGCCTTGTTTTTTGTCTTATACACTCCACAGGTGATCTCTACGCCTTCCATAAACGCTTCACAAATTACCTCTTCACCTTCTGCAAATGCTTTCTCTATAGCAGGCTCTACTTCCTCCAAGGTCTTCACTTTGGTCACACCAAATGACGAGCCACCCACATTGGTCTTTATGAAACATGGCAATCCCAGTTGTGCTACTATATCTTCGCCTTTAACCTCTAACCTTTCGCCTTTCGCTTTTCTCAGCAAAACGCTCTCTGCCACTTTTACGCCAAAACCTTTCAAATAATGATTGCAGGTGTACTTATTGAACGTCATGGCCGCTGCCAGTACACCACAACACGAATATGGTACACCTACCATATCCAAATATCCTTGCAGCACACCATTCTCGCCTGGGGTACCATGAATGGTAATGTATGCGAAGTCAAAAGATGTTTTCTTACCATCATAGGTATACGAAAAATCATTTTTGTCAATTGATACCCATTTTTCCGATTCCTCAGGCACTGCGCCGTTGTGTTTATCTATCTCGCCATCAGTCTCTGCCAACGCATGCCACTCGCATCCTCGTAGTTTTACAACTGTAATAGCATATTTCTCTTTATCTAAAAAGGAGTAGATTCCTGCTGCACTACGCAACGAAACACCATATTCTGAACTATCTCCTCCTGCTATAATGGCTATTTTTCGCTTCATTATTATGTGTATAATTGTTTTTGCCTGCAAAGTTACATAAAAAAATGCATACTTGCAAGAAAACGCTTCTATATATATGTTTTTTTTGCAAATATGCTGAATAACCTTGTCCTATGTTTGGACAATAGCTTCACCATTTTCGGGGTAATGTTGCAGATTGTGCTTAATGATGTAATATGGAATGTTGAGGGCATGAATTTCACGCTCATACCAATCAAATAAATATTCACGGATATTAGGATTTTCACGCACCGGGTCTGGCTGCCATGGCATATCAGGATAGCAGAGCAAGTATGTATCCATTGGATATTGATGAAGGGCTCGCACCAAAAATTCAGGTACTTTTCCATACTTATATTCAAACCAAACTTTCGTGATAATCAATTCGGTGTCGAAAAATATAACTATATCTTTTTTTGAAAAAGTCTGATGTAGTTGCTCCATTTTTTGTATCTGTTGTTGGGCTATTGCAACTACATCCTCGTAAGTATAATTATAATTAGGTGCCAAATGCTCCATGTATTCACGAGCATATTCAGGAATTAGCACACCTTTGTACCGGTGTGCTAAAAATGCTGAAAGAGTCGATTTTCCAGTGGACTCTGGCCCTATGATACCGACTTTATACATTAGCGAGTGAGCATCAGTTTGATGTTGATACCTACGTTGTCAGCTTTGATAGGATAAGACGAAGATATGAGTGGGGTAGTGCCTTGATGGTCGTAGAAGAGTTGCAAATTAATCTTTTGTGATAGCACGTAATCAGCACTAATCTTGATACCAAAGACTTTATTTCCTGAACTAGCTTGTGTGAGACCCTCTTCTACCTTGCGGAGCAATGTCTTGATATCTTTGTAACTCACATCCACATTGAGCTTGAGGTCATTGCTTACTTTCTTCTGTCCACCATCTCGATTCTTAGTGATAAAGTTCAAATCCTTGATGGTGTATCCTGCACCGATAACAAATTCGTCTGTATGTCCTTCTGTAATTTGTACAGAATTGACATTTAATGAGATATTGCGCTGCTTGCGGTACTCTACTTTGGCTGACAATGAGTTCTTCATGGTCATGTTCAAACCAATGAGTGGAGAGAAATTCTCTGTCAATGTTACCGAAGAAATGTCATATGCTGATGATGGGATAGGGTTATCTGTCGTTACATCACGCACGAAACCTATTTGCTTATTATCCAAATCTAAGGCAGGTACCCATGTGGAGAAACTAGAATAACTACCAATAGCATACTTACAAGTATATGCGTGAGTAATATTCACAGACTTGAAGTGGTCGCGCATCCATGGCAGTCGTCCTAATCCGTCAAATGTAACCGACCAGTTCGGTAGAATATTCAGCAAACCAAGGAATGGATTCAACCCAACACTGGAAGCGTCACGACCTGTATATGCCGCTAAGAAAGCTGGTACTAGCACATCAGCCGTATTATTGGCAATCTTACCATACCTTGAGTCGTATGATTTACCACGCAAATTTGCAGGTATAAAGCCTGCATTTGGATATACTATACCATCATATTGGCGTTGTACGCGTGAGTTGATTACATTGCGATTGCTCAAGAATTGATCAAATGTTTCTGATGCAAAATTATCATCTGCAGTACCAATGCGTTGGAATGCAGTACCAATTGCCACTTGGGTAATATTGAACGAACCTGTCATGTTCTCCTGTAATTGATCATAGGAGTAGATGATGGAACTGGATTGTGCTTCATAGCGTTTACCATTGACTTGAATCTTAAAGCCAGGGAATGGCTCTACAACTAGTTTGATGTCCAAATCATTCGTCTTTGTACGGGTTGCGGGTTGTACTACTGAAGTATCATTCGACAACCATCCATTTTCTTTTGCCTTTTCTACAAAATCATCGGTAAAACCACCGAACGCAAAATCAAATCCAGGGGCATACATGTCATTAAAGCGTTGTTGACCCATAAATCCAGCTTGTGGCGCAAAACCAGGAATGGTCAGCGAGTTGGTATTACGATAAGTGATTTGCACCTTGCGCAACATGGTACCAAAGTATGCAAACATATCTCCAGTAAGTTGAGCCGGTGTACGCTTATTAGGATCTTGCGTGGTTATCTTGATGGATACGTTCTCTAGTTTGACAGGTGATTCTACTGATATTTTTGTCGTAGAGATGGTGTTGAATTTAAGTTTTACGTCTTTACCATCAGTGGTCGTTGCCGTCAGTTTGAGTGACTCGCTACCTAATCGGTGAGTAATCTCTTTGCTTTCTCCTGCTTCAAGAGTGATGGTTGTGGTATAATCTTTCGAACGGAAAGCACGTCTACGGGTTGCACGTTGATTAAAACGTTGTGACATCTGCTTCCAGTATTTTGATTTGCCATAGAGGGTCTCGAAATTCAATGCTCCATCCACTTGCCATGCACGTGTACTACTTACTACATTACCCAAGTCGGCGGTGCTGTTATTGGATTGTACTGTGCGATTCCAATTGTAGGTGGCGTTGTAAGATGCATTGGCAGTCAATGCCTCTAGATATGGTACACGATTAAATGGCACATTCCACGAGGCAGAGAACAACTGCTGATAAGTATATGGCGTGCCCCAAGTAGCCAAACTACGTTGTATCGTGTCTTTCCATGCCTCATAATAATCATTGGTGAAGGCATAGTCTTTTATGATTTCTGGAGTATAATAACCTTCATCAACAGTAGAATTCATTGCAGTCTGGAATGTGAACTTCATGTTTTTGGTCAAGTCATACTTGAAATCAAAATTACGATCCCATGTAAAGTCCTTGGAGAAGGTCAAATCCATGTCATTTTGTACAGGCGCACCCAATTCCGCAGTGTTGAAATCTCGCATCTTTAAATGGGTGAATGTGCGGTGCATATTGGTGTTGAATGCCCAAGACTGAGGCAGGTAATAGAAGTTTAATTCGCTGAGGAGTTTCACTTTTTGCACAGCCTTTACCTCTTTGAATGGTTCCCAAGGCTGTGGATTGAAATTGTATGAATAGTTGAAACTACCCTTATAATCTCTACTCAAGTCTTGTTCTATCTCTGGCGAATATTGTTTTTGTTCATTATAGCTAGCCGAAATGGAGAAATTCGCAGGATCGTAGAACATGTTACGTTTCTTGGAGTGAATATCCACCTTCAAATTCGATACGGAGAAACTGGTCGATTCGTGTGTGGTTTTAGCCATCGAACGAATAGAGTCCTTTTCCGCTTTAGTTTCATAGGTATCCAAACTTTCTGATAATTTGATATCCGTATCCAATGGGTCGAAATCAGGTGTTTCTGTTTGGTTGGTATAAGATACATACAACGGAATCTGCAACTTTGCTTTTTCAGGGAATAGTCGTCCACCTTCTAATGCTGCACTAACTGACACTTGATACATATCTTCCATGTTGCGGTCCAATACATTGGATTCAATCGAACCATATCCTGCTGTCTCCAAACGACCTGCAACATTCACTTGCGCAATATCACTAATACTCAATGCTGCATTAGCCATAGCAGCAACACCACCTTGTTCATTGAATTCACTCAAACGCAATTCGTTGACCCACACTTCACCACTTACTTCGTTTGTTGTCTTGTTACGAATACCAATCATGATGGATTGAATATCTTCCAATGTTGGATTACCCAAGATAGTGATCTTATTCTCCAGATTCTCTGGGTCATACGTTTCGTATGGTATCGTGTTGCTCACATTGGTATTGCCCGAGCGTTTCGCACGATTACGGTCCATCTTTGCCTGTGTAAGGGCACTTAATGCAAAGTCAAATTGATTCCTCCAAACCTTTTCACGATCTTCTCGATTATTATCATTATACAACCCTTCTGGCGTTAAGTTCAATGGAATCTCATACTCGTAATAGTTATTTTTGATATCCGAACCTAATCGAATAAAGCACGAAACATCCTTATCTTCTATAGCCTCAAATTGTGGCAAGCACTCTGCGTGCACAAACATTTGCAGGCGCTTATATTGGCGCATGTCATATACCACATTCTTGTATACAGCACGTGCATCCTTCGGAGCCAGATGATTAAAGCGGAATACCATAGACTGCTCATTTTGCTCAATCAATTGAGCTTGACCAGGGTCCGTCTGACGAGAGACTCCAGGAGGCAAAACATAGTTAACAGGTGTACGATTAGAATTCTCCTCAATATTCACAGCTTCCACTACCATCGAACCGCTTGTTGTGTATGGATTAGCAATGTTGTATTGATTGTTAGCAGCATCTTGATACAAACCTTTGGTATAATTGCGCCATTCACCACGAACTAAATCCAAAGTCGCTAAACGCAAGTGTGTTTCTTGTGAGAAATTAGTCATGTAGATACGTGCAAAACGAATTGATTTGAAGTTGCGGATATTACCCACTTTTCTCATCGTTGCACTATCACCACGCAATGGAATCTTGAATTGATACCATTTCACTTTGACTGTCTCCTTGTTCCGCAAGGTTACATTCGTTTCCATAATACTTGCGATATGCTGTTGTCCAACACGTTGCATATCTTCCTTTCGCAAGGAAATATGGTAACGATAAAAACGCTCGTTATCATTTAGCGTATTATCTTGATTGATGTCTTCGATATCAGGTTGCAATGTTGATGCTGTACCATAAGCGTCATACTCGCCCATCTCAGGAGAGTTACCTTCCGTTCCATTAAAGTGTTTGTAACGTGCTAAGACAGGTGTTTCACTCTGATCGTAATCATCTCCACGATAATAGTGGTAATTATCGCCTGCAGGGTCATTCAATGGTGAAAAATTATCCAGCGCCCACATATCCAATACAGCTTGATCCACTTTTGTGCGTAGAGTTGCTACATAGTCTGCATATGGTTTACTGCCATTGTAGTCAAATAGGAATTCTTCTGATGTACTCAAACCATTTAAACCCACATCTTGTTTCTCTCTAGCACCCGCTTCATTGGCAAATGCCACAACTGTACTTGTCGTTTTAGGACTTCTTCCCCAGATAGTTTTATCCACCAATGTCTCATCGTTATTTAGTGGCAAACCATGCTCAAAACTTTTCTTTCCATCGCGCAATATATCCTCGCTCACATCGCCCAAGTCAATATACAGGTCACCTCCTTCGAATGCCGCATCTGCATTGGTCAAAAATGGGTCCATCAACCAAAATTCGATATATTCAATATTCGCTTTTTCAAAGTCAGTATTATCCAACTTGCGCATGATACCGCCCCAGCGTTGCTTGGGATTGGTCAACTTACCATCAAATCCAATCTCGTCTGCGGAAATATTATACGGACCACGCTCTTCTGGGTAGAAGCTCAAGTTCATCACCGCCAATTTCGAATCTGCATTGGGCAGTGATTGCTTGTCTGGGTAAATCTCTTGCTCCATGACCACACGCGTACGATGATCCGACATCGCCTCTGGATCATCCTTAATGTGCTTTGGTGTGTTGCTTTGAGGAATACCAAAAATAGGGTCTACTGTATACCATGCCAATAATGCACGGTTTTTATTATATGCAATATTGTTACTTCCATCTGCTTCTACAAATCTATCTCCCGTAGGGGTAGATGCCAATCGCCAATAGCTCGGGTAATGAATATCAATGTTGGTCTTAGTCGCCTCAAAATCATCGATATACGCAGTACCTACCTGACCTACATCTTTTGTATGACCTGGTATAAGGTGTGCAAACTCAGCATTCAATTGGAAGGTCGAAGGGGCTGTTGCCTCTATCCAAGGCACCTTGTCAATCAACAATGTCAACCATTGCAGTTCCGTCTTCCAACTGGTGTTCACTCCCCATATGGTGTTTGCCAATGGCTCACTACCCGTGTTCACCTTAGTTGTTAGCGGTTTCTCACGCAAGTGCATGATAGTACCTCCTAATGTGAAGTCTTTGTTAAATTCGTATTCTAAATGAGCACCAAAGAGCGACTTACGTTGCATGGAGAATAGCGATTGGTTCTCCAATTTTACATCCACATTCGTACCTGCATCAATAATAGACTGGTTAAGGATCGTCACCGTTCCCATGGTGTAATCCACGGTATAATCCACATTTTCAATCAACGTAGCACCACCTGCAGTTACCACCACACTTCCACGAGGAATATTCATCGCATTCAATCGAATCTCGTTGCCAGCACTGCCCTTGTATTTACCCATCAATACAAATTTATTCTTCTCCGACAACTCTTGTGCGCTGACCAGCGTCGAGTCATAAAGCTCTTGGAATATATATTTCTCTGCAATCGTTGGATTGCCTATCGCCTGTGCCAAGTGACTACCAAATGGCTCCAATACAGGGAAGATGATTCGTCCAGAAGAGGATAGGGCAGTATAGCCTTCCACGTAGTCAAAGCGTCCATCAGGAGAAGCGTTATTACGTGAGTCCAATCGGTCAAGGTTCATCACGCGCAGCAACTGTTTGCCCTTAATATCTCCCTCCATCAAGTATTGCATCTCCGTTCCTACCGAATCATTGCGGTATTGGATGTACAATTCAAACTTATCACTTGATATTTGACTTGCGCCTAATGAATAGACGTTTTTCATCATCAAATCCCATGTGCCCTTGTTTTTCTCCGTTGGAGCATTGTTGGTGCTCTTCAACATCTTGAGCAACAATGCATTAGGTGCACCCATATTCTCGCCGCCGTCTGTTGAGAACTCACCCACTTGATACACTTGTCCACCATAGGTGTACTCATAGGCTACAGCCAACACTTCGTCTTGGTTCAATGCAGTTTTCAATGAGATATAACCCAATGCGGCATTCAATGTGTATTCGCCGTTATTGAGCAATCGAGCAGACTCAATCTTTTCATAGTCTTCGCTCAAGTCCATATCCGTCAAGTTTTGCATCACAGAACTAATCTGTTGAATATCACGGATATTTGGGTGCTCCATGGCCAAATTTTGATAGAGTGAGTTCGCTTTGTTATAAGGCATTCGTGCACCCGATGTTGCACTGATAGATGCGTTCAAAATATGTTGTGGATCATTCTCGCCCAAGTCGGTCAGCGCCACGACATTACGTGCTTGATCATAATTGCCACGTTTGTTGGTTACCCACACTTCAATGCGGTTAATCGTCACACCACTCGCAATATAAGGCAGCGATTGCATAGCCTGCTCATAATTGTCGCGGAAATAATAACTCAAGAAGAAGTGGCGATTCTCGTCATAGCTATCAATGGGCACCTCAAAGCTGGTTGTTTGTGCACCACCTTTACTCGAAACAGACTGACTCTCAGAGTTTTGTTGCGAAATCAATGCTTGCACTTTCAGTTTACCAAACTTCAAGTCGGTCTTGATACCAAACAGTGCACTACTTCCTTGTATCAGGCTGCTATTCAAGTTCATCGACACATTACCTGCCTCCAGTGATTGGATAATGTCGTCCTCTTGTCCTTTATAGTTGAGTTTTAAGTTTTGTTGGTCAAAGTCGAACGATGCTTCGGTATTATAACTCAAATTCATATTGAGTTTATCGCCCACCTTACCATTCACATTCACTTGAATCTTCTCATCAAAGTCAAAGATATTATTGTTTCTCGAGCGCTCAGTCAATGCGGGGTTGTCCACATATTGGTGTTTGAAACCAAATAACAATTCCGCCGAACCTTGCATTTTCAACTGTACACCACCAGGACCAAATACCTTATCTGCGGGGCCGATATTGAATTTCATATCCGTGATGTCGAACTTTCTCTCATTATCATGTTCCACTTCACTAATCTTTGATTGCCAATATCTACCCATCGTCTCGCGTTCGCTGTATGCACGATATTCGTCCGTGCTCATCAAATATGGGGTCGCGATATCCACATCGCCAATGCGCGTGTGCAGCACGTAGTATCCCGTCAATGGATCATATTCTATGCTTGTCTTTACATTGTCTGGAGTCTCCAAGTCCAGACTGCTTTGAGGGCGTGTCAAGTCATCATAATTGTCAGCCCCTATGCTTTGTATTTGCAATGGAGCCATTATGATACTATCATTTTCTTCCCACGAAACGATAGTGTCTTGCTCCTGTGCCCATACCAACATAGGCAACACGCTCAATAATATGATTACTAGTTTCTTCACTATTTCACTTTTCAGTTTTCAGTTTTCACTTTTCACTTTTCAGTTTTCAGTTTTCAGTTTTCAGTTTTCAGTTTTCAGTTTTCACCTTTCACTTTTCACTTTTCAGTTTTCAGTTTTCAGTTTTCACCTTTCACTTTTCACTTTTCACCTTTCACCTTTCAGTTTTCACCTTTCACTTTTCAGTTTTCACCTTTCACTTTTCACTTTTCACCTTTCACCTTTCAGTTTTCACCTTTCACTTTTCAGTTTTCACTTTTCACCTTTCAAAGCATCTTCAACGCTTGTCTGATGACTTGCTCCACGCTTGCCTGTGGTTCTGCTTTCAGAATCTTATCTACCACTTTTCCGCTCGCTGCTGCGGCAAAGCCTAACATGGTCAATGCACTTACCGCCTCTTGTTTGATTTCACTATCCACGCCTTTCGCCTCTAAACTGTAGCCGCTTGCGGCGTCCTCTAAACTGCCTTGGCTCGCTTCTGCACCAAGGTCTATTTTCAGCACCTTATCCTTCAAATCCACAATAATGCGTTGTGCTGTCTTGGGACCCAGTCCTTTCACTTGCGACAGCGCACGCGCGTTGCCCGTAGCAATAATCTGACGTATCTCACTCGCAGAGTATGCCGACATGATCATTCGTGCGGTGTTCGCGCCAATGCCACTCACGGTCATCAGCATCAAAAACAACTCACGTTCGCCACGAGTAAAAAAACCGAACAAATCGTGTGTATCTTCACGAATAATTTCGGTTACAAACAGTTTCATTTCCGAATTCTCTTTGCCCACCAACGCAGAATACGTTGGCAATGCGATATTGATTGCATATCCCACTCCTGCGGCCTCAATCACCGCATAAGTAGGGGTCAAATCCGTCAAATTTCCTTTTATATATTCAATCATAATGGTAACTATACACAAAAACGCGCAAAATTACTAAAATTTTTGCACATACACAAGAAAAATCGTACTTTTTTTGAAAAAGATAAATTTATCGATCTGTTCATCTCTGAACAAGAACTTATCTTTCCGCTTTCTTTCTCGTTACCACTTCGATACCACTTCGTTACCACGCTATTACCATCCCATACTTTCCCCGTATCTTCCCGCTTCTACTGCAAGCTTTCACCTTTCCGTTTCTACTTTTCACCTAACCCCGTCTGTTGTGCTGTATGGAGGGGCGATGAGGCTCCTGCCATCTGTCTTGCTCTTGAGATTTTTATCTCAAGATTCTCCTATGTTTGTCCATTGCCCCGAATACCATTCGGGTATCTCTATTGTTGATCTTCCTCCCCCCCCCAAAAAAAAACTCACCCCGCAAATCCAATGACTTGCAGGGTGAGATTGCTATTTCGTAAAATTTTACAAATCCTTAACGAGACGTACGGATCTTCTAATATAGTGTCCATAATTACCCATACGAGCTTCACCAGAGTGAAAAAGGATATAGTATGCATTATTGTCATCAAGTTCTGTAGAAGACCAATAATTCCCATAATACTGTGTATAAGTCACTCCCGTTCCATCACAAAATCCAGCAGCAGGCAAAAATATCGCCCCATACTGCTCTAACTCTTCCCACTTGTCCAACGTAATAGTTTGATATTGAGCATATGCATCGACACTATACTTAAGACTAAATCCTGGCTTAAACCTTAGATTCTCTGGAGCAGTCCAATCATCAGGCATAAAAATTAATCCTGTTACTCCATTTACACAAGCGATTCCACAAAGTGCATCAGCATTTGCACGAGCAAATCGAAGATAATTCCACTCGTCAGAAGTCATTGTACGCCATGTGTTAGGAATCTCATTGCCGATTTGATTTTTACCCCAATCAACAAAGATTTGATAGTCGTTATTATCAGTACTTGAATTAGTTGGGTTATCTCCTGTTCCCCAACCAAACAAATCCAACCAACCATTGTAAGTAGCAGAACAATTGCTATTTGCTTCGCCAATATAATCCAATTGACTTGGAGCAAAACGCCACTCGTTATTTGCTGGGTGATACTGCAAATTACCCTTTGAGAAGGTTACTTGCTTTCTCTCCCCCACAGAAAACACACCCATACTTGCAGAAGGAGTATCATCCTCGCCTCCACAATCTGTTTCTACATATACAGTATCATGAATATACACCGTGTCATGCACTACCTTAATCAAGGTGCGAGGCAAAAGCAAATGTAGCGTATCCACATCCTCCATCTCGTCGTAGGTCAAGCTATCAATACTCTCAACTGGCGTACCATACAGCAAGCGACCATTGGCCCATACCAACTGATTGTCTTGACCCATCGCCAACACACTCATGGCAACACAAGCCAATATCAAAAATAACTTTTTCATACAATCTTATTTTCTATTTCTGCCTGCAAAATTACAACATTTCTGCGAAATATCCAAACAAATACTCCTTTTATTGCTTATTTTCTTGTCTGTCTATATCATTTTTTGTGTTCTAATTCTCTTTTTGTTTTGCTCTCCAAATGCGGCTCAGTTGCATTTTATTAGAGCAAAAACAAAAGATATTCTCGAATTGACAATAATTGACAACCCAATTGACACCAATTGTCTTAAGAATATTCCTCAATTTTTATTGATTTTTGTAGCTCGCTTGCGAGCGTATTTTTGTTTCCTAAAAAAATAATTCGTTAATTTGCTATAATAGTTCATTTTTGTTTGTATTTATGCAAATTTTGTTGTACCTTTGCACCCACATTCATAATTCAAAACTCTCGTATTATGTCTAAAACAGAAATCTCTACCCTCGGTGAATTTGGGCTAATTAAGCACCTCACCAAAGATATCAAACACCTGCAACCTTCTACTCAAAAAGGTGTTGGTGACGATGCTGCGGTGATGCACTATGCCGACAAACGCACGCTTGTTACCACCGATCTCTTGCTCGAAGGTATCCACTTCAATTTGGAGTACGTACCTCTCAAGCACCTTGGTTACAAGGCCGCTGTTGTCAATTTCTCCGACATCTACGCCATGAATGGCACCCCTACGCAAATCACTGTTTCTCTGGGAATTAGCAAACGTTTCTCCGTAGAAGACCTCGAAGAACTCTATGCTGGCATACGCCTCGCATGCGAGAAATATAATGTTGATCTTGTAGGTGGCGATACCTCTGCTTCTATGACAGGATTGACCATCTCCATCACTTGCCTCGGTACAGCGTACGACTCCGATATCGTCTATCGCAATGGCGCTAAAGTCAATGACCTTATCTGCGTGACGGGCAACCTTGGTACTGCTTATATGGGATTGCAACTGCTTGAACGTGAACGTATTGTGATGAATGCCAACGAGAATGCTACCCCTGCTTTCGAAGGACGCGAATATCTGCTTGAGCGCCAACTCAAACCAGAAGCACGACGCGACATCATTGAGCAATTGCACAAAGCAGGAATCAAACCTACTGCCATGATGGACATCTCCGATGGACTTAGCAGCGAACTCATGCACATCTGCACCCAATCCAATGTCGGTTGTTCAATCTACGAAGACAAATTGCCGATCGACTACCAAGCTGCAGCATTAGCCGAGGAAATGAACCTCAATATCGTCACTTGTGCCCTCAATGGTGGAGAAGATTACGAGTTGCTATTTACTTGTAATTTAGAAGATTACGAGAAACTCATCCCATTGGAGGATGTGTATTTGATAGGTCATATCACCAAGCCCGAGCATGGCATCAACCTCATCGGTCGCAATGGTGAAGAACTCTCACTACAAGCCCAAGGCTGGAACGCTTTTAAGAAATAACCATTACATATACCAAAACGCCACTCTCCAATTGAAGAGTGGCGTTTTCTATTTCAACAAAGTGTTAGTGGCAGAACATGATTCCCACATACAATCTGGGACCTGTAGGGAAAACCAACTGCTTGTTAGCAAATGCCAACATCCAATCCAAACGGAACGTAGCATGTATGCGTTTGGTGATACAATAATCCATACCCACATACGGATTCACATAACCAAATCCTTGCTTGTGCAGGATAGCTACTCCTTCTGCTTGCCAATCCTCTTGACTACCATCCACGATAGACAATGTGCGCATAGCACCACCACCTACCGAGCCACCAATATACGGCCACACCTTCTCCATACGCCAGCATGCATCGGCAATCACGCCGCCCCAACCAGTACGGATATAACTACCTTTTTGCAGAAAATCGTGTTGATCAGTCACGCCACTCTTCACATTGGAACTAAAGCCCTCACAACCAATTCGCAAGTGCTTCATTAGATTGACACGCATCGAACCACCCAAACCGTACGTCAAGCCTTGCATACTAATTTGTTCGCCTGTTGGCAGTATAGCGCCAGCGGGTTGTCCAAACAGATAGCCCGCATGCACCATCATACCACCACTACATCCCTGGAAGATGGCAATGGTGTCATTTTTCGCACATGCGATAGTAGCGAAAAGGCTTAATATGACAAGAAGCTTTACTCTAAACACTAAACTCTAAACACTAAACTAAAACAAATATCCCATCTTGATGTAGAAGTTCGCCCACTTGGCATTGTCTTGTTTGTCTAGTGCCATTGCCCAGTCCACCGACAACACAAAGTTCTCGTTCATCGCCACTTTCAAACCTACGCCCGCTGCCATATGAGGCATATACACTTTGGACTGATCAATCTTGCCTTCCTTCATCGCAAAGTACTTATCCAATGGCAGTCTATTGGCGTCCTTATCTTCTGCGTACGCATTGTTGATCAACTCCTCATCCAACTCATATGGCTGAGTAATCACACCCAAATCAAAGAATGGTGCCAAACCAATATAGAAGTGCTGGCGACCGATATCAAACTTCGCCACCTTGCAGCGGAATTCCACATTCGCATACGCAAAACCATTGGCTAAAATTCGGTTACGCATGATACCACGAAGTGAGTTCGCACCACCCAATCCCTCGTACATCACGCGTTGGATAAACAGCGTATTGAGGTACGTATTCATATAGAATGGCGACTTACCCGCGATATTATTCTGTGTACCAATACGATACGCAAATGTCACGCGATCACGATATACGGGCACATAATGGCGGAAGTTGAAGTTGAACTGCAAATGGTTATACCCCGCAGTGGCTTGCTGACCGTACTTCGCATTAAACGCTGCAGTATAAGTAAAGAACGCATCGGCATAAATACCCTTGGTCGGGCAAGTGCGTTGGTCACGACTATCATACGTCAATCCAGCACGCAGATAAGGGTGCCAACCGCCTTTGGCTTCGGCTTGATCAATAAGTCCCCATTTCACGTATTTCTCATACATGCCCTCAATGTCCTTGTTCATTGCTTTTTGCGCATAGCGCTCCGTATTGGGGTCATAGACATTCTTCTTGCCGTTGAGCATATCGATATCGCACTCATCAATCATATAGCCAAGTACACCCAAACCGGCATTCCACTTGATATTCTTCCAAATCGTACCCTCAATATCTGCAGCAAAACGGAAGAGATCACGCTTATACTTATAGAACGCACGCGATTGGTAATCCTCCAGCACACCCATTTTTTCTGGGTCTTTTTTCCACTTGTGGAAATCTTGATTATAAACCGATTGGTAGCCGTTGAAACCATAGAAATCGCACATCGCATCTGGCTGATAAGTTGCATCCAAGGTCAATCTGTGCTTGGGAATCAAGTACTTGCTATCATAGTTCACGCGGAAAATACCATAGTTCTTTGTGGTATATGCCGCCTCCGCATACAAAGAATGAATATACTCTGGATATTGCGAACCATCGCCATAGTAGTAGATATTGGTCAGTGCACCGCCTTGGAAACCCAAATCGGCATCAAAAGCCACAGATGGCAATACGCCGAAGTTCCAACCCGTTTTAATCTTCCTACCCAACGAGTCTACTTGTTGCACTTTCTCCTTTTTTGCAGCAGAAATTGGTAATACAAACAATATGCTGATTGCAAAAATAAAAATACGTTTCATAGAGATTGATTCTTTGAGCGCTCGAGGGAGTTGATTCGAGCGCAAGTTGTCTATATTGTCGTTAATCATCCGTTAAGTCTTACCCCAAAACCCACGCCAGCAGCGCACCAAGGTAAGTGCCTATTGCATAACCTACTAAGCCCACTACAATACCTGAGATAAGGACTTTTTTATTCTTCATCGCACCAGCAATAGGTGGCACGAATGGAGGTGAGCACAAGAGTCCTACTTGGCAAACGCAGAACAAGTCACCACTCACTTTAGCAATACGGCAGAGCAACAAGTGCAAACCCACCGAAATACCAATGATCCACAGCACAAAACCACCGATATACAACGAACCACCGTTCACACTATTGATATCGAACATAGATGCTACTATCACGCTGAAAATCAAGATAAAGAACATACCCAACTCAAAGGTCTTGGGCAATTCGCGTACCTTCTTAAAGAACGAAGCTATAATAGATAGAGTGGTAATAGTCAGAATAACCACCAACTCGTTGAGTGTACCTGTGATCAGCAATGCCAAACCCGCACCTACTGCCAAGAAGCAAATACTCAACCCCAGTCCCTTCATCATGCCCCAGAAGTTCTTCTTCTCAAACATACCGCGATAGTTCTCCACATCGTTGGTCTCTACTTCATCCTCATCCATACGCCCTTTGTGGGTGATGTCCTTGTAAGGCAATAACTTACGGAAAATCTTATATCCGCCACCCAAGAGGAAGAATATATAAGGTGTCGTGATTACCATTTGGAAAGCCAGCACAATAGCCATCACCGAGCGATCCACATTCAAGGCTGCCCCCAAGGCGTTGAAGTTCATTGTTCCACCCGTGTAGATACCCGCCATCATTCCGGTCACTTTGGCAATCTCTGGCACATTATTGCGGAAAACAAAATAACCCGAGAAGGAAGCTACGATTACTGCCGCAATACCTGTCACCAATGCCCATGCAGTTTTAGGCAGCGATTTGGTCCAGAGTTGGAAATCGCAGTTGAAAAGCATCAGTGGAATAGCCAAAGGCACCGCCACGCTCATGATGGTAGATTGCAGTTTGCTGAAAGAAGCAGCCGCTTCGGGAGTTGCAAATTCAAATACTCCGCACAGCGAAGCGATAATACCTACTGCGTACGCAAGCACCACAGTACCAATCTTTTGAACAATAGTCCAGCGCTTAAACGCCTCAATAATCAATATTGGGAAAATAATATAGCAAGCGAGAATAATGTAAACCTTTATCATAATTTTACGTTTTAGATCGTTTCACTGTTAGAAATTGGATTGCTTTGCTGTTAGAAGTTAGACTCTCGGAATCTCTCAGCCGCATGTCGGCGGTCTAACAATGCGATGGTCTAATATCTAACAGCCCGCAGGGCGGTCTTACTTCGTTTCCTCTGGTTTATTCAATTTACGAGCCAAATACATATACTCTTGCAAGAACATCCAGAAAGGCAATGTGATAAATCCAGTCAATGG
Organism: Paludibacteraceae bacterium; assembly: GCA_045612525.1. Classification (GTDB taxonomy): domain Bacteria; phylum Bacteroidota; class Bacteroidia; order Bacteroidales; family Paludibacteraceae; genus Colicola. Next base: position 3,627 of record JAZKZF010000062.1, on the reverse strand, counting down.
TATGATAATCAACTGCCAAACGAACTGCACCGAGTTATGGAATGCAGGATCTTTGATTGCCCAACGGATAATCAGCCACGCCAACCACAAAGGCAACGTAATCACGCCAGCCACCAATGCCAACGGCGACATCAGTACCAACATCAAGAGCAATCCCCACTTAGGCATACGATGTTTGGGGAACCAGTTCTTGTGCGCAGGACGATTGCGACTGAGTTTATCCCAGTTCTTCTCGTAGTTTTCGTCATCTGGCACCCATAGGATTTGCTCGCGCATACGATTGGTGAGCTCCTCGCGCATGGCAAGTATCAGCTTAGGCTGCTCCAAATCAGCATGCTCTGCAATAAACTCAGTCATATTGATTGGTTTTCCAATATTCACCACGAGGGTGTCCCAGAGGTGGAACCAGTCGCTATACTCCAAGCCCACAGGTACGATGTAGATAGGTTTGTCCTTTCCAAACTTCTCGTTGGCACGCAACGTGATACGGAAAATACCTTTGCCCAATGGCAAGAGCGAGTGCTTGGTGCGGTGCGTACCTTCGGGCAAGATGCAGAAAGGCACGCCCTGCTCTAGGGTGTCAATGGCACGCTCCACTGTCTCGTCGTTTTTGAGCACTTCGTTTGCTCCATCGCGCATACGTCGGATAGGCATAATCTTAAAGAAATTGAGGATTTTAGCCAACTTCTTATTACGGAAGATGTCTGCACGAGCAACAAATACTTTTCTCTCGGAATTTATTGACAACACTGCCAGCGCATCTTGTAGCGCGTTGGTGTGATTAGGTGCAAAGATTACAGCACCGTCTTGTGGTATATTCTCCTCGCCTACGTACTTGATATGTCGGTACGAATGGCGGAACATCCAGTTCACCAGCGGGAGAAGGATTCGATAGCCACGATTCTCATCATGTATCTGCTTCATGGTCACTTCTATAAATTATCTTTTCAGATTTTGATTCAGTGCGGCAAAGGTACGGCTTTTTTCTGGAATGACCAAAAAATACAACTAAAAGTTACAAAAAATCCACAAAAGCTTACATAAAAATGACATTTTTATTTCTTCTCTACCCTTTAGGGTAGCATGAAAACACTTAGCAATTACGGGTTTTCGACGGGTTCATCAACTTGCCTTCACTTACTATGTGATTTATATCCCATGCTTATGTTCCCCGCCCTTTTTTACCACTCCGCAGAAACTTATCACTCATCACTTATCGTTCATAGCAACTCTAACCCTTTCTCCCTGAAAATCAATACTTCATTCTTAATCACGCAGCATGGCGGAAGTGGCGCTTGTGGCGGAATGGCGGAAATTTCTCCGCCACTTCCGCCACATGTCGTTTTACGAATATTCCCACATGAGTGTGATTTTTGAAAAAAAACTTTTCGTGTGCAAACTTTTTGGATTGTATTCCGAAAATTCGTTCATTTTTTTGGATTATATTCCGAAATTTTATTCAAAAAATTCGGATTAGTATAATAAATAAGGACCATACAGCGAAGAATACTTATATACATGATAGATAAAATTTTGTTTATCACATAACGATAAAAGAGAGTGTATCAGATGACACACCCTCTCGTGATGAAAAACAAGTCCTACTTTATCAAATTGACATCTCAATAAGAGGTTTATTATCGCTTATTGCAACTTAAACGAAATTGGCAAAGCAAATTGCACGCGGACAGAATCACCGTCTTGCTTGCCCGCAGTCCATTTAGGCATATTCAATACCACACGCAGTGCTTCTACATCTAACAACTGATAACCACTACTATTTATGACTTTTGCTTCGTTAATAGAACCATCTTTTTCTACGATTAATTCACAAACAACAGTACCTTCCCATTGGTTTTCTTTTGCTTTGGATGGGTATTGAATGTTCTCACTGAGATATTTCATCAACTCACCCATTCCGCCAGGAAATTCAGGCATTTGAACGCGTTGAGGTATATCTTCGGGCGAAATATCTTCCTCAACTGCTTCTGGAACTTCTGCTGCAATCTCTTTCACTACAGGGATTTCCTCTATTGGAGTGGTTTGTCGCTTCTCTGCTTGTTTCGTACATGCCGTAAATGCGATGGCTGCCATAAGGATTAATGCTAACTTTTTCATAATTCTTTATCTTTTGGGTTAATAACTATTTCAAATTGAGGCAGTTCGATAGCTGATGCAAAGTCTGTATAGCAGAACTCTGGCAACTCTACCACTTGTTTGATTGTCTTGGTTTTGTTTTCTTTAGTTTGTACTGTCATTGGGTCATTGAAGTTGGTGTTGAGTTGTATGCCTAACCCAATGAGAATACCAACCATTGCGGCAGCAGGCGTTGTAATCCACAGAAGCGAACGCTTGCGTCTTCGTGGATTGGTAATTAGTCGTGTTTGTTTGTTCGTTTCGGCATATATGTGCTTACCGAAAGCTGATAATTGTGATTCAAAATTACGCATAGTCTTCTAATTTTTTTCGTAGTTTGAGGATTAGTGTATGAAGGCGCGATTTTACAGTCCCGTCGGGAATACTGAATATCGCAGCAATCTCTTTGATGGATAGTTCATCCGTGAAACGGAGATCAAATAGCAATTGTTCTGGAGCGGAGAGCTGATTCAATTCTTTGGTTAGTACCTCAAATAGTCGCTCGTTGTCTATTTGCAATGCGGTGTCGTCTTCTTGTGCTTCTTCCGTTGTGGCTATCACTTCTTCTACATAAAGTGATTGATAATCAATATCACGGTAGGTATTGCGCAGTAGGTTGAATGCGATTGTGAATAGCCATGGACGAAATTTCTGAGCGGTTTGATATTGTGTACTTGCGTTCCAAAGTTGCAAAAAGAGGTCTTGTGTAAGGTCTTCTGTTAGAAGTTGATTTCCTCCTGTTCGGCGGAAGAAGAAATTTTGCATAGCAGGCATATAGCGTAGCCAAAGTTCATCGAAGGCCTTTTCTTCTCTACATTGCACAAGTCGCATCAGTTCCTCATCTGAAATACTTTTATATGGTCGCCAGAAAGTAATCATTAGTCTGTTATAGGAATCATTTTAATTTGCTGTTCACTTATGCATACACACAAATTAGAAAAAGGTTCATTTCTCGAAGCAAAATTACTATATTTTTTTGAACTGAGCAAGAAAAAACGCTTTTGAGGTGATTTTTTCTTAAAAACAGATAAATCAATGGTTTCAGGAAAAGAGTCAACCTTTTTAAGATGGGAGTCAACTGTTTTAGGAAGGGAGACAACTTTTGCGGGAATCAAGTCAACCTTTTTAGGACTCAATCTTAAGAAAAGTGATTTTTTAGTCATATGGTCTTCTTTCGGAGTTCCTTCGGTCGTCTCTCGGTCGTCGGTCGGTGGAATAAGGCAAGGTATAAGAGAGGTACAAGGGAACAAGAATCTTAATAATCGTACTAAACACAAAAAAAGAGGCACTCTTGCGAGCGCCTCTATATACCTTATATATATAAGGATCTTTTTTACCTTCCTATCGCCAATAGCCTATAGCCAAAGCGAAGGATTAGGGGTAGGCTTATTAAGCGTTAACAGTAGCCATGTGAGCGATGAGGTCGAGAACCTTGTTAGAGTAACCGATCTCATTGTCATACCAGCTAACAACCTTAACGAAGGTGTCAGT
>JAZKZF010000061.1:0-50573 GCA_045612525.1 Paludibacteraceae bacterium | reverse complement strand
CATAAAAAAGCACGGTACTTTTTAGTATATTCTCTATCCAAGGTGTTTGGCGTAACCTACCAGTAGAATAACCAAAAGCCCGTGCTTGTCACACGAGCATTCTGCAATATTCCTACTGGTTTCCTTTTAGTCGCCAAACTTCTGGATAGTAGAATAAAGCTAAAATGCTTTTCCAATATTTCACGATGTGCGTATCAACTACACACTAATGTTTCATAGGCAAAATATTTTTCTGTTTATATTTAGTAATCAATCTATGACATTATCAAATACCTAGGCTCGCCTTGATCGCAGGCACTTTGGCTTCGGCTTCGGCTACGGCTTTGTCGTAGTCGGCTGGAGTTGGCATTTGAGCAGGAATCTCAAAGTAGAACTTGATCTTTGGCTCGGTACCACTTGGGCGAACGGAAATCTTCATGCCACCTTTGGTGAAGTATTGGAGCACATTGCTGGTGGCATTGAGCGCCATCACGATAGGTGTCTCTACCCACTCGCCATTCACCAATTCACGTTGAACGAGGGTCTTGAAGTCTTTAGACTTAACTACCTTCTCGCCAGCGATCTCTACAGGAGGATTTTGGCGGTAGTTCACCATCATAGCTTGAATCTCCTCTGCGCCTGACTTACCAGGGCGAACGACATTGATAGTCGTCTCACGTTGGAAGCCGTACTCCATATACATATTAAGGAGATAATCGTAGAGGGTCATGCCGTTGTCCTTCGCATAGGCTGCAATCTCGCAGATGAGGCAGATAGCAGAAGGAGAACATTTATCGCGCACACCGTCGAAAGCCAAGAAGCCAAAGCTCTCTTCGCCACCGCCGATGTATTTGTGGGTACCTTCCCACTCGCGGATACGGTTGGCAATCCACTTGAAGCCTGTATATTCGTCGGTCAAAGTCACACCTTGTGCGTCTGCCATCTTGCGGATTAACTCACTGGTAACGATGGTCTTAACGAGATAATGCTCAGGGCGGAGTTTGCCAAGTTTCTTCATATTGTTGATGATGTAGTAGCAGTACATCATGCAGGTTTGGTTGCCGTTGATAATGGTCCACTCGCCTTTGTCGTTGCGGCAAACGATGGCGATACGGTCTGCATCTGGGTCAGAAGCGATCACGAGGTCGGCGTTGAGTTGGGTACCAAGGTTCATACCCATGGTCATAGCCTCAGCGTTCTCTGGGTTAGGACTTTGTACGGTAGAGAAATTGCCATCGATGACCATTTGCTCAGGTACGACGTGGATATTCTCAAAGCCCCAAGAGCGGAGGCACATAGGAATGATTTGGCGTCCTGCACCGTGGAGAGGGGTATAAACAATATTGAGGTCTTTTTGACGGAGGATGGTCTCTTGGTCAATCATGACGGTCTTAACCGCTTGCATGTAGTCGTAGTCCATCTCGCCGCCAATGATCTCGATAAGATGCTCATTGCCAGTCATTTTTACATCAGCGAGGGTCACTTTGTTTACCTCGTCGATGATACCTTGGTCGTGTGGTTGGAGCACTTGGCTGCCGTCCTCCCAGTATGCTTTGTAGCCGTTGTACTCTTTAGGGTTGTGGCTGGCGGTGACATTGACACCACCTTGTGCAGAGAGATGACGGATAGCGAAGCTAACCTCTGGTGTAGGGCGGAGGCTCTCAAAGAGATACACCTTGATGCCGTTGGCAGCGAATACCGCAGCTACGGTCTCGGCAAAGAGGCGGCCATTGTTGCGGCAGTCGTGACCCACTACGACGCTAACGGTGTCGCCCTTGAGGGTGGTGAAACCGCCTTCGCGTTGTACTTTGAGGAGATAGTTAGCATAGCCTTGGGTGGCTTGTGCCACGATATATTTATTCATACGATTAGTACCAGGACCCATGAGTCCGCGGAGGCCACCCGTACCAAATTCGAGGGTGCGATAGAAACTATCGATGAGTTCGGTTTTGTCTTCCGCTTCGATCATGGCTTTGACAGCAGCTTGTGTCTCCGCATCGTAAGGCGCTTTAGTCCATTGCTCGGCAATGGCTAATACTTTTTCGAGTTCTTCGTTTTTCATATTGCTTGTATTTTTAAAGTTTGCATAGTTTATCGGGTGCAAAGGTACGATAAAATTTGCGCATTCGCAAATTTTTGGTTGAAAAAGTTTTAAGGGTTCTAAAAGTAGCAGGAGTTATTGCTTGATTACTTGGAAAGATTGATTACCGCTGAGCAGCAAGTAATTACCTGCGGGTAAATTGGTCATATTCACTTGTGCGGAGCCGTTGATCAATAGTTGTGTTTCCAGCAAGCGACCATCCATGGTATAAAGGCGAAGCATATCACCTTGCGCATTTTCTACCATCAAGATATCTTGTGTAGGGTTAGGATATACTTTCACTTTCAGGGCATTGTCACTCTGAATGTTCTCCACGTCAGTAGGAGTGCTTGGTTGTTCGTCTGAAAAGCGGATATGCTTCACATTCAACAGCAAGTCCTTAAACACGACTGTTTGTGACTTATCATACACACAGAGCGAGTCACCCGAATAGACTAATTTACCTACAGTACTCAATGCAGATATACACTCTGTGCCTACCAAAGGTTTCACTACCAAACTAGGTTCTGCCATCGCACTACCTACAAAGGCCAAAACGCCAAGAACAACTAAAATTCGTTTCATATGATTGCATTTATTTTGATAAACTACTTTTATTCTGCTATCGGCTTCACCTGATATTCTATCTGCTGAGTTGGCAAGATGTGAGGAGAAACAATTCGCAATTGGTCGCCCTCGCCAAAACCTACTGGCAGGACAATATCCATCGTGTCGTTAGGCAACAAACCACGCAGAGAAGTCTCGGATTGTACATCAGCTAATGCGAAATATGCATCTCGATAGATAGGTGCTATACCATTGTTAGTTACCGAGAAACGCGTCTCCTGACCATTGGTTCGACAATTCAGCACCTCGAACTGATAGCCAACAGCCATACCCGCTTCACGGAAGCGATCCACAGTGCCATATACCCCACTTGGAGCGTCATTAGTAATCATAAAACTGATATGGTATTTGGCAGAAGCAGCCTCCCATGTCCAGCCATACATACCTTCTGGATTGAGGAAGTTGCGTTGATCGGCACTGGTGTAGTAGCTTATCTCTCCACCGCATACACCCGTTTGCCAACGTGTATCGCGACCGATAGCTAGCCAACAACTCTCGTTATAGCCATCACCTTGATTACGCTCATGTTGCGAATGCATAAAAGAATCGTCAAACAAACCAAAATGCAGTGCCATCAGCTCCTCGTCACCTACAATTGGTGTATAACCCTCATCAGCAGCATCAATAGAAATAGCCCAAGGGATATCCAACACTTGACTCACATGTTGCAAAAACTCCTTTTGATACGCTTTAGATGGGAAGTTAACCCCTAATTTCAAAGGTGTGCCGTAGATATGGTATTCTGACCAGTGACCAAAGCCCAATTCCAGGAATGCAATACGAGGGTCGTCGTTATAGCGAGCTGCAAAATCGGTATAGAATTGCTTGGTAAACCATTGCAATTCAGCATTGGTCCAGTCTGCATAATAGGTAGGACCATCTTCATTCTTTTTGAATGTCTCGTTGTATCCCTCCATATCTTTGATATACTGAGGCACCGCTGTACTACCAGCTACACCGTCCACCTCTTTATTGCCTGGATACTCATAACGGAAGCGAATGACACCTTGGTGATTCCTTGATTGCATGTCATTGAGGATATTCTCAAAGTATGTCCAATCGTATTGCAACTTACCATCCACCTTGCCTGTTACCACACGACATGGCAAACAATACTGATACTCCAATGATATAACTGGTGCATACTTGCCTCGCAATGAGTGGGTGGTCCACAATACCAATCCAGTCATTGGTTGAACAGAAGTAATCGCACATTCCTCCATTGCAACAAAGTTAAAACCTTGCTCCAACTTAAAATCATTGTCGTTGCACGCCACAAACAGCAATGCAAAGAGGTATAAAAAAATACTTTTTTTCATGAGTTCACTTTTTAAAGTTAATAACTATTGTTTATTTTTTGTCCTAAAAGATTGTACCATTTATTGTTAGCATGTATCCACAATTGTCCATCAGAAATCACTTTCTTATTAGAGGATAACTCTGGATTGACAGTGGGCAATGCTGTTAGTTCTTCCGTATTGACAGTTAAGGCATCAAGGGCGAAGTATAGCGGGGTATTGGAACCAAAATCACCCATATCCGTAGTTGTCATGCGGAAACTTAAACCCGATGTTTTACCCAAAGCTATCAACGGCACTTTCACCCAGCCATTATTCATTTCACCATCTACAGCAAGGTGGTAAATAATCGATTGCGCCTCTTCCAAACTAGCATTTAATGCACTGATAATCAAAGCAAGTGTATCATTCTCTGCAAATGGACGTGCGTTAAACACATTACCATTGGAGATGGCCTCCATCGTGTTGCTATTTTGGCAAATATACACATACTCGGGATAATACTCTTGGTCAAATAGAATGATATTCGAAGAAAAACCTTGCGATTCTGTCACCCATTCGGAGAAGTAACCTATTACATAAGGTGTGGCTACTCCAGCCAAGCCACCATTGGCTACACAACCAAAGACATTGGCCGTATCTTGTGAGACTTTGGATAGCGTAAACCCCTCCCAACTCATACCGCCATATGACATCATACTGGGCATATGCGAGAGCATAAAGCGTGCATCGTTAGTATAGATGAACTGACAAAAACCGCTATCATTGTACGTGCTATCCCATACGTCGGTGCAATCATAATAGCCATCACCAAATGAATTGCTATAGGTTACAGGATTCGCAAGCATGTCCGTAGCCGTAGTCAAATCCATTGTAATCACTTCTGCCGAAGCAAGGAGCGAACATGCAGCCAATATGAATAAGAATAATCGTTTCATTATCACTATATATTATAGGAATAGCAGTATCATCAATTGTCCTGTCAGTACACGTAGGAACATGGTCAATGGATAGACCGTGGAGTAAGCCACCGCAGCACGATCGTTGGCAGATGAAACAGTAGTAGCATACGCCAAAGCAGGAGGGTCTGTGGTGCTACCCGCAATCAATCCCATAAGGGTGAAGTAGTCGAGTTTGAGCCATAAGCGAGCAATCGTACCGACAATCAACAGCGGTAATAGGGTGATAATCACACCATAGCCAATCCACATATATCCACCATCCAGCAAGGTAGGTATGAAGGTTTTGCCTGCGCCAAAACCAACCGCAGCCAAGAACATGGCAATACCAATCTCGCGGATCATGAGGTTGGCACTACTGGTAGTATAAGTGATGATGTGCAATTTTGGTCCGAAGCAACTCATGAGAATAGCTATGATGAGCGAGCCACCAGCAATACCTAATTTGAATGGTTGTGCAAGACCAGGCAACATGATTGGCACTACTCCAGCAAGCACACCTAAGGCAATACCCAAGAATATGGATGCTAGGTTTGGGATATCCAAGCGTTTGGTGGAGTTGCCAAAGAGTTGCCCCACTTTGTCCACCGCTCGTTCTTCACCTACAACCGTGATGCGGTCGCCTAATTGCAGATAGAGGTCACGCGTAGCCAACAGTTCAACACCCGCACGGCGAATACGCGTGATGGATACATGGTAGGTCGCGCGGACGTTGAGGTCGCCAATACGCTTGCCGTTTAGTTCGTTTTTGGTCACTATAACATGGCGCGAAACCAAGTGTGCATGGGCTTTATGATCGGTTGGTAATGAAGTTTCCATACCTAACAACAGTACTGATTTTTCGTTCTCCTTGTCCACTACCACACGAATGCGATCGCCCACATGCAGAACGGTGTCCACATCGGGCAACTCGTCCTCGCCATCAGGACGAAGAAGACGTGATACGATGAGATTCATATGCACGAGTTGGCTCAAGTCACGGATATGTGCACCCTCCACTTGCGGATTGGTAAGCAGGATGTCCATATACTGAACTTCTTTTTGCACCTCACTTTCGGCAGCCACACGCGCTTCCTCCTTATCCAATTTGATTCGGAAGAACCAACGCATTGCTAGTATTACTGCGATAATACCTACTACACCCAATGGATATGCCATAGCATATCCGCTGGCAATATTAGGGTTAGCATTGCCTGTGATATCAGCAAACGCCTGCTGAGCAGCACCCAAACCAGGCGTGTTGGTCACGGCACCAAACAGTACGCCCGTCATGGTAGCAATATCCACGCCCGAAAGTAGCGAAATAACATAGGCTGTGACGCAACCGAGCAGGACGATAGATAGGGCTAGCATATTGAGTTTGATGCCACCTTTTCCGAAGGACGAGAAGAAACTTGGACCCACCTGCAAACCAATGGAATAGACGAATAATATCAGTCCAAAATCCTTGGCAAATGTTTCGACCATTGGGTCGAGATGCATGCCAAAATGCGACATGGCAATCGCACAGAAAAGTATCCATGTAATGCCCAATGTGACACCCTTGAATTTGAGGTGGTGGCTCAACGAAATACCACCAGCTATTGCCAGTGTAAGAATGAAAATGGAGTGAGGCACTCCTGTACCAAAAAACAAACTATTTAACCAAGCCATGAATGATATGCACTATGCAAAGTGCGCGCACTTCGCCAATTTGAGTGCAAAGGTACGAAAAAATTATAGTTAAACAAGTAAGAGTTGATAAAGATTGAAGCATTCCGACGAAAAATAATGCATTTATTACATTTATTTTCACTCGCACTTGCATATATAAAAAAAATATCGTACCTTTGCACGATATTATACTTTGTATAAAGTTCTTAACAAAAAAGAGAAAAGATATGTCGAAGTTTTTTTATCATATTGGCGAATACTGTCTGCTTATGGGACGTGTATTTCGCATGCCAGACAAGCAACGTATGTTCTGGCGTCAAATGAGCAAAGAGATGGGTAAACAAGGACTTGAATCCATCCTGATTACGCTGATTGTGAGCGTATTTATGGGTGCGATTATGACCTTGCAAACCAAGTTGAATACCGAGAATCCGTTGTTACCCGCCTACTCTACTGGTTTGGTGACTCGTGACTGTATCTTGCTCGAATTCTCGAGTACCATCTTGTGTTTGTTGCTTGCAGGAAAAGTAGGCAGTAATATGGCATCGGAGATTGGTACGATGCGTATCACAGAGCAGATTGACGCAATGGAGATCATGGGTGTAAACTCTGCTAACTACCTGATATTGCCAAAGATAGTGGCGTTTATGGTAATGATGCCATTATTGGTAACCTTATCCATGTTCACTGGTTTGTTAGGTGGTTATGGAATTAGTGCATTTGCTAATGTATTGCCTGTATCGGAGTATCTGTTAGGTATTCAGTATGCATTTATACCGTTCTACGTATGGTATTCGTTTATCAAAACGGTAGTATTTGCATTTATCATCGCAAGTATGGCTTCGTACTATGGTTACTACGCACGAGGTGGTGCATTAGAGGTAGGTAAAGCGAGCACGAAGGCGGTGGTGAATAGCAGTATTGTGGTGCTACTAATGGATGTGGTGCTGACGAACCTTATGCTTAATTAGTTTAGTGTTTAGAGTTTAGTGTTTAGAGGCGAGAGATTATGATTCAGGTAAAGGATGTAGTAAAGAGTTTTGATGGGAATGTGGTGTTGAACCATGTGTCTGCGAACTTTGAGGATGGCAAAGTGAATATGATTATCGGTCAATCGGGAAGCGGTAAGACTGTACTGATGAAGTCGATGATCGGTTTGCACCAAATAGATGGCGGAGAAATAGTATTCGATACTCGCAATGGACAACAAAACTTAGCGGGTATGACAGAGAAAGAAGTGCGGCTATTACATCGTGAAGTGGGTATGTTATTCCAAGGTGCGGCATTATTTGACAGCATGACCGTACAAGAGAATGTGATGTACCCGCTGGAGATGTTCTCAGATATGACAGACGAGGAGAAGGTGGCGAGAGCACGATTTTGCTTGGAGCGTGTGAATATGCCAGATAGAGCTTTTGGACTGATGCCAAGTGAAATTAGTGGTGGTATGCAAAAGCGTGTAGCGATTGCGAGAGCCATTGCACTAAATCCAAAGTATTTATTCTGCGACGAGCCCAACTCGGGTCTGGATCCAAAAACTAGTTTGGTGATTGACCAATTGATACAAGACATTACGCAAGAGTATAATATTTGTACGATAGTCAATAGTCACGACATGAACTCTATCATGGAGATTGGCGATAATATCGTATTCCTGCGCAATGGTGTGAAAGAATGGCAGGGAAGCAGACATGAGATTTTCCACGCGGATAATGAGGCATTGAATGACTTTGTGTTTGCAAGTGAGTTGTTTAAAAAAGTGAAGAGTGCGAATGGCTAAGCGAGTGATGGGTATATTGGGCGTATGCTGTATGTTTTTTGCGATGTGCGTTTGGGCACAGCAAAAACCATCACGTGTGCCAGCATATCAAGGAGTAATAGAGCGTGTACAACCTAATGGAGACACGATATACGTTCGTCTACATGGCGACGAAAGAAGACATTGGATGACATTAGAGGATGGTAAGACGTTGGTGAAAGAAAATAAGAAAGGATATATCTGTTACGCCAAGAAGAAAAAAAATGGCACGATTGTGGCAACGTGTAAGAAAGTGAAAGGTAAAAACGGAAAGGTGAAAACTAATTAACAACATGAAAAAGATAGGCTTATTAATCGTATTTGGCGCATTAGTATGCTCGGCATGGGCAGTACCTGCTCGCAGAGATGGAATTGTAAAAACGCAACCAGACGGCAGTCAAGTCACAGTATATCAACATGGTGACGAACATTTCCATTGGACGACCAATGAAAATGGCGAATGGTTGAAGATGGATATTGACGGGTTCTACCGTGTAACAGAAGCGATGAGTGAAAAGGAAATTGAGGCAAAGCGCATGACTACTCCTAGTCGTGCTACTCAGAAGTCTACGCCACTAAATATTGCTCCCCGCGGATTGGTTATTTTGGTGAATTTTCAAGACTTGGCATTCGAAACCACCAAATTAGAAATGGATAGTATGTTAACTGCCGAAAACTACACCAGAGAGTATGAATACACTCATAGGAACCAAACATATCATATCACATCTCGTGGGTCTGCTCGTCAGTATTTTTACGATTCATCCCATGGTCAATACGATCCCCAATTTGATGTAGTAGGTCCTGTGACTGTAAGCGAAAAAATGTCACACTATGGAAAAAACACTGCTGGATTTGATGCCAATCCATGGGAAATGGTCAAAGAAGCATGCGAGTTGGTGAATGATAGTATCGATTTCACATTGTATGACAATGACGACGATGGATATGTAGATTTTGTGTACGTAATCTATGCAGGTTTTGGCGAGGCAGATGGTGGTGATAAAAATACTATTTGGCCACACTCTTATGCGTTGAGTTCAGCAGGGACATATTGCAAAGTAGATGAAAAACAAGTAGATTTATACGCATGTGGCAACGAATTAGATTATTTTTCAAAAAAACACACTGGCATAGGCACCTTTTGTCATGAGTTTAGTCATGTATTAGGATTACCTGATATGTACGAAACGACTGGTAATGGAACCCACAAAACCCTGGGTGCATGGTCAATTATGGATTATGGTTCGTATAACAACGAAAGCAATACACCTCCCGCATATTCTGCATATGAGCGATTCTTCATGGGATGGTTATCCCCACAACTAATTGTGGACTCTGCAGAAATGCAACTACCCGAACTAAATAGCAGTAATCATGCCATGCTAATTGCTGAGAACGACCAACACAATCTCATTGGTAATGACCCTGACACTACGGTATTTTATTTGTTGGAGAACCGCCAACAATCAGGATGGGATGAGTATCTTCCTGGTCATGGCATGATGCTCACAAAGGTAGATTACAAACATCGAAGTTGGTCAAATAACACCGTTAACAATAACTCCAAAGATATGGGAGTTGATCTCATCGAAGCCAAAGTCAACAAGGGGCCTTCTGATAAAGCTACAGATTTATTCCCAGAAGGTGCCACCAAATATCTTCACATTAAAGATCACTCCATATGCAACATTAAAGAAACTGAAGGTGTTATTCATTTCAGATATCGTATGGTAGCACTTCCTGAAGAAGAAGAAGAAGAGGAGAAGGAAGAGGAGGAAAAGGAAGAGGAAGAAGATGTAGCTGTTGAAGATGTATTTGTAGAGCATCAAGTGCAAGCAATCTACAACACCCTTGGTCAGAAACAAGCTCATTGTGTCATAGAGCACCTCCCACAAGGGACATACATAGTAGTAACAACTAGCGGTACATACAAGATAGCACGTTAATATGAAAATCATCTCATATAATCTCAATGGAATTCGCAGCGCCATCAGCAAAGGATTGTTTGATTGGCTAGCTGAGGAGCAACCCGATGTGTTTTGCATTCAAGAAAGTAAAGCACAGCCAGATCAAATAGATGTAATGACTATGCAAGAGATAGGTTATCATAGCTATATCCACTCTGCAGAAAAGAAAGGATATTCTGGTGTAGCCATCTTCACACGCACAGAGGCCGATCGTGTAGTCGTAGGTATGAACAATCCAAAATACGATTGTCAGGGGCGTGTAATTCGTGCCGATTATGGCGATGTTACCGTAGTTTGTGTATATATCCCATCAGGAGAGGCTGAAGGTCCAAAATACGAATACAAGATGGATTTTTTGGAGGATTTCTTGGTGTGGATTAATGAGTTGCGCAAAGATAGACCTAATATCGTAGTATGTGGCGACTACAATATCGCCCATCATCCGATAGATATCAATCACCCAGAGCGCCAGGTGGGTGTGAGTGGTTTTTTGCCAGAAGAACGTGCATGGTTAGATAGATGGGAAGCCAGCGGTATGGTAGATACCTTCCGTATGTTTGACCAAAGTGGAGAGAAATATAGTTGGTGGAGTTTTCGTGCCGCATCTAGAGCGAGAAATGTAGGTTGGCGCATTGATTATCATTGGGTGAGTGAGCCATTAAAAGAGCGTGTTAGTGATGCAAAAATATTAAATGAAGTTGTACATTCAGACCATTGCCCAGTAGCAGTATGGATAGATTAAGAACAGAACATTTATACAAGAAATACGGCAAGCGCACCGTAGTTAATGATGTGAGTATCTACCTTGAGCAAGGTGAGATTGTTGGTTTGCTAGGTCCTAATGGTGCGGGTAAAACAACGACTTTCTATATGACCACAGGTCTAGTGACTGCAAACAGCGGAAAGATATACCTCAATGATCTTGATATCACCAGTATGCCGATGTACGAACGTGCAAAGATGGGTATTGGTTATTTGCCACAAGAAGCAAGTGTGTTCCGTAAAATGAGTGTAGAGGACAATATCCTATCGGTATTGGAGATGACCAATTTCACGAAAGAATATCAACAAGAGAAATTGGAACAATTGATCAAGGAATTTAACCTGGGACATGTACGCAAGAACTTAGGCGATCGTTTGTCAGGTGGTGAGCGTCGTCGGACAGAGATTGCACGTTGCTTGGCAATTGAACCAAAGTTTGTGATGTTGGATGAACCATTCGCAGGTGTAGACCCAATTGCTGTACAAGAGATACAAGACGTGGTATGGCGACTGAAAGATAAGAATATTGGTATTTTGATTACCGACCACAATGTGGATGAGACACTCATGATTACTGATCGCGCGTACTTGTTGTTTGAGGGAAAAATACTTTTCCACGGAACGCCAGAAGAGTTAGCTGCTAATCCTATCGTGCGAAAGAATTACCTTGGTCGTGATTTTGAATTAAAAAAGAAAAGTCGCCTTGAAGAGTAAATGGTATTACATAGTATTGATCATTTTTTTAATGGTTTCTTGCCAAAATTCAGATGTATCACTCGCTCCCATTAAAATAGAGGAGTGCATGTCTATGCCTACACCTACAGCATCGGGCACATGGTTTGCGTACGATGATAAAATTTATTTGTTAGGAGGGCGTACAGCAGATGGGAAATATAGTAAAGAATATTGGCAATATAACCCAAGCACAGATCAATGGCAATCGCTAGGCGAGATGCCAATAAAAGCAAGAGTATCTGCAAGTGCATGCATAGTAGGAGATTGTGCATACATAGGTCTGGGATATTCGGGACCTATCCATCGTGACAACACATATCTTCGCGATTTTTGGGAATTGAATCTGATTACAAACGAATGGACACGCTTAGCAGATTTCCCTGCGAATACAACCGTCAAAAATTGTCTTTTCGCAACTAACGATCACATCTATGCAACATACGGATTTTATCGCCAATTCACGCAAGACATCTATCAATATAGCATTCCAGACAACGAATGGAAAAAGTTAGACATCGAAGTGTCAAGGCAAATCCCACGCGCAATGGATGTAGTAGGCGCTACTTGTCAAGGTAGACATTTCTTAGGAACGGGTTTCAATCATGGAAGTTTGCGTTTTTGGGCGGAATGGATTCCTGAGACACAAGAATTGGTTCGACACAAGGACATTTTAGGTACAGGACGTAATGCTGCAGCATGTTGTGCCACAGATGAATACGTATATTTGGCAGGAGGACGACACTACGGAGATACCCTCACTACTGGATTTTTTTATAGTAGCATCCAGCGTTATGACCCTTCTACTAACCAATGGGAATACATCGGCAATATGCCTTACGAAGCAGAAAATATGGTGGCAATTGGTATAAAAAAACAGTTATTCATCGGTTTAGGTGAAACTCGAGATGGTGTGATACAAGATAAATGGTACAAAATTGAAGAGCAATAAACTATACATAGTAGTATCGTTTTGCATATGGGTAAGCAGTTTATCCGCACAACAATGGAATTGGTGGCCGTTAACCATCAATGACACAACACATTGTGCAGATACGATACAATATCAAGCTTATGTTGATGCGCTAGCATCATCAGGAACAGAGTCGCCATTCCTATTACGAGCTAACCAACAGAATAACATATCCCGTGCTCCCTACAGTGGCAATATTAGTGCAGGTATATTCAAAGAGGCGACAAGTCCGACACGTTGGTGGGATTATGACTTTGGTATACAACTAACTGGGCGCTTTGGTTCAAATGACATAACAGGATATTTTGAACAATTATATGCACATACTCGCCTATATGTAGTAGACATTACAGCAGGTATTTGTCCTATAGTGTATGGTTCACAATCCAAAAAACTGAGTATGGGAGGATTATTATTTTCAGGTAATGCCCACCCTATTCCTCGCATCACATTGGGAATAGATGACTATATCGCTTTTCCAGGATTATTTGGATATGTAGAAATCAAAGGTGGATTAACATATGGTTGGCTAGATGATCATAGCATAGTACAGCATACGAAATTGCAACACAAATTTGCAGGAATACGTCTTGGTGGTAAATTACCTGTTACCATAGCTTATGAAATGCATCATGCTGCCCAATGGGGAGGATACAAAGATACTATAGATTATGGGAATTCCTTCTCTGACTTTTATAATGTATTTCTCTTTCGATCAGGTGGTATTACTTTGAGCGACCAATTGAATGCGCAAGGTAATCATATTGGATTTCAAGAACTGGCGCTCACATACAAGCGAAACAATTGGCAAGCAAGAGTGTATTGGCAAACGTTGTTTGAAGATATGAGTGCAGCTTTCATTGGTTTTGGCATGAATGTGGCCGATGGGTTATGGGGATTGAATATTCAACAAACGCAATGGCCCTTTATCAATGAGTTTACATACGAATTTCTAAATACTACTAGTCAATCAGGTCCTATTCACGATAAGGACGGATTGGTTTTTGCAGGGAGGGATTCATACTATACCAACTCTGCTTATCCACAAGGATGGACATATTTTTCTACTATTATAGGCAATCCATATCTTCAAACTAACAACAACCGCGTACGCGCTCATTTTGTAGGAATAGGTGGAAACATTCACGGATATCAGTATCGTCTCATAGCATCTCATGTTGACAATTATGGAACTTATAAGCAACCACTTATGAGTAACAATACATCCTTCCTACTCGAAATCAATCGGCATTTTAAAAAGCTCTGGGGCATGGATTTCAGCATAGCGTTATCTGGAGACTTTGGTACACAGTATGGAAATTCCTTTGGCGCATATCTCCGAATAGCGAAAAAGGGATTAATCACTACATATTGAAAAGCTATACCAAAGATATACTAAAGGTATACAAACATGAAAGATCCTCAACTACATATCATCATGCCCGTGAAAGACTCTCTCGAAATGGCCGAAAGAGCCATTCGCGCTATTATCGATAGTGGGCATATGCTTTATGTATATGATGACTATTCGCTGAGCGAAAATGCCAAACGATTGGATGAATTGGCTAAAGAATTGGGAATAAAAGTGATACATCTATCAGATATAACCAACCATCCATCACCTAATTACCGATTGGTACTACAATTAGCACAACAACAGGTGTTGGCAGAAAATAAGCACTTGGTTATAGTAGAAAGTGATGTAATTATCCAAGGTGATACCTTATCTCGCATGCTATCAGAAGTGCAAGAAGGTGTTGGTATGGTGGCTGCAGTGACGGTAGATGAAAGTGGAGTCTATAATTTCCCCTACCACTATTTGCATCGTTTACGTTATCGATTATATCGTAAACAGACTATAGCAACCAAGAAACGCTTCTCTTTCTGCTGCACCTTACTCACCAATAAGCTACTACAAAAGGCCGATTTTCAACTGCTTGACCCAACAAAGAATTGGTTTGATGTCACCATATCACATTGGTCATTACGTCTTGGTTTGCGCAATTTGCTGATGTTAAATAATCCCGTTGTGCATTTCCCACATGCTTCGCGTCCATGGAAACGACTTAAATATACCCATCCTTTACGCTATTATTGGCGTAAAATCACCCAACAATTGGACAAGATATGAAGCCATTTAAGATATATAGTTTGTTATTAGTCAAGAACGAAGCGGATATTATTCGTGAGTCACTTATGGCTGCAATTCAATGGAGCGACAAGGTGATTGTGATGGACAATGGCAGTAAGGATGGCACATGGGATATTGTGCAAGAAATGGCCGCACAAGATCCTCATATCGTGGCGTTTATGCAATATACTGGCGGTTTTCGCATCGGTTTGCGTGCCAAAGCATTCAGGGCCTTCCGACATGAAATGACGCGCAATGATTGGTGGTGTGTACGACTAGATGCTGATGAGTTTTTTAGTGAAGACCCTCGTGCGTTTCTTGCAAAGATTCCAAAGAGGTACAATACAGTCAAAAAGTTAAGTACAGATTATGTTCTCACCAAAGAGGATATTGAAAGCTACACCTTTACTGGTAATTTCTCCCATGATCGCCAACATATCACGCATTATCTTCCAGAGAAGCGTAAAGAACGCCGTTTTATGCGGCATAGTCCGTGGCTCGTCTGGTGTGAGAAATGGCGTTACCCACATCCTATAGGACTAACTGCAAAGACATGCATAACAGTAGATCACTACCAATACCGTAGTCCTCAACAAATGGAAAAGCGTTATATGACGCGCCAACAAGCAAAGAAGGACGGGTGTGGGTCGTTTTTGCACGAGAATGGCAATGATTGGACAGATTATTTATGGAGCAATCAGCAGTTAGAACAACAAACCAGACTACTTCAACATTTACCTCAACTATTTGCTCAATCCACAGATATACTTTACCAAAAGCGGAATACAATTAAAGTGGTAGAAGAGGGATTTGTGGTAAAGTCATTTGCTGTTCCCTCATTCTTTAAGCGACTGATATATACTATATTTCCAAGCAAAGCAAGACGATCGTTTATCTATGCACAACGTTTGGGGGATATGACACCTAAACCTGTGACATACGTAGAAACACGTAAAGGAGGATTATTGCACGAGAGTTATTATATCAGCCGTTTATCCCCTTGCACGCACGTCTTGAAGGAAGTAATTAAGGATCGTAATTTCCCTCATCGTGACGACATATTTGCTGCTTTTGGACGCTTCACAGCTCAATTGCATGATCATGGTATATTGCATGCCGACTATTCTATGGGCAATGTATTATTTGAGCCAACAGAGCAAGGAGCAGCATTCCAATTAGTTGACCTCAACCGAATGCGTTTTGGTCAACGCATCAATTGCAAAAAAGGTTGTCAGAACTTCGAGCGTATTGACACCGATACGCATGCTCTTTCGACCATTGCGAAAGCATACGCTGAGGCACGTGGATTTGATCCAGAGGAATGCGTGCGTTTAGTGCTGAAGATGAGATGGAGAAAACATAAAAAATAAAACGATGCAAAATTCAACCATTATGCAGAATAAATACCTACAAATTGTTGAAAAAATCAACTACTACCTTTTTGTAGTAGCAATTTGCATGTTGCCTTTTCCTACACGCATATCCCTTTATGCGTGGGTGATTTGGCTCCTCAGTTGGTTACTAGAAGGACGTTTCTTGCGTAAAGAGAATATTCAATGGCATATAGGACTACTGCCCGTCATCCTGTTTGTAATATGGGTTGTCTGGGAATGTATATCATACATTTGGGCTATCAACAAACTAGATGCTGCAAACATGTTGATACGACACATCTCCTTTATCGGTATTACGCCACTTGCATTGTGGGGAGTAAATGGTCGTTATAATTGGCTTCAGGCAGCTAAATGCTTTGTCGCAAGCTGTATATTGTCCTTATTATGCTACTCGCTATATATTCATGTCTTTCAACATTGGTCATATATCGATCAATACCTACATTGGCCAGATTATTTCAGCACGTGGCGTTATTTTGGTGATCAGATTTCCTATTTCAAACATCGTTTATATTACGGAACTGTTTTAAATATAGGTATCGTAGTGTTATTACAAATCAAACATTATAGTCCTCGTACAAATCATAAAAATATTTGGAAAAGAGTGCTATTTATTTTGTGTTTAGCAGCATTAGTGATTGGTATTATTTGGACTGGTTCGCGAGCAAATATGCTTACATTGTTAGTTGTTTCAGCCGCTGCCATCATCCTTCCACTTAGAGGACGAATACGCTATTTGGTAGCTTCTTTGGTTTGTGTGATGACCATCATGTTTTGCTCATTGCTATTCACACTACATCCTAGATTTGAAAAACTACAGATAGAACATATCACAGAACGTGAAACGTACTCAATCACAGAGATTGAACCACGCATTAATATTTGGTATGGAGCAGTACAAAGCCCAGAGGATTATTGGTGGCATGGTGTCGGAGTAGGAGGCAATACAGAATATCTAAAACCTGTCTTTGCATCCCTAAATTGGCAACGATTCTATGAACGACAATACAATGCCCATAATCAATATTTGGGCATGTTAATCAATTTAGGTGTCTTTGGGGCTGTATTTTTCTTATTAATCTACCTGCTGTATCCGTGTTGGTACAAAGGTAGAGTGCGACAGTTTGCTACGTTATCCATTCTCGTCCTTGGACTGAACATGCTGACCGAAAATATGTTAGATCGTATTGACGGAGTGATTATTACGTGTGCTGTATTGTTGATTATCTCTCTTCTTTCCCGAGCCCAACACGCAAAGTAAACATCATTCCACGAGGGATATTCAGTACCATTGCACGGCGAGCACGACCCATATCCTCATCAAAATTGAACTCAAATAGTTCTGTACCAAAATCATAGATATTGTAGCACATTACTTCAGCCTCCAAAGGAACTTGGCGAATATATCCACGATATCGCAAGCGCACGTCAATATTGAAGAAGGCATCCTTACGCTTACCAAAATGGTATGCAGATAGGTTGATACCTTTGGTATCAGCATTCCATACTGCCAATTGGGTATTTCCGTTCACATCTGTATGAGCCAATGTACGGAAATTGGTGATTGGTGTTCCATCTTTGAATTTTCCATTCAAATGAATGCCCCAATTAGGCGTAATGTTGTACCCCAATTGAATACGTGCAATAAATGATCTGTCCTGATCCACACGTCCTGAGGCACGAAATGCACCATCTGTATTCTTCTCGTTGAGGAAAGTGTTGGGATTGGCTGTGGATTCGGATAAAATACCGATATTATTGCTTTGAACGCCATTGCCTAATGCCGAAAGTCCACTCATCAGATAGGATTGCCAACTGATACTGAAGAACACTTTGCGTCCATTATAAGCATATTTTACTACATTCGATAAATATAATGGTTTGTTGGTAAAAAAGTTGTTACCCAACAAGTCCTTATTTTCATATCCAACTACATAGTGTTTTTCGCCAGCATTCTCAAAGAATATCGGATTGGTGACAGTCCATGCCTCTCCTTTGTCAGTGACTAATGTGGAGTGCTCTTGATAAAAACCATAGTTTTCTGGAGTCTGATCATATTGTGTCATCCAAAGATCGTAGTAGAAACGTAAACTTTGCAGCATACTGATCTCGTGTCGTCCGATTGTAAACTTAAATGGCAAGTCCAATACTACGTAGGATGGTTGGCGCAGGTATTTCTCCCAATGGTGATAGCGACCGCCTGTGGTTGAAAACAACTTGTCTGTTTGACTATAGTGGACTTGTGCGTTCATATAATCATCCGACATAAATCGAATATCATCCCATGTATATGTAGAGCGGTGTTTGCTTAGCGAGATGGTCATCTCAAACCACTTTTTAGGTTTCATATACACCGCCGCTTGCATGAGCCAGTTGGGTGAAACGATACTTTTTCCATTACCTAACAATATACCATCCAACGACACGCCCAGCAAACCTTGCACTTGCAACCATGGTTTTACCCATTTTTTTGCTTCCACAGTAACAGCATTTTCCAATAGTCCGCTGGTAAATGCTTGTGATTCCCATTGATAGGTGTACAACTGCGTAGGCAAGGAGTCGTTGTAGCGTTGGTAGTAAGTGCTTGTTGTCCAATGCTCTTTGGATGGTGACCAATGCAATAGCGAGTTATACGCATCTACTTTCAGCTGCAACCAAGGTAAGATATCATATTGATAGTTTACGGCCCAGTTTAGTTCGTTTAATGCACCATCTGCATAATATGGTTCGAAACCTTCACCATCTTGATCTATTAGATTGCGTGCAAACCCAGGGTTTTGCTTGGCGATATCCGATAAGCCCCATGTCAGACCCGTAGTCAGTTTACCACGCTCATGAAAATCCTTGTTTCCATATATTGACAAACTATATGCCTCTAGATGAGCCACTTCGTTGTCATTGTATACGAACTCCGAGCCCCAATCTTCACGCGAATTGGCATTAAATAGGTAATAGAGATGATCTATTGCCTTGTTTTTTGGCATAGGCAGTTCGCCATCCACTTGCACTTGATAGAATCCTGCATCATACATACCGGCAGTACCTTTTTGGTCGAAATACACCACGCTACGTGCACCTAAATTGGCATATACGTGTTGATAGTATTGTTTTCCAAAAGCCGATATACCATATCCTGCTTCGAGCTCGCCTGCTCCGCGCATGAAGGCACGGCGAGTAAGGTCATTGCCTGGCATATTGCGTTCGGAAGCGGACTTATGAAATAGGTTGATTAGCCACTTGGTTCCTGCAGATACTTCATTGCCAACACGCCCTAGGTTATAAGTCAGTTGCGCTAAGTTTCTGCGTACAGAATCCGTTTGTAATGTTAAGGTTCCATTGTGATAATCTACCAATACTGTATGGTCATTCATATCAGCATGATAGAGCATACTACCTACTTGGAAACGATTGTCAATGCGGAAACCATTGAGGTAATACTTGTTCCATTTGTAGGGATTACCTGCAATAGAAAACAGTTTTTGGTCAGGCATATTCCACTCGCCCGTGGTCTCTGCCTCGTAAAACACATTATCCGATCCATTGTCCAAATAATGCACCAAATCATTGGTTACATACCACTCGCGAAAGAAATCACTGCCCACACTATCCACTCCAAAATATGGAAAAACCTCAGCACGCACTAACGTACTGAGGCAAATAGTCATTATCAATAAAATAGTCTTTTTCATAATCTAAATTCTAACATCCGAAGGCGGTCTAACATCCTTCAGCACAGAGGTCTATCCAAACAGATTCTTGAAGAAATTCTTTTTATCGCTAGCTCCAGGACGTACGTTCTCGCTCTCCTTGAGTTTCTCGATCATTTTCTTTTCCTCTTTGTTGAGTGCTTCTGGAATATATACACCCACGTTGATAAGCATATCGCCAGTGCCATACTGACGAGCATATTGGTCAATCATAGGCAGACCTTTGCCTCTCATGCGCAACACTTTACCTGGTTGTGTACCCGAACTGATGGTGATCTTCGCCTCGCCTTGCAAAGTAGGTATCTGCACCTGACCGCCCAAGATAGCCGTAGGCATATCCAGCAGCAGGTTATATACCAAATCGCTGCCGTCGCGCAAGAAATCTTTATGTTCTTCTTCCTCGATGAGCACCAGCAAATCGCCATTCACGCCACCGTGAGGAGCTGCATTTCCCTTGCCTTGCACAGGTATCTGCATGCCGCCAGCCACACCAGCAGGGATATGAATCTCAATGATCTCCTCTTCACGAACCACACCTTCGCCGTGACAATGTGTACACTTATTCTTGATAATTTTACCCTCGCCATGGCAGGTTGGACATTCGCTCTGCACCTGCATCATACCGAAGATACCACGTTGTGCACTCACTACACGACCCGTTCCATGACAGTTTGGACATGTCTCTACATTACCATCTGCACTACCCGAACCGTTACAATGCGAGCAGTTCACCAGCTTCTTGACCTTGATCTTCTTTTCTACGCCCGTGGCTATTTCTTCTAAGCTAACGCGCACACGCACGCGCAGGTCGCTACCGCGACGCACTCTCTGACCACCGCCACGGCTGCCGCCGCCAAAGAAACTGGAGAAGCCTCCGCCGCCCATGCCCCATTCAGAGAACAGGTCACCAAACTGCGAGAAGATATCTTCCATATTCATGCCGCCGCCACCGAAGCCGCTTGCACCACCCATACCTGCGTGACCAAACTGGTCATAGCGTTGGCGTTTCTGTGGATCAGACAGCACCTCGTATGCCTCCGCAGCCTCTTTGAACTTTTCCTCAGCTGCTTTGTCACCAGGGTTCTTGTCAGGGTGATACTTTACCGCCATCTTGCGGTAAGCCTTCTTTATCTCGTCTGCTGTTGCGGTCTTACCCACGCCCAGCACCTCGTAATAATCTCTTTTTTCTGCCATAATTTTTTTAGTTCACTTCGTTCACGTTATTGGTTCACTTCGCTCACGTCCGTGGCTTCACGAAAATGGTTCACTTCGTTCACGAAAATGGTTTCACGTTGTTAGCTTCGCACTCTATTGTTCGCTGTTCTGCTGCCACTTTTCGTCGCAGACCACTTTCGCTTTAGCCACTTTCGCAAACATTGTTTCCACTATACGCCGTTTGTTGGCGTTATTCGCCTACAACGACTTTAGAAAAGCGAATCACTTTCTCGCCCAAGGTGTAACCTTTTTGTGTGCAATCGATTACTTTGCCTTTCTTTTCTTCGCCTGCAGCAAAAGTAGTAATCGCCTCGTGCAAATCGGTGTTAAAGTCTGCATCAGTAGTGTCGATTGCTTTCACATCATTCGCCGCCAAGAAACCTACAAACTTGCTATAGATGAGTTCAATACCTTGACGCACTGCCTCGATGTCATCCGTTTTCTCCATCGCTACTTTGGCACGCTCAAAGTCATCCACAAGAGGGAGCATATCTTTGAAGATGCGCTCGCCTGCGGTAGTCATGAGTTCAAGTTTCTCTTTGTTGGTGCGACGACGGAAGTTGTCAAACTCTGCCATTTGGCGCAGTTTGAGGTCTTCCAACTCTGCCACGCGTGCCTCCAATTCTGCCACTTTGGCTTGCAATTGCTCGGTCTCTGACACTTCTTCTGTTGGTGCTGTCTCAGCGTTCTCTACCTCCACCTTTGCGTTCTCAGTTTGTACATTTGCGTTTTCCTGTTGATTTTCAACAGGTTGCACTACTTGTTTTTTATCTTTATTCTTTGTCATAATCAAAATTTATTACTTCGTAATACTTTACTTACAATCTCTGTGCCATAGCCAAACCGACTGCCATAATGGCAGATATACGTTATTTTTTATGGGAAGTATATACGAGTAGAGACTGATTATATTTTAACGACAATTAACATCAATTAAGACGACAATTATAGACAATTCGAGGAATACCATTTTGTCTTTGCCCAAATGAATGCAGCATGCTGCATTGGTGGGCCAAACAAAAGAAGATAGCAACAAGTGTCAACTGATACTTACAGTCTCTAAACCCTAAACAGTAGAGTTAAAGGCACGCCCACTAAACATAACTTACACCCTACACTTTACATCCCACACAATAAAAATCGCATCAAAATGCGATTTTTATTTGCACATCCGCAAATTTTGTTGTATCTTTGCACCCGTAATGAGTCCACGCCTTGGGATTATGTCTTTAAGGGTGGGCAGTTACAAGACATAATAAAGGCGTCATTAGCGCTTTGTGCTTGGCTTCTCAGAATCTGGTAAATTCAACGTAAATCCAACACATTGCAGCATTTTGATGTCCTCGGGGTATGTATATCCATATCCGTACGCACCGTAAAAAGGTGTGTGCGTGTGCATACATATCGGCGTGGGCTTCGGTGTTGCTGGTTCGGATTTACAGGCAATACCAGAGCCTTGAGAAGCGGAACAGCAACAGTGCAGTCCCGCTTTTTCTGTGTTATATGTGGAAGAGGTATTACAATTTAACAAACAATAAAAACTCAATTATTATGAAACAGATTTTTACTATTTTGGTAGCACTTTTGGCTACGACTAATCTTTGGGCACAAAGTTTCCAATATGACGGGCTCTCTTACAACATCACCAGCAGTTCTGAGCCTTATACTGTGGAGGTTGGTGGCGCTGAATCGTCTATTACCACCGTTAGTATCCCTGAGACTGTTACCTACGAGGACATAACCTTCAGCGTAACGAGTATTGGAGATGGGGCTTTCTTTAATTGCGACACCCTCACCTCTGTTACTATTCCTAATAGCGTCACAAGTATTGGGAATGGGGCTTTCGCTAATTGCTCCTCCCTCACCTCTGTTATTATCCCTAACAGCGTAACGAGTATTGGATTTGCGGCTTTCATGGGTTGCAGTTCCCTCACCTCTGTTATTATCCCTAACAGCGTAACGAGTATTGGATTTGCGGCTTTCATGGGTTGCAGTTCCCTCACCTCTATAGTAGTTGAAATCGGTAATAGCAAATACGATAGTCGTGAAAATTGCAATGCGATTATTGAGACTGCAACGAATACCCTTGTTGTTGGTTGCAAAAATACAACCATCCATTACAGCGTAATGCGTATTGAAGAAGGGGCTTTCTATGGTTGCTCCGCTCTCACCTCTGTTACTATCCCTAATCGCGTCACAAGTATTGGATATAATGCTTTCGGGGGTTGCAGTTCCCTCACCTCTATAGTAGTTGAAAGCGGTAATAGCAAATACGATAGTCGTGAAGATTGCAATGCGATTATTGAGACTGCAACGAATACCCTTATTGCAGGCTGCAAAAATACAACTATCCCTAACAGTGTAACGAGTATTGGACAGGAGGCTTTCGAAGATTGCTTCTCCCTCACCTCTGTTACTATCCCTAACAGCGTAATGAGTATTGGAAGTAGTGCTTTCAACGGTTGCCGCTCCCTCACCTCTGTTACCATTGGCAACAGCGTAACGAGTATTGGAGAGCAGGCTTTCGGATATTGCACCGCCCTCACATCCATCACTATTCCCAACAGCGTAACGAGTATTGGAAATTATGCTTTCTTTGAATGCGAATCCCTCAAAACAGTTATCTGTGAAGCAATTGAAGTCCCTGAGTTAGGTAACTACGTATTCTACAATATGCCTGTTTCTGAAGCAACGCTATATGTCCCAGCGGAATCGTTGGACGATTACAAGGCGGCAGAGCAATGGAATGAGTTTGGGACGATTTTGCCAATAGAGGAAACGCCAACAGGTGTAGAGAATACCTATAATCCTTCATCAACAGCCGATACCAACAAACTCATACGTGACGGACAGGTGATCATTGTGCGTGATGGCGTAGAGTACAACGCCATGGGGCAGGAATTGTGATCTGTGTTTAGTGTTTAGAGGACGCTTCGCTACTGTTTAGTGGACGCCCCTTGGGGGCTACTGTTTAGAGTTTAGGCGCGGGCAGAAATGCTCGCGCTGATTTTATTCCTTCGACATAGGAAAACTGAAAACTGAAAACGGAAAACTGAGAAGCAAAAACATAGAAACACAAACTCAATATAAAACCGACATGTGGCGGAATGGCGGAAGTGGCGGAAATGTCTCCGCCATTCCGCCACAAGCGCCACTTCCGCCATGCTGTGTAATTAAGAATGAAGCATTGATTTTCAGGGAGAAATGGTCTTGCAATGGATTTCTGCGGATTTTTTGAGAATGTCCAAGAATGTATTCGCAAAAGTCCGTAGGAGTGATGGAATAAGGTAATCAGATGATATGGTGAATCTGTATAATCAAGGAATATGAATCACAAAGTATAAACCCGTCAAGAACCCGTGATTGGTAGTTGACAGTTAGCAGTTGATATTTTAAAGGTTTGATTGTTGATAGTGTCTTGAAAAGTAGGAACTAGTAGGAAGAACTTTTTTGGCAGTATTTCTTGCCCAATTCAAAAAAAAGCACTACCTTTGCACCGTATTTATTATCAGACTTGTAATTGCTGCGTTCCGTAAATCGCCAAATTTATTTAGACAGCAAAACGTAAGTACAGGGATGAGTCCGCCGTGTGCGGGCTATTCCAGTTGTTTTTGTTGGGTGTTTGGCGATACCTTGGAACGCAGACTGAAATAGTCCGCGCTTTTTTATATTATATATGTTTAACTAATTTAAAACAACAAAAACAATGAAAAAAATTCTTCTTATCTTATTGACCGTTGTTTTCGGTCTATCATTTACCAGTTGTGAGGGAATCGGCGGTAAAGCCACAGTTGAAGTCCAAGTTATTAAATCTAATATGCCTCAATCAGGTATGTCTGTGTACATGTTTGACGAGACCAAGTGGACAATGGATATTCGCGAACCATTATTTGCCAACAAAACAGTTATTACAGATGCTTCGGGCATAGCCACATTTGAATTAGGCGATATGGATTTGGAAATTATTGATAGCCAAACAACGCTTTATTTTGCCACGTTCAAAGACGGCACAGAGATTATGACAGGACAAACTGCTGTAACCATTAAGAAGGGTGAAACAAAACAAGTGACAATCAGCTTATAAGATTGATAGCAAACAAAACACAATTTTGTAAAATACTAAAATTCCCATGCAAACAGTTGACTTGCATGGGAATTTCTTCTTATAATATCTCCATCACTTCGGAGAGGGATTGGATGAGGTAAGTAGCGGATTGTCCTTCAGGGAGTGGGTCTTTGGATTTGCGAATCCATATCTGGTCAATGCCTGCATTGATAGCGCCTTGGATATCGGAGCTCCATGAGTCGCCTATCATCACTACATCTTCGGCTTGCAAGCCATTCATACGCAATGCCTCCTCGAAAATGCGTGGATTGGGTTTCTGGCAACCGACTTCCTCGCTCAACACGATATGCGCAAAGCAGTCACGAAGACCGCTCTTGTCAAACTTCTCGTATTGCACTTCTACAAAACCATTGGTCACCACCGTCAGCGGGTATTTCGCAGCCAAATAGTGCACCAACTCTTCTGCTCCTTCGAGCAAGGAGAAATGTGCTGTGGTAAGATTGAGGAAGTCTTCGCTTAATTGCTCGGCGAGCTGAGATAGGCGATGAGGCGATAGAGCACCCCACGACACCGATGTCGTCGGGGACCCCGCTGAGGCGAAAGGCGATGAGGCAAGTTTACTGCCGTGTAGCAATGGCCAAAGGAAGCGATCAACACGAAGGAAGGCCTTGGTAACTAGGTCTTTGCCGTATTTATCCCAAAGTTCGATGTTATGGGGTTTGTAGAGTGAAACAAACTCCTCAAATGAAGCAAAATAGTCAGAAAGGCTATACTTCTCATACATTTCTTGGAGCGCCAAGGCAGCTGCACCGTGGAAGTCGCCTATCGTATCATCCCAGTCGATAAAGACTGCTTTGTATTGCTTCATGTTAGAACCCCAATGTGATTTGACCATTGATGAGCGGTGTTTTGCCGAGGTGCTTGTACGCTAACTCAGTCGCCTCACGGCCACGAGGTGTACGTTTGATAAAGCCCTCTTTGATGAGGTATGGTTCGTAGACATCCTCTATCGTACCTGCATCTTCGCCCATAGCAGTAGCAATGGTATTAAGGCCCACAGGACCACCTTTGAACTTATCAATGATGGTGCTAAGTAGTTTGTTATCAATCTCATCCAAACCAAAGGTATCGATATTGAGTGCCTCTAAGGCATAGCGTGCAATCTCCAAATCAATGGCGCCATTGCCCTTCACTTGCGCAAAGTCACGGACACGGCGGAGCAACGCATTGGCAATACGAGGGGTACCACGACTGCGGCGAGAGATCTCCGCAGCAGCTTTGCTGTCGATATGAATACCGAGGAGACGCGCACTACGCTCCACAATGCCCGCAAGGACATGAGAGTCGTAATACTCCAAGTGACAATTGATACCAAAGCGTGCACGCAATGGGCTGGTTAATAGACCACTACGAGTAGTTGCGCCAATGAGGGTAAACTTATTGAGGTCGATCTGAATAGTGCGGGCAGAAGGGCCTTTATCGATCATGATATCAATGCGATAGTCCTCCATCGCAGAATAAAGGTACTCCTCCACGATAGGTGACAGGCGATGAATCTCATCAATGAACAACACATCGTTGTCCTCGAGCGAAGTGAGAAGACCTGCGAGGTCACCTGGTTTGTCCAAGACAGGTCCAGAAGTCACTTTGAAGCCGACACCTAACTCGTTGGCAATGATGTTACTAAGGGTGGTTTTACCCAATCCAGGAGGGCCAAAGAGCAGCACGTGATCTAGCGACTCGCCACGCATGCGAGCTGCCTCTACAAAGATACGCAAGTTGCTGACAATCTTGGACTGTCCCGCAAAATCATCAAAACACAAGGGACGCAAGGCATTGTCTTGCTCCTTTTCGGTCATCTGGTTTCTTATATCGAAATCGTTGTTCATTGTGGTTCAAAATTGTTCAGTATGGTTCAAGGTTGTTCAAAGTGGTTCAGTATTGCGTAGCTTGTTTAAATGTTGCTTCCAGATCCTCTATCTCGCTGATAGGTTTATCCACCTTTATCTCGCCATGATCAATGATTATCACTCGACTACACATCTGCTTCACCTCTTGCAGTATATGAGTGGACAATATCACCGTTCTATCCTTACCCATTTCACGAATCAAGGTACGAATATCTTCTAGTTGGTTGGGGTCAAGACCGGTTGTTGGTTCATCCAAGATGAGTAGTTCTGGATTACCAATCATGGCTTGTGCCAAACCTACACGCTGACGATATCCTTTACTGAGCTGCCCCACACGCTTGTTAGCCTCAGCCGTCAAACCTACACGCTCGATGAGGTTTTCGACTAGTTGGTGTAAGGTGTAGGGTGTAGCGTGTAAAGGCACGGAAAATTGGTTGCGTAGTTCTACGAAAAAGCGCAGATACTCACGGACATACATATCTTCGTAGAGTGGATTTTGCTCTGGAAGGAAGCCAATGGATTTAGGTACTTGCAGTTGTCCGCTAGTAGCATCCCATACGCCAGTCATGATCTTCATAAGGGTGGATTTACCGGCGCCATTAGGGCCTAACAATCCCACAACCTCGCCATCGTTGATGGTAAGGCTTATGTCACGAAGCACATGTTGCTTGCCTATGTATTTATCAAGATGTTCAATATGTATTGCCATACATACTACTAAGATGGACTAAAAGATATCCTCAACCTCTAATGTAGGTATGGAAATATTTTCTGTCTGAACAGGTTCGGAAGAGTGTTCGTCAGTTTGTGCGTTTGGACTACGATAATCCGCAGGTCGGTATAACACTTGAATATTCTCTGCGATAATCTCAGTTTTACGACGCACTTGTCCATCCTTTTCCCATGTACGGGTTTGCAATTTACCTTCGACATAGAGTTTCATGCCTTTACGTACATATTTCTCTGCCCATTCAGCAAGATTGCGCCACAAAACGATAGGATGCCATTCTGTACGATCTGGCACTTGTGTTCCATTTTGCATGGTATAACCACGTTCTGTGGTTGCAAGATTAAAATTAGCGATTGCCACTCCTCTTTCTAAGAAACGAATCTCTGGGTCGCTACCTACGTTACCCACTAAAATAACTTTGTTGACTGATGACATATTTATAACAGTTTTAAAGGGTTTAAAAAGTTCTAAATGTTTCTAGGTTTCACGCGCTGTGCGCTATTTCCAGATTCCACGGTGCAAAGGTACAAAAATATTTACAAATTACCAAATTTACAGGCAAAATTATCCAAGACAAAAAAATATGAACAAATAAGCAATATTATTTCTAAAAAAGTCATACAATCAAGGAGAACAATAGAGGTCAAGTAGTAGGGAAGTACAGGATAGTTGTGGTATGGTAATAAGATGATAAGCTGAATCACTAAGTAATAACTAAGTAATCACTAAGTAATAACTAACTAATCACTAAGAGTTGATAAATAAATACAAGAAAAAAATTGCATATATGCAAAAAAAATACTACCTTTGCGCAGAATTAATCAAAAATCAATATGAAGCACGTATTTTCTCGATTGATGGTGGTAGCCATTGTTACATTGATGGCATACAATACCGCATTAGCAGACAATGACATGATGGTGCGATGCATCGCATTCTACAACCTCGAAAATTTGTTCGACACCATTCATGACGAAGGTAAGAATGACTACGAATACCTGCCCGACGGCGGTATGAAGTGGACCAGTTTGAAATATCAACACAAGCTCCATAACATGGCATATGCCATTGCTCAACTTGGTACTGACGAAGATCCTCGTGGTGCGGCATGCGTAGGTGTATCTGAGGTGGAGAACATCGGTTGTTTGTACGATCTGTGCAAAGAGTTGAAAGAGAAACACAATCGCAACTACGTGCCTATCCTGTTGGAAGGTCCGGACCGCCGTGGTGTAGATGTGGGTTTCCTCTATAACCCAGATATGTTCAAACCAGTAGGTCAACCCAAAGGTTATGAGTTGAAGGCACATTACGCAGATGGAGGTGTAGTGCGAAGTCGTTTGCAGTTATGGGTGTCGGGATATCTATTGGACGACAACCGCAAGATTGTGATGGATAAGATTCATATTAGTGTGAACCACTGGCCAAGCCGCTATGGTGGTGAGGAGAGTAGTCGTGCTACTCGCGACACCGCAGCAATGCTCTGCAAGCAAGTATGTGACAGTATCTATATGCGTGAGCCAAACGCAAAGATTATCGTGATGGGTGACTTGAATGACGATCCATATAATCATAGTTGTGCCGTAGTGATGGGTGCGAAAAAGACTCGCGAAGAGGTTGGTCCTCAAGGATTCTTCAACACGATGTGGCAAAAATTGGATCGTGGTATCGGTAGTTTGGCATATCAAGGCAGTTGGAACTTATTCGACCAAATCTTTATCTCTGAGCCTCTGATGAATGCTAAAGTGGACGGCGGTAAATGGGTATATTGGAAGTCACAAATCTTCAATAAACCATTCTTGACTGTACAAGAGGGCAAGGATAAGGGTACTCCGCTGCGTACGGTGAAGAGTGGTGTATGGCAAGATGGTTATGCCGACCACTACCCTACTATGATTTATTTACTAAAGAAAAAATAGACGTATGACAGATACCCTTAAACGCAACATAGCGCCTGTACGCATGCGAAACTACGGACGCATCATCGAAGATATGGTGACGCTGGCCGCCAATGAGCAAGACGTAGAGAAACAACAGGCAATGGTAATTTACATTGCACAATGCATGCGACAAAAGAATGCTCAATGGAACAAGGAGCAAGAGTCGGGCATTGAGCGGCTGAAAGAAGACATTATCGCACTCTCGAATGGTGTGTTGACATGCGACTTTCCAAGTTTTGACGAGACATTGGGCAAGTTGGCACAACGTCCTTTGCAATTAGCAGAACGAACCAACAACCAGAAGAAAAAGAAGAAATAACCTTCCCTGTGAGGATAAAAAAACAAAGAGGAAACCCGAAAGGATTTCCTCTTTGTTTTGTGCGCAGGATGAGACTCGAACTCACACGGTCTTGCGACCACTACCCCCTCAAAGTAGCGTGTATACCAATTTCACCACCTGCGCATTGTGCCCAAAACAGGACTCGAACCTGCACGTCTCTCAACACTCGCACCTGAAACGAGCGCGTCTACCAATTCCGCCATTTGGGCGTTGCGTCAGCGACTCTTGAATCGACTGCCGATTCTATTCTGTATTCAAAGAACCTTTTAAGAAAATGAAAGCAGGAACTGTGTCCTGCTCATTTCTATAGAGCGGCAAACGAGACTCGAACTCGCGACCCCAACCTTGGCAAGGTTGTGCTCTACCAACTGAGCTATTGCCGCATTTTGTTTAAGAACACTGCTTCCTTTTCGAAAGCGGGTGCAAAGGTACTGCTTTTTTTTGAACTGACCAAATATTTTGGTGAAAAAATGCAAAAAAAGTGCATTTTCTTTATTTTTTGTGTATTATATCCCATTTTTTCATTACCTTTGCACTCAGATATGGAAAAAACTCCCGAACAAATAGCATTCATCAAGTTGCGAACACGTCTAACCAAACGTTTCCATAAGGCATGTGCAGATTATGGGTTGATAGCTGATGGTGATCATATTTTGATTGGACTGAGCGGTGGTAAAGATTCCCTAGCATTGGTGGAACTGCTTGGTAAGCGCGCACAAATACATGTTCCTCATTTCAAAGTAACAGCTGTGCATGTACGTGTGCGAGAACGTGATTATCATTCTGATTTGAGTTATTTGGAGGATTTCTGCGCACGCGTACGCGTACCTTTTATGGTTCGTGATACCGAGATAGGCGATGAGGCAAGAGGAATGAAGGCGAAAGATCCTTGTTTTTTGTGTTCGTGGTATAGGCGTAAAGTATTGTTTGAGGTGGCACAAGAGTTAGGATGCAACAAGATTGCTCTTGGTCATCACAAAGACGATCTGGTAGAGACGCTGCTGATGAATCTTATTTTTCAAGGAAGTATGGGTACCATTCCTCCACTTTTGCAGATGGAGAAGATGCCTATACAAATGATTCGCCCACTATGTCTTATCGAAGAAAAAGACTTGGCACAATATGCTCAACTTAGTGCATACGAGAAACAAGTAAAGCTCTGTCCACTAGAGAAAATCAGTAATCGCACTACTATCAAACAACTCATTCAGCAACTTGAGGAGCTCAATCCAAATGTGCGAGATTCTATATGGGGAGCGATGGAAAACATCAAAACGGAATATTTACCTACTCGCGTGAAAGGGGAAAGGTGAAAACGGAAAACGGAAAAGTGAAAACTGAAAGGTGAAAACTGAAAGGTGAAAACTGAAAGGTGAAAACTGAAAGGTGAAAACTGAAAAGTGAAAACTGAAAAGTGAAAACTGAAAAGTGAAAGGTTATAGTTATGAATAGTTTTTATACAATATTGCTTTTGGTAGCGTCGAATGTGTTTATGACGCTGGCATGGTATGGTCATTTGAAGATGGCAGAGTTTAGTTGGTTTAAGGCATTGCCATTGATAGGTGTGATTGCATTTAGTTGGGGTATTGCGTTCTTTGAATACTGCTTGCAGGTACCAGCCAACCGAATTGGTTTTGAGGGTAATGGCGGTCCATTCAGTTTGATGCAACTCAAGATATTGCAAGAGGTTATTACTTTGGTGGTGTTCGTTGTCTTTTCTATGATCGCCTTTCACATGCAAGTGAAATGGAACCATATCGTAGCAGCAGCGTGTTTGATTGCAGCGGTGTATTTTGTGTTTGGGTTTAAGTAAATAGACCGTAACATTGTCGCTATTAGATGATGAAGATGAAGAAAATATTATTTGTTTGTCACGGCAATATCTGCCGTAGTGTGATGGGAGAGATGATTATGCGCCATTTGGTGTCGCAAGAATCGTCGTCTGGGCATTGTAAGTCCACAGTTCACATCGACTCATGCGCAACTTCGCGCGAAGAAATTGGCAATGACATCTATCCTCCAGCCAAGCGTTGTTTATCGGCCCATAGTATTCCTTTCACTCGTCATGCTGCTCGCCAAATCACCCGTGAAGATTATGAGATGTATGATGTTATCCTATGCATGGAGGAATATAACATCCGCAATCTGCGCCGTGTTTTGGGCGAAGAGATTATGCAACGCGATGCGACTCTCCCCCAACCCAAGATTCGTCGTCTATTGAACCGTGATGTGGCCGATCCCTGGTACACAGGCGATTTCGAAGCCACCTACCGAGATTTGATGGAAGGTTGCAAAGCATTACTAGAAGAGATATAACCAACAATATAGCAAAAAAAGACTGCCTTACAGCAGTCTTTTTTTACACTTATCGGCAATGGCTTATGGTAGCATCACTACCTCGAACACGTTGCCACTCTCAACCAAATGTTTCAAGGTGGATTGTACAGTCTCAGCGGTGATTGCTTCCACTGCAGCCTTGTAATCGGTGATGTAGTTAATACCATTCTTATAGAACATTGTTAGCACATCTTCCCAATAGCTATTCTTCTCCAAGTCCTCCTCAAAGTCTTTGAGCATAGACTCTTTTTCTTTTTGAAGATCTTTAGCCAAAGGGCCGTTCTCCACTATGGTCATTACTTCCTCGTGAATGATGTTCATGAGTTTCTCCTGCTTCTCAGGGTCGGTATCAAACTGCATGATAAGTTGTGCATAAGGTACAGGATGACGATTCATCCATCCTGCGCAACCTACACCATACGAACCACCCTCACGCTCACGGATAGATTCCAAATAGCGGGTAGAAAGGATGCGACCAATCATCTCCATATTCAGGTCGTTAGCCAGAGTGTATGGCATATCGTATGAAGTATATTGAATGCGGTTGCTAGCAGTTTTGATTTCCATTTGACGGGTGAAATAGTTCTTTTGAATGCCCATTGCCACGCGCACTTTATCATCTGCAGCTTTCTCAAGTTTCTTGCTAGTCTTGAGTCCGCCTAACCATGTGCACACTTGTGCTTGGAAAGCTTTATCTTCAGGATCTACATTACCTACAAAGCAGAAAGTGAAGTCTGCTGGATTAGCGAAACGCACGTTGTATACTTCCAAAGCTTTGTCCAAAGATACTTGAGCAAGTAACTCCTTGTTAAAAATCATGGTGCGCTCTGAATAGTTGCTGGCCATCATCTGTATCGAGTCAGAGAAAGCGGATTTAGGATTCTTGTCTCGGTTGGCAAGTTGTGATTCCAGGACGCTCATCAATGTTTGGAATGCCTCCTCATCACGGCGTGGGGCGGTGAAATAGAGGTAGTTGAGTTGGAGCAATGTTTCCAAGTCCTTGATAGTGCTTGATCCGCTCATGGCCTCGCTATATGCACCGATACCAGGAGTGACTGATACACGTTTGCCCGTCAATGCTTTTTGCAAATCAGTTGCGCTCATATCTGCCAGACCACCCATCTCTACTACATTAGTAGCTAAGGCAGCAGAAGGAAGATCAGCAGTAGCAACCAATGAGTTACCTCCTTGTGAGAAAGCGTAGAATAGAATCTCGTCTTGCTTGAAGGTGGTAGGTTTCACGATTACACGCACGCGATTAGACAATGTCCACTCGGTGGTTCCCAATGTCTCGTTATATTCGGTATTCTTGATTTTTCCAGCCTTAGGAGTTTGCTCTACGAGATTCTCGCGGATAGCCTCCTCTACAGGTGCTTGGATATCCTCGTTCTTTACGGCAGCCAACATCTCAACAGCCTCGGCTTCGGTAGGAAGCACTACAGACGCATCTTCTGGCGCTTGGAAAGAGATGATCAGGTTCTCATCGGTCACCAAACTTTGTGCCAATTGATTGAGCATATCTAATGGCAATACAGGCAAGATTTGTTTAACTGTCTCATATTCCCATTCGATACCTGGGATAGGAGATGCATCGAGATAGTGACGAATATACTCTTGTGCATACATGATGTTGCGCATGGTGTTGCGTTCGTTGTAAGATTTCTCGTAAGCCGCCAACATTTCTTTCTTCACACGATCGTATTCAGAATGGGTAAATCCATAGCGACGCATCTTTTCCAATTGAGTGAGCAGATCCTTGTAAGCAGCTACTTCTTGGCCTTGTTTGGTTAGATAGACAGCTACAAAAGCATCTTTCAGTTTTACCAATTCGCCATAGTATGAACCGGCGCCTACGAATGTAGCTTCTGGCTTCATGCTGAGTTCAGAGAGACGGTTGTTGAACATATCGCAAACAAGTTCGAGCGCCAAAGTCTGCACATAGGCCATGTCGGTACCACGGAGTTGTGCAGGTATTTGTGGTTTCTTAAACTCCATCTCGATGCGAGTATATTGTGCCTCCTTGTCGCGTACGATGGCCACTATTGGTTCCACATTGTCGTCCACAGTGTGTAAAGGGCGCTCGCCACGGTTTACGCGTGCTGGCACATCAGCCCAAAGGGCTTTGATCTTTGCCTCGATTTGATCTACATCGATATCACCTACTACGATGATAGCTTGGTTGTCAGGACCGTACCATCTCTTATAGTAATCACGAAGTGCTTCGTAGGTAAAATTATTGATCACTGCTGTATCGCCAATCACATCTCGCTTAGCATATTGACTACCTGGATACTTGATAGGATTGAGCGCTTTCCACATGCGGCGATTGGCTTGAGCACCAGTACGCCACTCTTCGCGGATGACACCACGTTCGTTGTCGATCTCCTCTTCGAGGAGCAACAAACCGCATGCCCAGTCGTGCATCACGAGTAAAGCAGAGTCGATGATACCAGGGCGAGTGGTAGGTACTTCAGAGAGGCGGTAGACCGTCTCATCGAGAGAGGTGTATGCGTTGATGTTACCACCAAAGTTGACGCCTACAGACTCAAAATACTCGATGATACCTTTGCCTGCAAAGTGCTGCGTACCATTGAATGCCATATGCTCAAGAAAGTGAGCCAAACCATTTTGGTGATCTTCCTCCATGGTTGCACCTACCGCTTGTGCGATATGGAACTCTGCACGGTGTTTAGGATATTCATTGTGACGAATGTAATAAGTCAGACCATTATCCAACTTGCCCACGCGTACTGCAGAATCAATAGGCAGTGGTTGTGGTTGTTGCGCTACCGCTACGAGCGACAACGCCAGCACGAGAGTGCTTAAGATAGATCGTTTCATAACCTTAAATCATATAAATCATTTCAATTGTAGTAGATCACTTTGTAGTAGATTGTTCGCTAGTAGTAGGAAGATCCTCTGCAGTAGGAGTAACGGCTTCCTCTTTCTTCTTGCGAGGGGCGCGTTTTTTCTTAGGTTTCTCCTCTGCTGCTTGAACTTGCATTGCATCGTTAGCAGCGATGATCTCATCCTCACGACTTGTCCAAGGGCGAGGGCCCAAGATAGCTGCCACATCATCGGAAGTAATCACCTCTTTCTCAATCAGCATCTCCGCTAACTTGTTATGACCTTCTGCATTTTCCTCAAGGATTTTCTTGGCACGAGCCATCTGTTCGGCAATAATCGCACTCGTCTCGCTATCAATCACTTCTGCAGTCTTCTCTGAATATGGTTTGGTGATACCCATATCGTATCTGCCTGTTGAGTCGTAGTAACTGAGGTTCTTCAGTTTGTCGGACATACCATAATACGCCACCATCGCATAAGCCTGTTTGGTGGCACGTTCGAGGTCATTGAGTGCACCTGTAGAGGTTTGTTTTAAGAACACTTCTTCAGCTGCACGACCGCCCAACAACGAGCAGAGATTATCCATAATATGCTCTTTGTTAGTGAGTTGTCGTTCCTCAGGCAAGTACCAAGCGGCTCCCAGTGCCATTCCTCGTGGTACGATTGTCACCTTCACCAACGGATTGCCATAGCGCAACAGCCAAGAGATAGTTGCGTGTCCTGCCTCGTGATAAGCAACCGAACGCTTTTCTTCCTCAGTCATAATCTTATTCTTACGCTCCAAGCCGCCGATGATACGGTCTACTGCATCCATAAAATCTTGCTTGCTGACGCTCTTGTGGTCATTACGTGCAGCTATCAAGGCTGCCTCGTTGCAAACATTTGCAATATCCGCGCCAGAGAAACCAGGAGTCTGCTTTGCCAAGAAGTTGATATCCAAGTCATTGTCTATCTTAATCGGTGCCATGTGCACGCCAAAAATTTCCTTGCGTTCTTGGAGATCAGGCAACTCTACATGTATCTGACGATCAAAACGACCAGCACGTAGCAATGCAGCGTCGAGCACATCTGCTCTATTGGTCGCAGCCAAAATAATCACACCTGAGTTGCTACCAAAGCCATCCATCTCAGTAAGTAATTGATTAAGTGTCGATTCACGTTCATCATTACCGCCACCCATCATATTATTTCTGCCACGAGCACGTCCTACAGCATCAATCTCATCAATGAAAATGATTGCAGGAGCTTTCTCCTTCGCCTGACGGAACAAATCGCGCACACGACTAGCACCTACGCCCACAAACATTTCCACAAAGTCGCTACCCGACATTGAGAAGAACGGCACATTCGCTTCGCCAGCAACTGCCTTAGCAAGCAGAGTCTTACCCGTTCCAGGAGGGCCTACTAGCAGTACACCTTTAGGGATCTTACCGCCCAAGTTGGTATATTTGGTAGGGTTCTTGAGGAAGGAAACAATCTCCTCTACCTCCTGCTTAGCACCAGCCAAGCCGGCCACATCCTTAAAGGTCACTTTGTTCTTTTTGTCCTTGTCAAACACTTCCGCTTTGGCTTTACCCACATTGAAGATACCGCCTGGACCGCCGCCAGCAGCATTGGCCATACCACGACTCATCCATACAAAGAACAAGATTATCAGCGCAATTGGTAAAACATTTACCAATATCATATACCAATGATTTTTCGATTTGGCATAACTGACATCAATAGCTGCTTTGCCATTCTCCTTGCGAACGACATTCACATTATCTATATATTTCGCAAATTCTTCTACGGAAGGAACTTGAGCTTTCAGTTTGCCCTTTACATCCTCACCTGCCTCTTGGTTGCCAAACACAAGGGCATAACTCTCAGGGCGAATCTTTGCTTCAGCGCTATTATCGTCATACACCTTCACCGCAGCTACCGCATCGTTGTCGATGTAGGCTGTAAACTTAGTGTAACTCAGGTCCTTATTCGCACCTTTATCACTTCCCACTGGGAAGAAGAAAAACACCAGCAGACCAATCATCACAGCATAATAAAACCATGTCAATGGTGAGCGTTTTGGCTTATTATTCTGTTTATTAGGTTGTTTGGGTTGTTTAGGCTTTTGTTGTTCTGCCATTTTACTTGTTGGTTAAAAAAAGTTTTAAGAGTTTTAGGTTAGTTATACCTCGGGGATTTCTGTGATTTTACCGTCGGCCCAAAGATGCTCAATATCATAGTATGCACGTGGCTCACGTTGCATAATATGCACAAAGATTGTACCATAATCCATAGCTATCCACTCTGCGTTATCGCGTCCATCAATGCCCAATGGATGAACATGTGTCTGCGTACGTACGAAGCTATCCACCTCATCAGCAATTGCCACCACTTGAGTGTTCGAGCCACCTTCTGCAATAATAAAATACTCCGTTGGAGCATCTTTCAATTTGCGTAAATCCACTGTTACAATACGTTGTCCCTTACGATTTTGAATTCCTTCTACAATCGTCTCTACCAATTTCTTTGTTGATACTTCCTTTTTCATTATCTATTTCTAGTTTGCAATTTTCACTTTTGTAATACAAATTCCGCGCCAATCACGGAATTCACTGCCAAAATGGCAGACTTTTTCATATTAAAACAAAAACCGTGCAAAAGTACAAAAAAAAATGCATATTCGCAAGAGAAAGATGATTTTTCATATTCACAAACTATTCATACCTAATATGGAACGATTTTTTGCGAATATTTATTCGTGTAGCACACGCTCTTATCAGTGATAATCATTTCGTTTTTTTAAAATCTTTTGCAAAGATACTCCAAAATTTGCATATTTAAGAAAAATGTTGTACCTTTGCGAACCGTATACAACTACATTTGTATGGATCACAAAGATTTACAACGTATAAAAAACCAATTTAACATTATTGGTAATAGTCCTCAACTCAATCGTGATATAGAAATCGCGGTACAAGTTGCGCTAACCGATTTGAGTGTATTGATTACAGGCGAAAGTGGTGTAGGTAAGGAGCATTTTCCAAAGATTATCCATCAATACTCAGCCCGTAAGCACGGTCCTTATTTTGCCATTAACTGTGGTGCGATTCCAGAGGGGACCATTGATGCCGAGCTGTTTGGCCATACTAAAGGTGCTTTTACCGATGCCAAGAGCGAACGCAAAGGTTACTTTGAGATAGCCGACGGTGGTACCCTATTCTTGGATGAGGTAGGAGAATTACCACTCTCTACCCAAGCACGCTTATTACGCGTATTGGAGACAGGTGAGTTTATTCGCATGGGTAGCTCTGAGGTACAAAAGACCAATGTTCGTGTGGTGGCTGCCACTAATCTCAATATCCCAAAAGCAATCGAAGATGGTCGTTTTAGAGAGGACCTATACTTCCGCCTCAACACCATCGAAATCAGGGTGCCTGCGTTGCGCGAGCGCAAAGATGATATTCCTCCCCTCTTCCGCCAGTTTGTTGTGGACTTTGCCGAGAGATATCGTATGCCCTCCATCCGCTTAACAGAAGAGGCGAATGAGATGCTCAAATCATATTATTGGCAGGGAAACGTTCGTCAGTTGAAAAATGTTGCTCAACGAATAAGTCTTATCGAAAAGAATCGAGAAATTACTCCCGATATTTTAGCGAACTACCTCCCAACACACCAGATGCATCGCGATCTGGCAGTCGTACAGCGACCATCTAAACAAGATGTGCCTATGGACGAATTGAAGATGCTATATAATATGGTGGGAATGATGAAACGAGAGATGGATATGCTGAAGGAGCAGTTGGCTACGCTACAACAGCAAGATGTACATACCAATATCCCTGAATGGGAACCAAAGCAGAATGTACTAGATGTTGACATTGTATCCGAAGTAGATGATGTCGTACCTGAAACGCCTACTCCCCCTAAAACACCCGACCTGAAACTCGCGAGCCTAGAGCGAGATACAATACAAAAAGCATTGCTCAAAAATGGCGGTAATCGCAAAGCCACAGCGATAGAATTGGGTGTGAGCGAACGTACACTATATCGTAAAATTAAAGACTACAGTTTATGAAAAACTTCCGAACCCCTATATCCATTATTAGATATTCACTAATCATAGCATTGCTCACACTGAATGCGTGCACCATCTCCTATAAGTTCAATGGTGCATCCATCGACTACTCTACCACAAAGACCATCTCTATTGCGGACTTCCCCAACGTGGCAGCATTGGTATACGCACCATTATCCAACAACCTATCTGATGGTATCCGCGACCTATTTCAACGTCAAACGCGTCTAGAGCAAGTGAAACGCGGGGGCAATCTCGAAATAGAAGGAGAGATCACTGGCTATGCCCTCACACCTATGGCAGTATCGGCAGAT
This sequence comes from Paludibacteraceae bacterium, assembly GCA_045612525.1. Lineage (GTDB taxonomy): Bacteria > Bacteroidota > Bacteroidia > Bacteroidales > Paludibacteraceae > Colicola. The sequence goes on along the minus strand of JAZKZF010000061.1, from coordinate 10,754 downwards.
AGTTATGCTGCGGAAACCAAACTGACAATCACGGTGAAAGTACGATTCACCAACAACGTTGCACCAGAAGAGAGCTTCGAAAAGACTTATACAGCCTATCAAACCTTTGATGCTTCGCAAATGCTGACGGACGTGCAAGATGAACTCTGCAATACAATGATCACCGAACTTGCAGAACAAATATACAACGATACAGTTGCAAAATGGTAAAAAATTTGGTAGTATCAAAAAAAAGTTGTACCTTTGCAGCCCGATATCTGTTATCCGATATCCAAAAATGGAAATATAAAACTTATTTAAATAATAAACTATGTACGTACTATTAACTATTTTGATTGTTATTGCAGCAGTATTGCTGATTCTTTTGGTGTTGGTTCAAAACAGCAAAGGCGGCGGTTTGGCTGCAGGTTTCTCTAGTGGTAACCAAGTGATGGGTGCTCCTAAGACTGCAGACTTCTTGGAGAAAGCCAGTTGGACTTTGACAGGTATTATCATTGCGTTGAGTATCATTGCAGTTGGTTTCAACACGAGTAATGCAACAACTACCGAAGATGGTAGTGCTATTACCGAACAAGTGCAAGAGGCATACGAAGCTGAGCAAGCAGCACAAGCTGTACCTGAGTTCGATGCTGAAGTTACAGAGGAAGTTGCAGAGTAATACCTACTCACACAAAATCTAAAACAAGAGAGAGGCAGACGTGCCTCTCTCTTTGTTTTTACGGGTTCGCGACGGATTCATACCATATAGTACCACTACCAATGCTTACGGAACAATCCACCTATCAATGTAAATAGGATATATATGGGATATACTACCTCAAGCAACAGAACCACCCAAAATGAAATAGACTTGTTGCGATATCTGATTAGGCGGTATTCGACTGGGAATTTTACCAACAATACCAATGGGCAAACCAACTGCAACATATTAGTACCTAATACTACCGCTCCGCAACGGAGAATGTCACGGTCAGTATATTTGGGTGCTTTGCCTGCCCAACGCATGCGTTGACGGAAAAATGCTCTCCACGAGGTATGTGGACGTACGATCGCCTCATAGCGAGGATCATCCATCACCGCTATCTGCAATCCCCTACGTTTAAACGACTCTAAGAGAAACATATCATCGCCGCTAGGTATCTCTGGGTGCAAATCTTCGTATGATTCTAGCCATCTATCGCGTTTGGCTATTAGATTTGCTCCACTACACATCACCGCATGTCCTCGCTTAGCTGTCTCAATAGTCAGTTGTTGAATAGCAGCATACTCCGCTATCTGTAATTGCTCCAATAGCGATGGCTTTTCATTCTTCGACTCCATCCGCAGCGGAAGAATTAGTAAATCTATTCCTTTAACCTCTAACCTTTCGCCTTTAACCTCCAAGATGACATCATCATCTTGCATCCACACATACTCCGTCTTGGCTGCAGAGATAAGACGATAAAGAGCATGTTTCTTGCCCTTGCCTTCATCGTTAATCCCCTTTCGTGGAACGACTATAGTAATATGATCTTGAAATTCCAGCATCCTTTGCCTTTAGACTTTACACTCCATCCTTACTTCACTACAACGAGTGTCGCACCCTCTTCGTAACGTGAGAAATCAGCATCATGTATTTCTACCTTCCCACCGAAGTCACGCTTGAGGATCTGCCGTATCTCATTACGTAGCACGCCATTACCTTTCCCGTGGATGATGACCACACGTCTTCCACGGTGGCGGATATGTTGCTGCATTCCCAAGCGAAAATAGCGCAACTGATATTGATGCTTCTCCACGTCTGTCATGCCACTGCCGTTAGTAGGTAGGGTTTCTAGATGCAGGTCTATCACATGCTCATCGCGTTGTCTTCTGGGGCGTTTCGCAGGGGCTATTTTTGGAGTGCTAACAGGTGTAGTAGGCGTTTCCGCTTGTTTGTGCGTGCCGATACATCCTTTTCGCTGATAGCTAGTGGCAGCAGTGTCCATCACGCATTTGGCTGCGGATATCGGTCCTACATCAAAGCCATCATCAGTCTCCACCCAAACAAGTTGCTGCTGCGCATCATACTGCACGATAGTACCTCCACCCACCGCATCTAAGAATCGTATTTTATCACCTTTACGCATTGTATTGCTTTTATAAATTCGAACAATTACTTTCCTGTAAATGGTGGAAGTGCTCCAAGAATTGCGGATACGATTTACTGATACATGCAGTGTCATCCACTTCGTATCCTGCGATTAATAATGCCATTGCCATGCGGTGGTCGTGGTCGGTGCGATGCTCATGCACCGCACGCAAGCGGTCGGATTCCTTCAATGGCAAGGACTCAACGCCTGTGGCATGTAACTCAATGCCCAAACGCTCGCAGGTGAGTGCTACCGCAGGGTAGAGGTCAGGGCAAGCCAAAAAGTCGTGGTATAGAGTGTAAGGTGTAGGGTGTAAAGGCGAGGAAGATATCACAACACCTTCGTCGGTGTAAGTGGTATGGACACCAAGGTTGGTGAAGATATCAGCAACAACTTTGTCACCTTGCAGAGAGTCGCGCAAGAGTCCTGGGAGCGTAACCTCACCACCATGAAGGGCCACATACTCGTACCAGAAGGCGGCTGCGCTCCAATCTTTTTCAACTGTAAGGTGAAAACTGAAAGGCGAAAGCTGATATTGCTTTATTACTTCTTGCGTGATATATATATAAGGAGAAGTGGAGTTGGTTATCACATTTGCTCCAATTAGCAGTAGGGCTGATATATATTGCGTGGATTGTGGGTTATTGATAGTCACTATCCTATGCTTATCCAATATACATCCCTTAATGCGTAAAGGGGGGAAGCCATCTTCGCCCAAATACTCAATATCTGCGCCTATCTCACGCAAGGCATCCACCAACTGACCTATAGGACGGTGGTGCATGCGCTCAATGCCATCCAAGATGGTAGTTTGGCCTTCTAACTGAGCGCAGTAGGCGGTGAGGAAACGCATGGCAGTACCGCAATTGCCCACATCAATGAGGCTATGAGGCGATGCGGCTATAAGGCATAAGGAGCGGTGAAGAATCTGCACATCGTCGGGCATAGAATCGGAGACGGGCATAAGCTCGTCTCCGTGTATAGCCTGAAGCATGAGCCAACGATTGGCTATAGACTTCGATATGGGCAGTTCAATCTGCATTAATTTATATCTGGAAGGAAGGAATAGTCACGAGAGTAGCGGAGGTGCTGCTCAATGTAACCCTCTGTGTAGTCAAGAGTAACATCCGTGATATTGCCTTCTGCATCGTAGTGCGCAGTATAGACAGGGTTCACAAAGCCCTTGTATGGCGCCAGGTTGAGTTTCTCGTAACGCTCCAATATCTCTTTGTGCAAGTCTTGGTCCACCTTCACAGCGTACTCCTCCACCATGGCTTTAGCAGCAGGGTAATCGCCCTCGGAAGTGATGCGTTGGATTTCACGGAGCAACTCGCCATACAAACAACGAATACCCTCGTAATCATTGATTTGGAGGTAGTGTTTGCCATCGCGCTCGATCATCTCCACCTCGTTGTTCTTTGCATTCTTGAACACCCAAAGCGCAATGAGTTGACGGTTGCGCATGTGTGACTCCTCAATATCTTTGCCTGGCTCAATGCGCACAAGTTGGGTCATGAGGCCGTTCATCATTTGTTGGTAGTAGAAACCTTTGTATGCCTCCTCGTCCTCCAAGAGTCCGAGTTCAACGAGCTTAGGATCAGCCATATAGTAGAGACCGAGCAAGTCGGCACGCGCCTCTTCAATGGTGGAAGCATGCTCTTTGAGTGCATCTTTAGTAACGCCTGGCATCAATTTACCAGAACCGTGACCTACGCACTCGTGGAGGTCGGTGTGCAAGTCGCCACAAGCACCTGCCTTCTCATACATAGCAATCACCTCTGGGCTGATCATAAACTCCTCGTTGAAGCCATTGCCCTTGGCAGCCTCGTTGTAGGCGTGGGTGATATTGTCGATAGTCACAGACTTAGAACCGTAATCCTTGCGAATCCAGTTGGCGTTAGGCAGGTTGATACCGATAGGAGTAGCAGGATAGCAGTCGCCAGCCAAGATAGCAGCAGTGATTACCTTTGCACTTACGCCCTTGACTTCCTCTTTCTTGTATTTGAGGTCAGTAGGCGAGTTGTCTTCGAACCATTGTGCGTTGTCAGAAATGGTTTGGCAACGGTGGGTTGCACGCATGTCTTTGAAGTTCACGAGTGACTCCCAAGTACCAGTAATGCCCAGAGGATCAGCATATGTCTCGGTAAAACCATTCACATAGTCCACACGGCTGTCTAGATCCTTCACCCATGCGATGCAGTACTCGTTGAAGGCTTTCAAATCACCAGTCTTGTTGAACTCAATCATCTTCTCGATAACGAGGCGTTGTTGCTCGTTCTCGGCAAATGGGAGGGCCTTCTCAAGGTGCTCTACCACTTTCTCAAGAGCGGCGCCATACATACCTCCTACTTTATACACGCGCTCAACCACTTTGCCGTTCTCCTTGACAAGTTTGCTATTGAGACCAATCCAGAGTGGTTCAGCAGAGTTATCTTTGTGTGCTTCGTAGTATGCTTCTGCCTCTGCTTGGGTCACGCCCTCGTAGTAGTTGTTGGCAGATGCGAGGAGGAGGTCTTCGCCCTCAAGGCTGAGCGATTTAGGCATTACGGTTGGGTCGAAGATAACGGGCAGGATAGCCTCATCGTAAGTCACGCCTGCTTCAGCGCATGCAGCTACAAACCACTCTTGAGAGAACTCAGGATGGAACTTATCAGATGCATAGTGATGGTGAATACCATTGGCAAACCATTCGCGCTTGAGGTATTTCTCGAAATTGAGGAACTCCTCGCTTTTCTTGTCGCCCTTGTATTGGGTGTAGAGTGCTTCGAGGGCACGACGGATACGCAGGTTGTAGCGACCGTTTTGGTCGAAGAGAATATCACGACCGTGCAAGGCTGCTTCGGTAAGGTGATAAACGAGAGTTTTTTGTTGCAGACTCAGAGAGTCAAACTCTGGCACTTGGTAGCGCAGAATCTCGAGGTCATAAAATTTGTCCACGGTGTAGTCGAATGTTTGATCTTGTTTGCAGCATGCGCTGAGTGCTACGAGCGCTAGGCTGAGGATTGCGAGTTTCTTCATTGTTAATTGTTTAAGGACTTTAACGTCGTTAAGGACATTAAAGTCGTTATTAAATTCGTTCTAATACAGTTTGTACCAATTGTTTGATACGAGGTTTGTAGTCGGTGTTGGCAGCTTCTACTTTGCGTTGGGCGATGACGCAACAGACGGTCATGGCTTTGTGTCCCATCAGCAGACTCAATCCTGCGATAGCACTACCTTCCATCTCGTAGTTGGTGATGCGTTGTCCTTCATAACGGAAGTCGGTAATCAGGTCGTTGATCTCCTTTACCGCCAAATCGCAGCGGAGTACACGACCTTGAGGGCCATAGAAACCATTAGCAGCAATGGTACAACCACGCATCATATCTTCGCCTGCAATGCGATTGACGAGCTCAGGATTAGCAGCTACTACGTATGGGCGAGCAGCCTTAGCAGGATAGTGGATGAAGTCCACCAATGCGTCCTCAAAGCCGAGGTCGGCTATCTCGTCACGACCTTCGTAGAAAGCCAGTACGCCATCCCAACCGATGGATTTCTCACTCACGAGGAAAGTGCCGAGAGGAATATCCTCTTGCATACCGCCGCAAGTGCCGATACGCACGATCTCAAGGGTGCGGTGTTCGTCTTTCTCGGTGCGGGTGACGAAGTCGATATTTGCGAGAGCGTCAAGCTCATTGAGCACGATATCGCAGTTGTCGGTGCCGATGCCCGTAGAGATACACGAGATGCGTTTGCCGTGGTATTTACCTGTAATAGTATGGAACTCACGACTTTGAATGTCGCATTCGATGCTGCCCTCGTCGAAAAACGAAGCTACCATGTTAACGCGACCTTGGTCGCCAACCAATATCACCTTATCCGCCAGATGTTCTGGGCGAATGTGGAGGTGGAATATACTGCCGTCCTCATTGATAATGAGCTGACTGGCTGGGAAAGTCTTCTTCATAGATAAAAAGAGTTTTAAAGGTTTCACGCGGCAAAGCCGCTTGTTTCAAAGTTTCAATGCTGAAGTTGCTTTTTTGTTGAGTAGATTGCGGCACAGAGGGCGGGAGTTATGTGGTACATAATGACCAACCGACAAACCGCAAGATACCAACAAAAACAACTTGTTATGCTTGACCGCCGCCGAAGGACATAGGTATAGTACTTCCAGGAGCAGGTGTGCCGTTTATTTTGATCGTACCAAATTGCTTCTCGTATTTTGCTACATTCTCTTGCAGTGCGAAGAGGAGTTTCTTGGTATTCTCAGGGGTCATGATGATGCGTGATTGCACATTCGCACTCTTTTGACCAGGCATCATGCGCACGAAATCCACTACGAACTCCGATGATGAGTGCGCTACGATGGCGAGGTTAGAATAATTGCCTTCTGCTACCTCTGGAGAGAGGTTGATGTTGAGTTTTTGTTCTTCCATAATAAGTATAGTTTAAAATGGTTCAATATTGTTCAATTTAGTTCAAATTTTTACCAATATAATTGTCGTTTGCGAAAACGTTGGGTAATGAGTATCCAAAGTGAGATCAATGGGAGCATCATATCATATGCAACAATCTCTATACCAAACATTCGTCCTCCTAATCGATGAGCTGAGCTATTGATTACACAGAGCTGAATGATCAATCGCAAGCACCATAACCCATATGCAATGCATATTGCCAAGCCGTTGCCGAAGATGAAAGTAGCAATGAGCAGAGCATACACCAATCCGCGTGTGATGGGCTCGATGCCTAAACGAAGTTTGCTACTTCTCTTATAATGAGGCGACACGGAAAGATGTCTACGTTTCTGATGGAACCACTCCCGCCATGTTGTCTTGGGAGGTGACCAAGTAATGCTATCGCGCGAGCAGACAATGGCCGTATTGTGGTTATTCGTAACTTTATTCACAAATAAATCGTCGTCTCCAGAACGCTCATTGAGTAATCCACGAAAACCGTGATTCTTAAAGAACGTATCTTTTTTATATGCTAAGTTTCTACCAACCCCCATATACGGATATCCTGCGACCGCCATACCAAGGTATTGCAAACCGATGAAGAGTGTATCGTAGTTAATCAAGCTGCTCAACAGCGTATTTTTCTCGAAGTAAGCTCCATATCCCAACACGACTTCTATCTGCTCTCCCCCACAGATAAATCCGCTCATCATCTCACGAATCCAATTGCGTGACTCTGGACGACAATCTGCATCCGTCATTAGCAGATAATCGTAATGCGCAGCTTTCACTCCAATGGTCAATGCTAATTTTTTGGTGCTCATCACACGCGCTTCACGAGGCACGAAGGTGTGATACATATGCTTGTTGAGGCGCGTATATTGCTCCAGGATCATGGTAGTTTGATCTTCTGAGCCGTCATCCACTACAATCACCTCGTAGTTTGGATAATCCTGATTGAGCAACGTATACAAGTAGTCACGTAGGTTATCCTCCTCGTTTCGAGCGCATACAATCACGCTCACAGCAGGAAGTTCTTCTGTTATCTCCGTTGGTTTGCATTTTTTCAAACGGATATAACGGAGGTAATAATACACCTGATGTATCACGACCAATAGCAACGCTCCCACCAACCAACAGCTCAACGAGCCGTCAATCAACTGCAACCAATAATCAGCGAGCAATGAGTTCACGATACAATAGTCAAGTATTATTTTGCGAGCAATTTTGTGATTTTTGAACTACCAACCATCAGCATGCCGTCCAATGCCATGCGTGCCACTTCTTGCGCACCCGAATCATTCAAGAGGTATTCACCCGCTGGGCGCTCCTCTGTATTCAAATCATTGTAGTATGCTTGCACGCCTTCTTCGCCCAAACCTGCAATCCACTCATGTGACGATGCCTCTAAATCAATCAATGGCACATCCAAACTGATTGCCACACGACGTACAGCCTCAGCATAGCCACCTAGACGATCAATCAAGACACCCTCTTTGTAATAAGGATGAGCTAATGGCGTGCAAAGAATAACCATCATTTTCGTCTTCTCGGCAGCATGCACCAACGCAACAAGTTTTTGGGTAAAGTCGTCCAATGAGCTGTATGTATCTAAGTTGGTTTCATTCAAGTCGTTTTGACCTAATTGAACCAGCAGAAAATCCTTTTTGGTCTTATCAACTATCACACTATCCAATCCACCCATTTCATCAAGCACTTTCATGCTTAATCCATCTTGAGCGATATTTTTCACTTCTACAGTAGCTCCAACTTGTTCTGCAAAGGCTTTACCCCATCCCGCCATGGTACCATCACCGAGCAGCCAAATCTTAGGTTGCGCTGCAAACATTGTCATTCCACCAATCGCAACAAATAGTAGCGTAAAAATTGATTTTTTCATATCTAAAATGATTTTATAAGTTTAATTCTATTTCGTTTAGTTGCATTTTAACGCGCAAAGATACAACTTTTTTTGCAGATATGCAAATTTTTTAGTAATTTTGCCCCCATAATTGAAGGATTAGATGAATACGTTAGGAAAAAACTTCGTTTTTACCTCTTTTGGAGAATCGCACGGCAAAGCAATAGGGGGTGTACTAGATGGTGTACCTGCGGGGGTGCCTATTGACATGGATATGATTCGTCAGGCGTTGGACAAACGCGCAGGAAGGAAGCCTACCCCTAACCCCTCCCTAAAAGGAGGGGAACAGGTTCAAGGAGTTTCGCCGCGAGCCTTGCGCGAGGGAGATGAGGTAGAGTGGCTAAGTGGTGTGCTTGATGGTGTGACATTGGGTACGCCGATTGCGTTTATCATTCGCAATAAGGATGCTCGTCCAGAGGATTACGAATGGCTTAAACACTCCTATCGTATTGGACATGCGGACCAAACCTATCAGGAGAAATATGGTATTCGAGATCACCGTGGCGGTGGTAGGGCTTCTGCTCGTGAGACTGCTTCGCGTGTAGTAGCAGGAAGTGTGGCGCAGCAATTGCTGAAAGAGAAGGGCGTAGAGATACAAGCGAAGTTAGTGCAAGTGGGCGAAGAGAAAAATCCAGAACGATTTAATGAGTATATCTCTGCTATTCAGCGTGATGGCGATAGCATAGGTGGAATAGTAGAATGTGTGATTACAGGTTTGCCTGTAGGAGTGGGCGAGCCTATTTTCGATAAGCTACAAAGTCATTTGGCATATGCCATGATGAGTATCAATGGCTGTAAAGGATTTGAATATGGTTCGGGATTTGAGGGAGTAGGACTGAAAGGGAGCGAGATGTATCTATCAGATAGTCAAACTCTTATATCTGGCGGAATAGCAGGCGGCATATCCGATGGTACACCGGTAGTCTTCCGTTGCGTCTTCAAACCTACGGCATCCAATCGCAAAACATTTGAGGCGATAAGGCGAGAAGGCGATGAGGCGAAAGGCAAGAGTATTGGTCGTCACGATGCTTGCATCGCTGTGCGGGCTGCGGCAGTAGTAGAGGCGATGGCAGCGTTGGTAGTCGAGGATTTCTTAAGCAAATAAAAAGACATTTGTAAAATAAATAAGCCTTGTGCGAGAATAGTACAAGGCTTATTTATTATTTGAAGTAGATTGGTAATGAACTATTTACAAGCTTCAGATGCGTTGATAATTTGTTCTACAAAGTCCGCTCTCAAGTTGTAATCATAGCAACTATGCTCGTATTTAATAGGAGATGAACTGCTACTACTATAACCTAAATGATGCATATAATTATCCACATCCGACAAGAACATTTGATACTGCTCTGGTACGGTGTATATGGTATCTAATATACCTATTTTAATGACCGGATCACACAAATTAAATGTCCAATTCATACCCGTACAACCGACAAATTTTCCGTCTTCAACTTCAACATGACACAAGTAGGTTCTTTGCAAAGGAACTAAATGTACAGAATCTCTATCGTTGTAGAGGGTAATTGGTACATTCAAATGACTAGTAATAAACGCTACTGATTCTGGTTCACGAACACACGAGGTGCAGATTACTACGATTGCTAACATGAGCAATGAAAAATGAATTTTCTTCATAACTTAATGATTTTAATTTTGTTGTTTGTTTGCAAAAGTAGTAAGTTTTATCTCATAGGCAACGTGTATTTTTATGAATTCGACTGCAAAGGTAGTGATTTTCTTTGGTTTATGCAAATGAAAGAGCGAAAAAAGTTTAATTTTTCTCTTGTACTTCGGCAATGGCGTTGAAAACGCTGTTGTCTGCTATGCTCACTGCGATAGGCTTTTTGCTTTTGCGGGTGATGATGCAGACATCTTTAGGGTCGGTAATCAAAGACAAGTGTTTGCCACATTCTTGGCAAGTGAACAGACCAAGGTTGCCAAAGAACCCACCTGCTCCTGCAATGCGGCTGGACTGAATGCCGTGTGGATAGTGCTCAATTTTCTCGATTTCATCGGCAGGAATGTTGATTTTCCAAGCAAGAAGATGGATATTGATCTCGTCTGTTGTTACTGTTAATTTGCGTGGGATGAGCACCATACAACTTAGTAGGGCCACGACGAGCAGTATGAGGACGAACAGCAGATGAGGTTGTTGCAGTTGTCGCCATTGATATGCTATCACACCTATTCCAACGAGTATGATGATGGAAGCTAATAGAGTTATCCATAGGATAGATTGGGATAGTGGCAGGAAGTTGGTTGTTTTCATACGGCTTATTTTTT